>JBBTYT010000001.1:0-75196 GCA_038061695.1 Patescibacteria group bacterium
GTGTATCAAGTCGCGGGTTTATATTCTCGCCCTGTTCAATTTTGATAATCGTATTGTTGGCTATATCGGCGAGCTTTGCGAGCCGATCTTGCGAAAGTCCTTTCTTTTCGCGCAACTTTTTCAGATTTTTTGAAAGTGGATAATCTTATTTTGCCATATGTAATCTTTTATAGTACTATTATGTTGCAGTATCATAAGAGCTTTAGTACTATTGAAATGATACCACAAAACATGATTATCCACAAAGGGAATAAAAAAATGTTGTGTGCGCCCAATAGGATTTGAACCTATGACCGTTCGCTTAAGAGGCGACTGCTCTACCAACTGAGCTATGGGCGCTTATAAGTTTTTAAAATATATTTCAGTAAGAGGGCGGAGGGGAAGAGATTCGAACTCTTGATACGCTATAAACGTATAACAGTTTTCAAGACTGTCGCTTTCAACCGCTCAGCCACCCCTCCACTCTACTACCGAGAACACAGCTTTTAAATTATCATTTTTTTTCTTATTTTGCAATAACCATCGCTATTATTTTATTTGCTTTTTTCTTAAAAATAGCTTTTGAACATTCTCTAAGCGTTGCGCCAGTTGTTATGACATCATCAATTAATATAACTTCTTTGCCTTTTATAGCCTCACCATTCTCGCATAAGAAGGCATTTTTCATATTTTCTTCTCGCTCTTTTTTATTATCTCTTAATGTTTGCGGTTCCGTATATTTATTTCTGAGCAGAGTATTTATCACTACCGGAATGTTAAAATATATGCCGACCTCTTGAGCTAAAAGCTCTGATTGATTGAATCCACGCCATCTTAAGCGTCTTTTATGAAGTGGGATTGGCACTAGTATTTGGTTGTCGTTTCTCTCAAATCCAGATATTTCAAGATGTTTTATTAAAATTCTTCCAAGCTCTTTTTTTGCATCTCTTATAAATTGATATTTTAAATTATAGATTAATTTCTCTATAGGTTTCTGCTTGTATTCTGTAGCGCAATACAGTCTTTCTATTTTTGACATTTTTAAAATATGCGAAGGTATGGCGAATATTTCTATTTTCTCTTCGCACAAAGAACATAAAAAAGAGCCTTCTTTTTTGCATGAAACACAAAAAGACGGAAAGAATATATCAAGAACTAAATTTTTAATTTTAAGAAATTTTGATTTTATTTTTTTCAAGAGATATCTTTATTTTTTGGTTATCTTTGATTTTTCCGGCAAGAATTTTCTCAGCTAAAGGAAATTCAAGATCTTCTTCAATAATTCGTCTTACGATCCTTGCCCCTTCATTTTTGCTTTCCGATTTTTTCGTTAAATGAGCAAGTACATCCTGAGAGATGGAAATATCAAGAGTCCTCGTTTGTTTAAGAGAGTTTTTAAATTCCAGTATTTCTTTTTCAACTATTTTTTCAAGAGACTCTGAAGAAAGCGGAATAAAAGTTATGATATTATCTATTCTGTTTATTAATTCAGGTCTTAAAATTTCTTTTAAGGATTTTTGAGATTTTTCTCTTGTGTTTTTAAATTGTTTTCTTCCTTTTTTTCTTCCTTCTTCAAAAAATCCCAAAGACTCTTTATTAAATTCTTCATTTCCTATATTAGATGTCATAACGATAATAGTATTTTTAAAATCAATGGTATGAGAGCTTGAATCTGTTAAGACTCCTTCATCTAGTATTTGGAGAAGTATGTTAAATATCTGAGGATTGGCCTTTTCTATCTCGTCAAAAAGAATTAAAGATCGGGGATTATTTTTAACTTTCTCAGTGAGATATCCTCCTTCTTCAAATCCGACATATCCTGGAGGGGAGCCGATAAGTCTTGATATGCTATGCGGTTCGGAAAATTCAGACATATCTATTCTTATAAAGTTGTTAAATGTTTTATTATATGCGTTTTTGCTTCCAAATATCTCTTTTGCTATTTGCTTTGCAAGTTCTGTTTTTCCGACACCAGATGGTCCTAAAAATATAAAAGAGGCAAGAGGTCTTTCTTTATTTCGTATGTTGGCAAATGCTCTTATAACCGTTTCGGAAACTTTTTTTACAGCCTCGTCTTGACCGATAATCTTTTTTAGTAAATTCTTTTTAAGATTTAATATCTTTTTTTTCTCTTCTTTTTCACCTGTAGGCATATTTAATATTTCAGATAATGTTTTTTCTATATCTTCCTTTGAAAGTGTTTTTCTTTGTTGCGCGTTATTTATTTTAAGTACATTCTTTTTTAGATTCTCTATCTCATCGGTTAAAAATATTTCTACTTTTTTCAGTTCGGCTCCAGTTTTATAATTCTCATTAAATATCGCCTCTTTTTTTTCATTTTTTACATTCTCAAGATCTTTTTCAATTTCTGATAATTCCTGCTGTTCTTCTGATGCAATGCTTGAATTACTAAGATGCGCAGATGCTTCATCTATTAAATCCAGAGCTTTGTCCGGTAATTTTTTATTAGGAAAATATTTTTCTGAACATAAGATGGCGTAGGAGATAGCTTCATCTGATATACTTATATTATGATGTGATTGATAGGCATCTCTTAGATGAGAGATGGTATTAAATGCTTGTTCCGGAGTTTCTTCTTTTATGCGTATTGGATTAAATCTTCTTGCTAAAGCGGAATCTTTTTCTATCGTTTTTTTATATTCTTCAGGCGTTGTTGCGGCTATTACCTTAATATTTCCAGAAGATAGAACAGGTTTTATCATATTAGCCGCATCAAGAGAGCCTGATGCAGAGCCAGCTCCAACTATCGTATGTATCTCATCTATAAATAGAATAACCTCTTCATTTTCAGCTTCTTCAAGTACATCTTTTAGTCTGGCTTCAAACTCACCTCTAAATGATGTGCCGGCGACCAAAAGACCCATATCCAAAGAGAATATTTTTTTATCAAGAAGTTGAGCCGGCACTTGTTTTTTTATTATTTTCTGAGTAAGTCCTCTTACAATAGCTGTTTTTCCAACTCCAGCCTCTCCAATAAGCAAGGGATTATTTTTAAGTCTGCGTAGAAGTATATGAGATACTCTTTCAATCTCATTATCTCTACCAAATACAGGAGTTTCTTTTTTATTTTTACATCTCTCATTTAGATTATCACAGAAAAAAGATAGGGCTGGGAATTTCTCACTATATTCCATTCCTTTTTTATTTTTTTGTGAGGAGTGTCTTTTTCCTTCTTTTGTTATAGTTTGACTTAAAAATCCGTTAGTTGGAATATTTGAAGGGGAGTCTTTTAAATCTTGAAATTTTACAGAAGATTTTAATGTTTCGTTAATTTGATTTTTTATTTTTTCGTAATTTAAATCTTTTTTTAAGAGTTCTGTTTTTTCAAATATGGCGTAAAGAATATGCTCAGTTCCGATATATTTATGTTTGTATAAAGATGCGGTAGTGACTGATTTTACGAGAATATTTTTTGATAAGTCATCTAGTTTTTTAAGAATAAGATCATGAAGTTTGAATTTTAATTTTTTTACCGTTTTGTATTTTAATTTAACGCCATTTACTAGAAGTATATTATAGGCAAGACAACCTTTTTCTTTTAAAATTGCACTTAAAATATGCTCAGGAGTTACGAGTTCTGATTTTTTAGATATAGCCTCTGACATCGCGATAAAAAATATATTTTTTGCATGCGATGTAAATTTTTCAAAAATTTTTTGTTCTGCTTCCATTCTTTTTTATAACATTTATTACGTTTCTTTGCAAGGTAATCGGGCAATAGCTCTTAAGATGGAAATATCATATTTTTTTATATTCGTAAGACCACTTTATCTTTTTTTAAAAAGCTTGTATAATGATATTAATGAAAAAGAAAAAGTATTACAAATTTAGAAAGTTAGAGGCGTTTTTTGCCGTTCTATTTTTTGTGATCTCACTTTCTTTTATTTTTTCTCAATGGAATTATAATCGTAATTCGCCGGCTCAGGCTTCAAGTCATCCAGTTAAGATTGTTGGAGCCGCTTGGTCAGGTAGTATTGGTTGGATATCTTTTGTTCCTAATTGTGATAAAGATGGTGATGGTCTTTCTGATGGAGGAGTCGGATGTCCGCCAGCTCTGGATCCTGTTATTACTTATGGTATTTTGCTAGATACGCCAACCGATAATCTTTCAGGAAAAGCTTGGTCTGATTCAGTAGGTTGGATATCTTTTAATATTGCAGATTTAGCAGGTTGTCCAGATATATTTCCAGGTGATGTAGAGTGTCAGCCAAGGATTGTTGGTGGTAATGTTCTAGGTTGGGCAAGAGCGCTTAATACTAGCGGTGGTGGCTGGGATGGCTGGATATCTCTCTCTTGTCTTAATTCAGGTGTTTGCGGCACATCTTATTATCAGGTATTATTTTCTTTAGCAACAGGAGAGTTTTCAGGGAGCGCATGGGGTGATGTAGTTATTGATTGGGTATCATTTAAGGGTCCAACTTATGGCGTTACAACCGCTCCAACTACTCCAACTGTTACGGCAAACTCAGTATCAATATTGGATTATTGTGTTGATAATAGAACTCCGGTATTCGTATTCACTTATGATTCTTCTAATTATTATCCTATGACTAGTTATGAAATAGTAGTGACTAAGGTTGGGGATGTTCTTCCTTTTAGTAGCATATCAGGACTTCTATCTGTATCTCCTGGTGAATCTCGCTCTATTACATATACCGGAGCCCCACTTGATAGAAGCGGAGTTGTTGGTATTGATACAGGTTATAACTGGAGTATAAAAGTTACAAATACCGCCGGAGTGGATTCTTCTTTCACGGATATGGCAGGGAGTCCAGATGTTTTAATAGAGTTTAATAAGAGACCTGTAGTTGATTTTACTTGGGATCCGCTTCTAGTTTTTCCTGATATAGATATAGATTTTATAAGCGGTGGTTTTGCGGTATGTTATGATTACGATGCTATTGCTGGTAACGATCTTCCTAGGGATTGTACATCGGTGGATGGTGATACATTTTTATGGGATATTGTTCCTGGCGCGACTTATGTTGGCGGGTCATCAAATGCTTCTGCTGATCCAGTAGTAAATTTTCCTACTTCAGGAACAAAAATAGCCCAATTAAATATATGGGGAGTAGGCTTTAATACACTTGATGTAGGAGAGTCTTGCCAAATAATAAAAACTTTAGCTGTGAGAAAGCCAGCTCCAAAATTTCAAGAACAAAGACCATAAATTTTTTCAAATGAAACTAAACTTAAATTCAAAAATAGATTTTTTAAGTATTTTTCGTGAACATACATTTTTAGGTGTTGATATAGGCACATCATCAATAAAAATAGTTCAGCTTACCAGGAGCGGATTAAAATATAAACTTGATACTTATGGTGAAATTCATTTTTTTTCAAAAAATGAGAATAAAGAATCAGGAGATTCATTAAAAATGTTGGATAATGATGTTGCCTTTTTATTAAAAAAGATAATATTAGAGTCTGGTGCAAAGGCAAAGAGAGTGGTTATGAGTGTTCCTATATTCTCATCTTTCTCAATCATTATAGATATGCCTGATTTACCAAGAAATGAATTGACAAAAGCTATAGAATTCCAAGCTAGACAATATGTCCCGATTCCTGTTAATCAAGTTGTTTTGAGTTATAATATTATAGGAAGAAAAGAGAATGCATCCGGTAATAATATATTACAGATTCTTTTAGTGGCGATACCGAATGAAGTAAGAGATAAATATTTTAATATAGCAAATATAGCAGGTGTCAAACTTGTATCTTTGGAGGTGGAAACGCTTCCAATGGTGCGGTCTGTTCTTAAAAATCTTAAAGAGACAGTCATGATAATTGATTTGGGTTTAAAGTCTACTAATTTTTGTATAGTAGATAACGGTGTTGTGAGATTATCTCATAATTACGATATATCAGGCAGTTCTATAACGCAAGCATTTTTAGGTTTTTCAGGTGGAGATTATAAGAAGGCGGAAAGTCTTAAAAAAACGATGGGTTTAAATATGACGCCCGGACAAAAAGAGATGGCAAGAGATGTTTTTCATACTATAAATATTATTACAGCAGAAGCAGATAGAATTATGAGCAGTTATTTTAATAAGTCTAATGTTAGAATGGAAAAGATTATTTTAAGTGGAGGCTCTGCTAATATGTTTGGCCTCAAGGAATATTTTGCAGATAGATTAAATTTAGAGGTCGTTGTTGTTGATCCATTTTCAGGTATTATCTATCCAAAAGAATTAGAGAATATTTTGAAAGATATAGGTCCATCTTTTGCTATTGCCTTAGGACTTGCGATGCGGAAATAGGTTTTAGGTGCTAGGAATTTTTTATTTTGAATATATATTGTTAATGTAGTATAATTAAAAAGTTAAAACATAAAAGCTAACAGCTATAACTTAAAACCTAAAAAATGCCAGATATTTCATTATTACAAAGTGATTACGAAGTGGTTTTGAAGGAAAGTAGAATCCCTAGTATTTTTCTTACTGTTTCCATAATACTTCTCGTAGTGAGTATAGGTTCATATGTTGGTCTTTTTTTCTATCACGCCACATTAGCTGAGAATTTGAAGCAGGTTTCCATTGCCATAGAGAGTCTAAGTATTGAAAATGCTTCAAATGAAGCTGGCAGGCTAAGTAAGATGGGCGGTCAATTAGATGTTATTCAATATTTGAGAGAGTTGCATACGGATGCGAACGCATCTTTAGCGGTAATTGCAAAATCAGTTCATCCTAAAGTTTATTATAAAGATGCAGATATAAATTTAGTTCAAGGTGAAGCAAAATTAACCGGTATTGCTTTGACACCTAAGTCTTTATCAGAGCAAGTGATGATGTATGCCGGAGAGAAGAATATATTAAGCTACGATATTTCCAATATCTCTTTAGTTAATGATAATGTTAAATTTGAATTAAACTTAAAGATTAAAAAGTAAGTTTTTATGAATAAGGAATACATAACAGGGACAATCTTTCTTATCATCGCTGTGATTATCTATATTATTTTTATTGAACCAAAATATGCCGAAGTCAAAGTTACAGCAGAGTCTCTTATTGTAAAAAATAATGAGTTTGATGGTTATAGCGCTTTTATAAAAGATATTGGAAATATAGTTAAAGAATCAGAAGGAGATTTAAAAAGTATTCAAAAAATAGATTCTATCTTACCAGCATCTAAAAATACATCTGATGTCCTTGTGAGACTTGATTATATTGCTTCTAGAAATGGACTACTAATGAAGGATGTGAAATTCTCAAATCCGGTGGCAAAATCTCAAAAAACAGGTAAATACTCAATTATAGATGTTAAGTTGTTTCTTTTAGGATCTTATAATTCATTTTTAAATTTTAGCAAAGATATAAAAAGTAGTAATCCTCTTATGGATATAATAGATATCAAATTTTCCAATAATAAAAAAGATGAGGATAGAAACAAAGAGACGAAAGATGAAGTCGGATTATCTTTAGATCCAATTTTTGAATTTGAGATGAATATAAGTCTTTATTATCAATCTTAATTATGAATATTTCAATTAGAAACTTTTTACCGAAAAATGAAAAAACGAAGCAAGATTTAATGACGATTATTTTAATAATCTCAACTTTAATAGTTTTTGTTATGATTTATAACTCTTATTTTAAAAAGGCACCCATTATCTCTGTTGTTGATGATGTAAAAAAGACATCAGTTGGCGTTATTTCTTCTGCTGAAGCATCAAGGATTATTGTTGATAAAGTGAAAAAAGATATAAAAAGAATACAAGATGAATTAAAAAATCCTTTTTACTCCTCTTTAAAAAAATATGAACCTGCAAGCAGTGAGATGGTGAGTCCAGGAAGAGGTAATCCATTCGTTAATACTTTTTAAATGATGAATTGATATTTTTTTATGCAAAAAACACTCATAGATATATTAATAGCTTTAGGCAAAGTATCAGAAAACGATGCTAAGCTTTTAAGGCAAAATTTAACCACCTCTAAAATGACAGAGGAGGATTTTTTATTGACTAAGTTTTCGGAAGATATTATTTTTAATGCAAAAAGTAAGTTTTACGGAGTACCACTTAAAGAGATAGCCGAAGATTATCGCATTACAAGTTGGGCTTTATCTCAAATCCCGGAAGAAACGGCAAAGACATATAAATTCATACCGCTTAAGAAAGAGGGGTCACTTTTGGAATTAGGTATGGTTCATCCGCAAGATATGATGGCATCAGATGCTGTGAAATTTATTTTAACAAGTAAAAATCTCAATGCTAATATTTTTTTAATAACGAATACTCAATTTGACTCTCTATTTAAACAATACTCTGCTATTGGAGTTAAAGTGCAAGAGGCTATTTCAGAAATTCAAGAAGATGTGGTTCCTGAGATAAAAATCAATTCGGACGATGGTAGTAAAATTCTTGCGGAGGCCCCAATAAATAAAATAGTCAATGTGATTTTTAAACATGCTTATGAAGGAGGAGCATCCGATATACATATTGAGCCGATTGATGATAATACGCGTATAAGATTTAGAGTTGATGGTGTGTTGCACGCATCTTTATACTTGCCAAAGGAGACTCACAGCGCCATAGTTTCTAAGATTAAGATATTATCAAATCTTAAGATAGATGAATCAAGAATACCTCAGGATGGAAGATTTAGACAGATAATGTATGATCATCCAGTGGATTTTCGTGTTTCAACATTTCCAACCACTTCAGGAGAAAAGGTTGTTATTCGTATTTTAGATTCATATTCTGGATTAAAGAAAATAGAAGATCTTGGTTTTGTTGGTTATTCTTACGATAAGATAATGGAAGCTCTAAAAAGACCATTTGGTATGGTTCTTACAACCGGACCCACCGGTTCAGGAAAATCTACAACACTACAATCAATGCTCGGTATTTTAAATAAAGAAGAGGTTAATGTGGTAAGCTTAGAGGATCCTGTAGAATATTACATATCAGGAGTTAATCAATCTCAAGTAAGACCTGAGATCCAATATACCTTTGCTTCAGGCTTAAGGAGTATATTGCGTCAAGATCCGAATGTTATTATGGTTGGTGAGATAAGAGATAAAGAGACAGCTAACCTAGCTACTCATGCCGCACTTACAGGGCATATAGTTTTGTCAACAATTCATACGAATGATGCCCTTGGTGTAATACCCAGGCTTATTGATATGGGCGTGGAGTCATTTTTGTTGCCACCGGCATTGAATTTAGTTATAGCGCAAAGATTAGTAAAAAAATTATGTGTCTCTTGTAAAACTACATATAAGCCTGAAGGTAGAGCAAGGGAAATATTAAATGAGGTTATATTGGGGATGCCTAAGTTTTTACAAGATGAATTAAATAAAAATGAAGTAAATATATGTCAAGCTAAAGGGTGTCCAAAGTGCTCCGGTAAAGGGACGAAGGGGAGAATAGTTATTTTTGAAGTTATAGAGATGACAAAGGAGTTAAGGGATATAATAATAAATGGACAATTTAACGCAAAGATTGAAGAGGAAACTAAAAGACAGAATATGATAACGATGAAACAAGATGGTATTATTAAGGTGTTAAAAGGTATTATTTCGCTAGAAGATGTTGTACAAGCAACAGTTTAGTAGTTTTTAGTATTATAAATATAAAGTTTTAAAATATGGATAGAAAAAAAATTTTAATAATAGAGGATGATGCTCTTTTGTCCAATATGTATCAGACAAAATTTAATTCTGAAGGATTTTGTATGATAGTGGTTGCTGATGGCGAGTCTGGTATCAAGCTTTTATCAGAAGGTCTTAATCCAAGTATGGTGTTGCTTGATATTGTTATGCCAAAAATGGATGGTATAGAGGTTCTTGAAAAAATAAAGCAAATGGAGATATGTAAAGATGTGCCGGTTATAATGTTAACAAATTTAGGACAGAAGGAGAATATTGATAAAGCTACGAAGTCTGGTGCCGTAGGTTATATTGTAAAGGCGAATTATACGCCATCCGAAGTTGTGAAAAAAGTTAGAGAAATTATAGGCTAGATTAATTAAATGATTTTTTAAATATTATGAATGATTTAAAAAGAGAATTTGAGGCGTTGCTTTACGAGGTTGTTGCAAGAAAGGCATCTGATTTACATTTATCAATAGGAAGGAAACCTCAATTTAGAATAGACGGCTCTCTGGTTACTTTTGAAGAGGCGGATATCATAAGTGAAAAGAAGGGTAATGATTTAATGTCTATTCTTATGAGTGAGAATCAGAAAGAAAGATTTTTGGAAAATAGAGAAATAGATTTTTCATATACAGTTGATGGTATAGGAAGATTTCGCGTTAATGTTTTTTTTCAGAGAGGTAATTTTTCAGTAGCCTTAAGACTTATTCCAAGCTCTATACAGACATTGGACGAACTTGGACATCCTGATGTTTTGCATGATCTTTTAAAAACTTCACAAGGATTTTTTATTGTTGTCGGTCCTTCAGGTCAAGGTAAATCTACTACGCTCGCATCAATGATAGATGAAATAAATCATCAAAGGAAAAATCATATAGTTACAATAGAGGATCCGATAGAGTATTTATTTGAAGATATTAAATCAATTATTGATCAGAGGGAGGTTGGTAATGATACAAAAGGTTTTAATGTGGCATTGCGTTCTGTTTTGCGTCAGGATCCAGATGTTATTATGGTTGGTGAAATGAGGGATTCAGAAACAATATCAGCGGCTATTACCGCTTCGGAAACAGGACATCTTGTTTTTTCAACATTGCATACGAATAATGCTTCACAAACAATAGATAGAATAATAGACTCTTTCCCACCGGCGCAACAGAGTCAGATAAAGGCTCAACTTGCAGGAACGCTTTTAGGGGTTCTTTCAAAGAGGTTAATTCCAAGGATAGACGGAGGTAGAGTAGCGGCATTTGAGCTTCTAATAGCAAATTCAGCTGTTAGAAATCTAATTAGAGAAGGAAAGACACATCAAATTGATCTTGTTATTGAAACATCAGCAGATATAGGTATGGTATCTTTAAATAAATCGCTTTCTTATCTTGTAAAAAGCGGAATTATTACTATGGAGAACGCCGAGATGCACTCTCTTAACCCAGTGGAATTAAGGATGCTTATTAAATAGAGGTTTTTAAGTATTAATCTAAAACCTAAAAACTATAACCTAAGACCTAGAAAAAATGTTATTTAAATACGAAGCAAAAACATATCAAGGTGAAACAAAGAATGGGACGATTGAAGCATCATCACAGAGTATTGCTGTTGACATACTACAAAAAAGCGATTTAATACTTCTTGATATTGTTGAGGCGTCAGATATTTCATTAGCTACAAAAAAGCTTAAGTTTTTTGAACATATTCCAAAGAAAGAAGTTTTTATGTTTTCTCGCCAGCTTTCTGTTTTATTTGAAGCTAAGGTTCCTGTTGTGGAATCTTTACGCACAATGATTGATCAAACAAGAAGCGTAGCATTTAAAGAGATTTTGGAAAAAGTAACAAAGAGCGTTAATGATGGAAATCCTTTATCAAAATCTTTTGCAGAACATAAAAAAGTTTTTTCTGATTTTTATATAAGCATTGTGAAGTCTGGTGAGCTTTCAGGAAATCTTGAAACCGTTTTCTCTTATTTAGCCGAGTCTCTTGAAAGAGATTATTATTTAACACAAAAAGTCAGAGGCGCAATGATTTATCCCGCATTTATTATATTTGCAATGATTGCCGTTACATTTGTGATGATGATTTGGGTTATTCCTAATCTTACTTCTGTTTTTACAGAATCAAATATGGAGTTGCCTTTTTTAACTCAAATTATAGTTAATATATCAGATGTATTTCAAGAGTTTTGGTGGTTAATACTTTTTGTTTTGGTTGGTGGAGCGACTGGTTTTTGGCAGTGGGTATCAACTGAAAATGGTAAAATGATCTGGGGCTCAATCCAGCTTGAAATACCAGTTTTTGGCGAGATTTTAACAAAATTTTATCTTGCAAGATTCTCAGATTCTTTAAGCACATTAATAGTCGGTGGATTGCCAATTGTAAAATCACTAGAGACTTCTGCTGATGTCGTAGGTAATTATACATATAAAAAAATCTTAAGAGAGACTATTGATGTTGTAAAAAAAGGAGGAACTATAAGTTCAGTTTTTAGAAGATATAAAGAAGTTCCAATTATGGTTACTCAAATGATTTCAATAGGTGAGCAAGCAGGTAAGCTGGATGGCACATTGAAGACAATTTCTAAATTTTATAGCAAGGAAGTTGAGAGTGCTATGGATAATATGGTGACATTAATAGAGCCATTACTTATTTTGGTGTTAGGAACAGGAGTAGGAATATTGATAGTCGCAATTTTAATGCCGATGTATAATCTTACCGCCGCTATATAGTTTTTAGGTTATAGTTGCTAGGTTTTAGTTGTTAAAAATTTATGGTTAAAATTAACTCTTATAAAGATTTAATCGTATGGCAAAGGTCTATGCAATTAGTTGAAAATATTTATAAAATAACTGAGAAATTTCCCAAAGAAGAAATTTATGGTCTGACTGCGCAAATGAGAAGATCTGCCGTATCAATTCCTTCAAACATAGCAGAAGGAAGTTGTAGGGGAACAAGAAAGGATTACGCGCAATTTTTAAGAATGGCATATGGATCTGGCGCTGAGCTTGAAACACAAATAGAGATAGCAAAAAGATTACTAGGAAAACAAAAAATTGATTATTCTGACGTTGATAAATTTTTAGATGAAGTAATGAAGATGCTTAATTCTTTAATAAAAAGACTAACCACCAACATCTAACAACTAAAACCTAGAACCTAAAATCTAGCACCTAGTGAAAGAGTTATTCACAGCTGTATTCAATTTAAAGTTGTTAAAATAAATATTTACTTGTATAATATATGAATATGATAAATAAATAATTTATTCAAGGTCGAAAGTTAATCAAATCTTATGAGCCACTTAAGCTTAGGGCTTATGAGAATATTAAAGAAAATTATGAAAAGAAATCAAAAAGGTTTTACGCTTATCGAACTTTTAGTCGTTATCGCTATTATCGGTATATTGTCTTCTATCGTTTTAGTCTCTTTGAATACTGCCAGAGTAAAAGCTAGAGATGCTAAGAGAACAGCGGATATGCAAGCAATTTCTACAGCTCAGGTTTTATTTGCTGATTCTCAGACAGCATTTAGATATGTAGCAGTTTCAGCTGCCGCTTGTACTGGCTGGGATGGTGTTAATTGTCCTCTTGTTACAGACGGAGTTCCAGCATTTTCTACTCTTATGCCAGTATTACCTGTTAATCCTTCAGCAACAGGACTTTATCATTATAAGAATGTTGGTTCTGATTCTACATATTGTGTAGCGGCTGATTTAGAGTCACCTGCTGGAGATGCATTTGTTTGTACTTCTGTGCGTTGCGCTAAGTTAACTGTTGTATCTACTGCTTGTGTAGAACAGTAATTTAGATTCTATTTAATTTAAAATAAAAATTAGCGCACAATATTGTGTGCTAATTTTTATTTTTTTGGAAGTATGATATAATAAATATATCTTTTAATAAATTTTAATCTTAATTTATGAAATATAATATTTTAAAGATGACATTTTTAATAACTTCTTTTGCTATGCTTTCATTTGTCGGCGCTATCTTAATTAAAAATTCCTACGCTCAGTGGGTTGGCCCCACTGGCGCGCCTCCATCAAATAATACATTGCCCTCTTTAAATACAGGAATTACAGATCAGATAAAAACAGGCGGTTTAACAGTTGGAAGATTAAACACATCAGGGAATATAACTGCAGGCGGAATTATTTGTGATTCTTCGGGGTGTATAAATTCTTCTGCTTTAGAAGCAGATCCAACAGTTCTCGCATCTGTTAAAGATGGAGTATCTTGGGCTGAGCTTGCAACTGTTCCAGCAGGTTTCTTAGATGGTATTGATAATGTTGGAGCAGTTGTCGCAGAAACAGATCCAACAGTTCTCGCATCTGTTAAAGATGGAGTATCTTGGGCTGAGCTTGCAACTGTTCCAGCAGGTTTCTTAGATGGTATTGATAATGTTGGAGCAGTTACTCTCAATAGTGTTGGAACTAATGAAGTTATTGATGGCTCTCTAATGATGTCAGATATGAATGCCACGGTTATTCAGGCTAGAATTTCGGGTACTTGTTTATCAGGTATTTCCGTTGTGAATTCAAATGGAACCGTTGGTTGTGTAGTGGCTGGTTCATCGGAAGCTGTTTACGCTCCATAATTTTGAATTAGAAGATTATGAAAAAAACAATAATAATAACAATAATATTTATACTTATTACTATAGTTGTTTTTTCTATTTTGTACTTTTCTTTTTCTTTAAAAAAAGGTGAAGATCTAAGTAATGTTACTACATTAAATGAGAGAGAAATTCAAAAAAATACTCTTGAGATTATAAAAACAAAAGACTTTTCTCTATGCGAAAATATAAGTGATATTACATATAAATCTGTTTGTATAAATAATATTGCGATGATGTTAGCAAAAGAGAGCGGCGATATCTCTTATTGTCAAAAAATGGATGGTAAATTAATAACAACTCAAGAGTGTGAAATACAAACTCTCTCTGTAAAACTTTCTGAGAGCGGTGATGCAACCTTATGCGATAAATTCACTAATCAAGTATCTAAAGATGATTGTAAAAATGGTTTTTATTTAAGTGTTTCACAAGAGAAAGGCGATATTTCTTTATGCAAAAATATAAAAAATAAAACAGATTCAGATTTATGTATTAATTCTTACAATACAAGGAAAGTTTTCTTAAATGATCCGGCTAACTTTGATTGTTCTTTGATGATTGGTGATGATGCAATATCCGATTGCAAGAAAGTAAAAGATATTATAAGTGATTTTGGTAATAATGTCATTTTGTCGCCGGATAAATGTTTGCAACTCAAAACATCTTTATTTTCAACTTATTGTATATGAGATATATTTTTTTATTAATTTTTGCTTTTATATTATCTTCTTTCGGAATCAAAGATGTTTTTGCGGCGGAAGGTGATCTTTTGTGGTCAAAAAGCATAGATCAGACATCTAGCCAAGATTCGGCAACAGCTATTGCCGTTGATGCATCCGGTATTTATGTTGCCGGGCGTATCCAGAATGTTACTGGCTATGATGCTAAGATAGATAAGTTGTCGCTAGACGGGACAACTGTCATAGCAAGCAGAATACTGAATATAGCAAATCCTTATAGAGCGGAGATCACAGATATAGCTTTAGATGCCACTGGTATATATATATCAGGATATAAGTATGCTTGTTGTCTAGCATGGGACCTTGAATGGTTTGTAAAGAAAATATCTTTAGATTTAACAACAGAGATCTGGTCTGATAATCAAAATTATACTGTTGGCGGTAGTACTGAAGATACGGCAAATAGCATTGCTGTTGACGCTACTGGTCTTTATGTTGGCGGTTCTATTTTACATGGAGGCGCTGGAAGCAAGTGGCGGTTAGAAAAAAGAAGCTTAACTACCGGTATTGTCTCGGATTTTGCGATAATAGATGTTGGACCAACCGGTATGTATAATAATCTTAAAAGTATTGATATTGATGCAACAAGTATTTATTTAGCTGGTTCTTTTTCTGATTCTTCAAGTAATAAGAATTGGAGGATAGAGAAAAGGGCGATTTCTAACTTAAATACTATTATCTGGGCAAGGAATGTTGGAACGGGTGCAAATAATATACCTTATAGCATTGCTGTTGATGCTACTGGTGTTTATGTTGGCGGTACTTTTACAACTTGGAATATAAAAAAGCTTTCTATTGTTGATGGTACTGTTATTTGGAGTAGAAGTGATTCCACTGTAGTGAACGGCTATCCTGCTAGTATTGATCTTGGAGCACCAGGTAATATCTACTCTATTGGATATGATATAAAAGTAGGTTCTGATTCTTGGTGGCATTTTGATAAGAGAGATACAAATGGAAATCTTTTGTGGTCGCAAGAAGAAAATCCATCTCTTAACTTTGATATTCCATTTGGGGTAGTTATTGATTCTGCAAGCAATGGCATTTATGTAGTTGGCTATGACGCTATTTTAGGAAATGCTAATATTGAGTGGCGAATAGAGAAGAGAACGCTTTCTCTTATTTGTACTGGTCAAAAAGTATTTGTCTGGACGGATCCTGCTTTAACTGCTGGTCTTACAAAAATAAGAAAGGTTCATATAGATGAGCTTCGTTCAAATATTAATATTATGCGTTTGGATGCCGGTTTAATAACTTTCTTGTGGACAGATCCTATTATTGCATCAGGAGCTACGAAGATTAGAGCAACACATATTCAAGAGTTGAGGACAGCTATATTAGATGTTTATACAGCTTGTGGTTCTATAGCGCCGGTCTTTTCTGACGCAACCTTAGTAGCTGGAACAACAAAAATAAGAAAAGTTCATATAGACGAACTTAGAAGTGCTGTAAATCTTGTTCCGTAATATATGATATTATTTTTTATATTTTTATTCGGTCTTATAATCGGTTCTTTTTTGAACGCCGTCATATATCGCCTTGAGGTTGGCGGTTCTTTGGTTACAGAGAGATCTCGCTGTCCGCTTTGTGGAGGTACATTAAGCTGGTATGAGCTTATACCTCTTCTATCTTTTTTATTTCAAAAAGGACGCTGTCTTTCTTGCGGTGAGAAGATATCTTGGCAATATCCCATAGTAGAGCTTTTAACAGGATTTTTATTTCTTTTGACAGCTTTTTTAAAAGAGGGTTCTCTTTTAGATATGACACCAGTAGATATTATATATATTTTTATCGTCATGACCTTTTTGGTCTTGATATTTATTTTTGACGGAAAACATTATATAATACCTAATGTAGCTATTTATCCGCTCATTGCTATGTCATTCTTTTACAATATATATTCTTTAGGTATTACAGGGCTTTATTACTTTTTAGGAGCATTTATAGCATCGGGGTTTTTTCTTCTGCTTTATCTTATCTCTTCAGGCAAGTGGATAGGTATGGGGGATGTAAAGTATGGTGCATTTATGGGTTTTTTCTTACCATGGACGAATGTTCTAGTTGCTCTTTTTATCGCTTATGTTATCGGTGCTATTTTTGGACTAGCTCTATTGTATTTAAGAAAGAAAGGCTTAAAAAGTGAGATTCCATTCGGTCCATTTTTAATTATAGGGACATTGATAGCATATTTTTTTGGAACTGATATATTAAGCTGGTATCTAGGCGGAGTTTTTTCTTTTTAGTTGTTAGCTTTTAGAATTAAAATAAAAGAAAAGATAAAAGTGTAAAATGCAAAGCGAAAAGTTCAAAATAACGACGCAAAATAGAAATAATAAAATATGCAAAATCTAAAATCTAAAACCTATAACCTAAAACCTAGCGAGGGCTTTACATTGATAGAAATTATAATTGCCTCAGCGGTAATAGCTATAGTTTCTATTATAACTGTAGTTAAGGTAGGTACTGGAAATCAGGAACAGGCACTTTTAAGATCTGCTCAAAAGCTCGCGTTAGATCTAAGGAGGGCTCAAAATTTAGCACTTTCTCCATTAACTACTGATAATTGTGTTTATGGTGTTACAGGAAAAACGACCAGTTCTGATAGCTATATTCTTTATGTGGCAACTAGCACATGCGACTCTTTTAGTGATAGGAGCTTCCCAAACACCGGCTCTTATAGCGTCTGTAATGTTGATGATGGTTGTCTTGGTAGGTATGAATTTGAGGACGGTGTTGTATTACAGACGGGTAATAATTTTGATATTTCATTTCTTCCTCCAGAACCAATATCTCTTTCTAATGGCAGAACTGCTGGTCCGCCTGGTTCTGCTTTCAATCCTGGAGGAATAGAAACAATCACCATTAGGTTAGCTAATAATATTGCAAGAGAAAAAAAAGTAGTAGTAAATAAATTTGGAAATATTGAAATACAATAAACGAGGTTTTAGGTTATAGCTTTTAGCTTATAGAATTTATGAAAAAAATTATATTAAAATTTAATAAAACTCTAAAACCTAAAACCTATAACCTAAAATCTAATAGGGGTTTTACTATAGTTGAATCCTTGGTTGCTATAACTATTTTGACTGTTGGCGTGTCAGCCTCAATAGGAGCTATAATGAGCTCTATTCAACTAGTCTCTAAGACAGAAAATAGAACAATAGCTGTTGGTTTGGCGCAAGAGGGTGTTGAGATTGTAAGAAATATGAGAGATTTAAATTGGATAGATGGCAATACGCCATGGGATTTGGGGTTAACTGATGATATATTAATCAGTGGTGGTTTCAAAACAGGATGCGTTGAGTTTGATAGCGTCTCGTTTGATGTTAATTGTGTTGTCGGCACTTCTTATACTATGAAGCTTATTGATAATGCTGGTAATTTATATTACGGACATGATCAATTGAGTCCGGCTACTATATTTTCAAGAACGATTACCTTAACAAGGATCAGCGCTGATGAGATTGTAGTGCGATCTTTGGTTGCTTGTGGAGTGAATTGCAATATTTCTGTAGAGGAACATTTATTTAATTGGCAGTAGATATTCTTTTAACTCGTAGAATAATATGATAAAAAATAGAAAATTTATAAAAGAAAAAAATGGATATACATTAATTGAATTAATGCTTGCTATATCTATTTTTTCTATCGCCGTATCAATATGCGTTAATATGTTTATTAACGCTATAAAGCTTCAAAGAAGCGCTATAGCAGTTCAAAATGTTTCCGATAATGGAAGATATATTATGGAAATAATAGCGAGGGAGATAAGAACAGGAAAAGTTAATAGTTTTATTCTTAATGGCACTGATGATCTTTCCTTTCAGAGTAATTCTCCAAATAGAGCTGGAAATACATTAAAATTTTACTTATCCTTATCCGGAGATCAATTAATGTTTGATGATAATACCGCTGATGCCTTAGAAGCTTTATCTGTAACAGCAACTAATAATGTCGTAGTAACTTTTTTAAGATTTGAAATTCAAAATTCCACAAAACAACCAAGAATAACAATTTTTTTAAATGTTCAATCTAAAAATCCGCCAGTTGACTCTCAAGATGAAATTTATTTACAGACAACTATTTCGCCAAGAGAGCTAAGACAATAATAAATATGAAAAAAATATTTAAAAAAAATGAAAATGGTATAGCTATTTATCTTTCAATCTTAATATTGGCTTCCGTCGTTTCTGTGGCTTTATCAGTCTCAAGTTTATTGATAGGTGAATTTAAAATATCAGGGGATTTACAGGAATCTTCGGCATCCATTTATGTGGCAGATTCTGGACTTGAGGCGGCGCTTTATAGTGTTAGACTTGAAACGCTTCTGGCAGGAATATATCCTTGTTCAGATCCTCAATTATTAGGAGCCGCAACAACTATGAATTGTTCTGTTACGGTTGATACAGCTTATATAGATATTAATAATTCGCTCTGCAATAATGTACCTTATGATTGTACAAGTATTGTATCTACAGGGCAGAATAATGACGGTACATATTTTAGGAAGCTTCAGGCAATATATCAAAATAGATGACGAAAAAAGGTATTAAACAAAGAATTAATAAACTCAAAAAAGAGATTAATTATCATAGATATCTTTATCATGTTTTAGATACACGGGAAATATCAGATGCCGTTTTAGATTCTTTAAAGCATGAATTATATAGGCTTGAACAACAAAACCCTGAATTTATAACAGAGGATTCTCCAACCCAGAGGGTTGGCGGAGAAGCATTGGATAAATTTAAAAAAGTATACCATAAGGTTAAGATGCTTTCTTTGGAAGATGTTTTCTCTACCGGTGAATTTGAGGATTGGGAGAAAAGAATCAAGAAAGTTTCACCCTCTGGAAAGTATGAATATTTCGGTGAACTCAAGATAGATGGTTTTGCAATATCTTTGAATTATGAAAATGGTCTTTTAAAATTTGCTTCAACAAGAGGTGATGGAGAAATCGGAGAGGATGTTACTAAAAATATTAAAACTATAGAATCTATTCCTCTTGCGTTAAACATTCACGAAGATGAAAATGTTATTAATGATGATATGAATATATATATAAAGTCTATCAAAAAATTATTGGAAAGAGGTAATTTGGAGATAAGGGGTGAAGTTTATATGTCTAGGAAGGTGTTTTTAGAAATAAATAAAGAGAGAAAAAAAAAGGGAGAGCCTCTTTATGCAAATCCGAGAAACACAGCGGCAGGTTCTATAAGACAACTTGATCCTAAGATTGCGGCATCAAGAAAATTAGAATTTTTACCATATGCGATAATTACTGATTTCGGGCAGGATGGTCATAAAGATGAGCATAATATATTAAAGATTTTAGGATTTAAAAGAGATAAATATGCAGGTATTTTTTCTAATATTTCTGAAGTTGAAAGTTTTTGGAAGGATATTTTAAAGAGAAGAGAGAAGTTAGCGTATCAGATAGATGGACTTGTTATATCCGTGAATGATAACGCAACTTTTAAAAAGCTTGGAGTAGTAGGCAAGGCTCCAAGGGGTGCTGTTGCTTTTAAATTCCCAGCAGAGGAATCAACAACAAAGGTTGAGGATATATCTGTGCAGATTGGAAGAACAGGCGCTTTAACTCCAGTTGCGCATTTTTTGCCTGTCTTAATAGGAGGGACTATAGTTACAAGAGCATCTTTGCATAATGAAGATGAGATAAGAAGGTTAGATCTAAAAATCGGAGATACTGTTATAATAAAGAGGTCTGGAGATGTTATACCAAAGGTTGTTAGTGTATTAAAAAATTTAAGAGTAGGCAAAGAGATGGATTTTAAGATGCCAAAAAATTGTCCTTTTTGTGGTGGTAAAATTGAAAGAAAAGAAGGAGAAGTAATATTAAAATGCGTAAATAAAAAATGCTCCGCAAAACATAGAGAGGCGTTGCGTCATTTCACATCAAAAAAAGCTTTTGATATAGTAGGTCTTGGACCACAAATACTAAATAAGCTAGCAGATGAAGGTTTAATATCAGATTTTGCAGATATATTTTCTTTGAGAGAGGGCGACTTATTGCCTATAGAGAGATTTGCTGAGAGGTCAGCATCAAAATTAATAGAAGCAATTCAACAAAAAAAGGAGATAACTCTGGCAAAATTTATATATTCTCTTGGTATCCAGCATGTTGGTGAGGAGACAGCGCTTACACTTGCTGGAAGCACGAGCGCAGAAATAAAAAGTCAAAAATCAAAAGTCACTGTGGATGAAGTATCAAGTATATTGAAAAGTTTTTCTTTGGAGGATTTAGAAAAAATTCAGGATATAGGTCCTAAAGTGGCGGAGTCTATTCATATATATTTTAATGATATTAATAATAAGGTTCTCCTAGAAAAACTTAATAATCTTAATATTATAATCAATATTCCTAAGGTGAATTTGAAAAAATATATTTTTTCTGCTAAAGTCTTTGTATTGACTGGTGAACTAGAAGGTTTTACCAGAGATAAAGCAAAAGAGGTTATTAGGTCTTTTGGCGGAGAGATATCAAGCTCTGTATCAAAAAAAACCGATTATTTGCTCGCAGGTGAGAATCATGGTTCAAAATATGATAAAGCAAAAGAACTTGAAGTAAAAATTATAAACGAGAAGGATTTTTTAAAAATGATTAATTCATAATTTGTGATTTATATATGATAGACAAGGAAAAGATAAAACATATTGCTTCGCTAGCAAGGCTTAAAGTAGATGATAGTGAAGTTGAAAAATTTTCAAAAGATTTATCAGCAATTTTAGATTATGTTGCTGAGCTTAATGAAGTTGATATTTCAGATATATCTCCAACATTGAGTGCAACATCATCTCAAAATGTATTTCGTGATGACAATGTGGACGAAGAAAATAAAGATGTTGCTAAGAGGTTGGTTCAGTCCGCTCCAGATAGCGAGAATGGCTATATTAAAGTTAAGTCAATATTAAAATAATGGATTTTACAAAGCTAACAATAAGGGAAATTAATAAAAGCCTAAAAGAGAAAAATGTCTCAGCTTCGGAGTTGACCGATTTTTTTATCAATCAGATTAAAGATAAAGATGAGGATATAAAAGCTTTTTTAAGTAATGATTTTGCATCAGCAAAAAAACAAGCCAAAGCCGTAGACGAGAAGATTAAAAGCGGAGTGGATATTTCAATCCTTGCCGGAGTGCCGTCTGCTATAAAAGATAATATATTGATTGACGGTGTAAAAGCCACAGCATCTTCAAAGATGCTTGAAAATTATATCGCTACTTACGATGCCACAGTAATAGAAAAATTGAAAAATCAAAATTCTGTTTTTTTAGGCAAAACAAATATGGATGAGTTTGCTATGGGATCATCAACAGAAAGTTCAGCGTTTTTTAAGACCAAGAATCCAAATGATTTAAATAGAGTGCCTGGAGGTTCGTCTGGTGGTTCTGCGGCGGCGGTTGCCTCCTCTGAAGTTGTTTTTGCTTTAGGCTCTGATACGGGAGGCTCAATTAGACAGCCAGCATCTTTTTGTGGCGTTGTTGGTTTAAAGCCTACATATGGAGCTGTTTCAAGATACGGACTTATAGCGATGGCATCTTCTTTGGATCAAATTGGCCCTTTAACAAAAACCGTAGATGATGCGAGAGTAGTTTTTGAAGCTATAAGAGGGAAAGATAAGAGGGATGCAACCAGTGTAATATATCCTGAGAAATTACAAGAGAGAGGATTAAAAGGAATGAAAATAGGAATTCCAAAGGAGTATTTTATTGATGGAATGGATAAGGATGTTGAGAAATTGATAAAATCTGAAATAAAAAAAATGGAAGATGCCGGCGCAAAGATAGAAGAAATAACATTGCCTAATACAAAAAGCGCTTTATCTGTTTATTATATTATTATGCCGGCAGAAGTGTCTTCAAATATGGCAAGATATGACGGTATGAAATTCGGTTTTTCTACACATAATAATGACACGGAAGATCTTTTGTCGGTATATTTAAATTCAAGAGCGAAAGGTTTGGGAGTAGAAGTGAAAAGAAGAATAATGTTAGGCACATATGTTTTATCGGCCGGATATTATGACGCCTATTATAAAAGAGCTCAGCAGGTAAGAACAAAAATAACTAATGATTTTAAAAAGGCATTTGAGGAAGTTGATATTATAGTTACTCCTACGGCGCCAACAACAGCATTCTTGTTTGGCGAAAAGACAGATGATCCTCTCGCGATGTATCTTGAAGATATATTTACAGTACCTATAAATCTAGCCGGTCTTCCGGCAATCTCTATTCCTTGCGGTAAGGTAAAAAATATGCCAGTCGGTATGCAGTTTATAGCACCTTGGTTTTATGAGGAGAGATTATTTAGATCTGGAGAAGATTATGAAAAATTAAAATAAGATGAATTGTTATGCAGAATACTCAAGTAGATTTTTTAATTAACGCGACAGAGGGCGTTGCAAATTCTGGAGTATTTCAGTCGGATGCGTTTTTGGCTTTTTTTTGGATTATTAAATTTATATTTTTGACACTTGCGGTAATTTTTTTTCTGCACATCATTTATCTTATTTTTAAAATTAATACTATACAAGGAGAATTTAAATTTTATAAAGATCTTTTAACAAAAAAAAATACTTTTCAGCATAAAGGAGAATTTGCCGTAAAATGGAGAATAGTTAAAGAGAGGGCTTATAAAATACAAGAAGCGGAATATAAACTTGCTATTATTGAAGCAGATAAGTTGTTTGATGATCTTCTAAAAAAGATGAATTTAAAAGGTAATGATATGGGTGAAAGATTGAAGAATATCAATAATGAATTATTGCCATCTATAGATAGAGTTTGGAAGTCGCACAAGATAAGAAACAAGATCGCTCATGAGCCGGATTTTCATTTGAGTTATAATGATGCTCAAGATGTAATTAAAAACTATGAAGTGGCTTTATATGAGCTTAAAATACTTGATTAAATTGATTTTTTGTATTAGAATAGTTTAAACTCTAAATCGTCATATGCTTTGTAGTTAAAGATTAAGTGAGTGGAGTAGTTTTTTGTTTTATTAAGAATGAGTAAGACATTTGACCATCTGAATGTCTTAATTTGAGTTCAATTCTCAAAATAAGAGTAGCAGAAAAAAGTTGATAGAATATAGCGGGGTAGAGGAGCTGGTACCTCGTCGGTCTCATAAGCCGAAGGTCGTGGGTTCGAATCCCGCCCCCGCAACAAAGTTTGGTATGGTTTTTTCCAGTGATTACGCCAGGGTAGCTCAGTTGGTTAGAGCACAGGACTCATAAGCCTGGGGTCGTGGGTTCGAATCCCACCTCTGGTACCGAAACTTTATAATTTTTTTTGGGGCCGTGGTCTAGCCCGGTTATGACGTCTCCCTGTCACGGAGAAGATCGCCGGTTCAAATCCGGTCGGCCCCGCCAGATTTCTAAGTTTGAACCCCGATAAAATAAGGGGTTTTGATGATTTAGAAACCGTTATCCGAACGAGGCGCCGGTTTTTCTTAATCCTTATCAAAGGAGTAAAATTTTGATATAATAAAATTATATGGCAAACGAAAGAAAAACCGAAATAATCACAAGAGATCACTTTTCCAATTTTTTGGATTCTATTTATATTGAAGAACAACGCTCAGATAATCCAAAAATTGATAAGTTGTTAAAATCCGCCTCAAAAAAAGGCGGTGGAAAAGGTTATCCTGAATTTATCATTAGCTATAAAACCAATCCTGATTTATTGATTGTTGTTGAATGTAAAGCAGATGTAACCAAACATGAAAGCAAAGATCGTGATAAATATTCAGAATTTGCGGTTGATGGTGCTTTACTTTATGCCTCCTATCTCTCTAAGGGTTTTGATGTTTTGGCAATCGCAGTTAGTGGAGAAACAAAACAATCATTAAAAGTTTCTCACTTTTTGCATTTAAGAAATGAGAAAAAAGCGACCCCAATTTTCGGAGATAAATTTTTACCTGTTGATGATTATTTGAATGGATATTTGAAAAGTCCTGAAAAATTCAGACAAGACTATATCTCCCTTTTGGATTTTACAAAACAGCTTAATGAAAAACTACATACCTATAAGATTCTTGAAAGTCAAAGAAGTTTGCTTATCAGCTCAATTTTAATTGCTTTAGAAAATCCTGCATTTAAAAGATCGTATGCTTCGCACACTAGACCAGAAGACTTAGCTTCTTCTCTTATACAAACAGTTTTAAGTGAATTAGAAAAGGCAAATATTACTGGTAAAAAATTAGAAAATTTAAATACACAATTTAGTTTTATAAAAACTGACACTTCTTTATCAAAAAAAGAAAATATTTTGAAAGAAATTATTGACGAAATTGACGAAAATATAAATATTTTTATTAAAACTCACAAATATTTTGATGTATTAGGACAGCTCTATATTGAATTTTTGAGATACGCAAACAGCGATAAAGGTTTAGGAATTGTTTTAACACCTCCGCATATTACAGAACTTTTTGCAGATTTGGCACAAGTAAATAAAAACTCTATTGCCTACGATAATTGTACTGGAACAGGCGGATTTTTGATTAGTGCAATGAAAAGAATGATCGCAGATGCAAAAGGTGATGAAACAAAAATTAAAGAAATAAAATCAAAACAGCTTATTGGAACGGAATATCAATCACATATTTTCGCTTTGGCGGTTTCTAATATGTATATCCATCAAGATGGAAAAACGAATATCATAAATGGAAGCTGTTTTGATGAGGAAGTTATTGAAGAAGTTAAATCAAGAAAACCAACAGTTGGATTTTTAAACCCGCCTTACAAATCAAATAAAAAAACAGATACTGATGAATTAGAATTTATACTAAACAACTTAGAGTGTTTAGTTGACGGAGGAACTTGTGTTGCGATTGTACCAATGAGTAGTGCTTTAGCGATGAAAGGGAAAACCTACGAAATTAAAAAGGAATTATTAAAAAAGCATACATTAGAAGCAGTATTATCAATGCCTAATGATTTATTTATTGATTCTGATGTTGGTACAGTTACTTGTATTATGGTTTTCACTGCTCATAAACCACATTTTCAAGGAAAAAAAACATTTTTTGGATATTTTAAAAATGATGGATTTGAGAAAAGAAGAAAAGGAAGAATTGAAATTAATTGTCAATGGAAAGATATAAAAAATGAATGGCTAAAGGCATATTTAAACAAAGCCAATATTCCTGATTTAAGTATTAATATAGAAGTAACGGCAAATAATGAATGGTGCCCAGAAGCATACTTAATTACAGATTTTACAAAAATAAATAATAATAATTTTATTAAAAATCTAAAAGAACATTGTATTTATTTGTTTAATAACGATCTATCAAAAAATATTTCCAATAATCCTTTGGTGCAAAAAGAAATAAATATAAATTTTCAAAATTGGCAAAGGTTCAAGGTTAAAGATTTCTTCAAGGTTTATTCTGGTGGTGATAAACCAAAATCAGATGATTCAAAACATTGGAATGGTGAGATTGTTAATTCAGTAGAAAATCAAACAACAAACAATGGAATAAAAGAAAAAATAGAATTTGCCGATGAAAATAAGATTTTTGAAAATTTTATTTCAGTTGTTTCTATCGGAGAAGGAGGTAAGGCATTTTATCAACCAGAAAAAGGCGCTTGTTTTACTCGTGTTAAAGTCCTTGTTCCAATTAAGCAATGCAAAAATAATTTTAATAAATATCTCTTTCTGTTTTTTTGCTCCTTACTTGATATGGAAAGATATAGATATGGCTATGGCAGAGTTCTTAGCAAAGATAGATTGGGAGAAACGGAGTTATTAATACCAACAAAGAACAATTTACCAGATTGGGAATTTATGGAAAATTATATTAAATCATTGCCCTATTCTTCAAGTCTCTAAATATAACTCCTTGTAGATCAAAATAAAAACTCCCTGAAAAGCTGACGGGAAAAGCTCGATCAACTAATTTGTGGAATCCACGATATCATCCGAGTAAGCAATCTGCTTTACACGAAGAGCAGAGTTAATAGCGGCTTGTTTTGAGGAATAACCCTCACTAGCAGCGACCTTCTCGCCGTTTAAAGCTTGAAGGTACCACCGATAATAACCGGCACGATTTTTGTAAATCACAAATCTTGGTTTTGCCATAGATTTAATCCATTACTTTTTGTTAATTAATAGAGAGTCGACCTTTACGCTTACTCCCCACCCCAAAAACTAAAAGTTCCTAGGGAGGAGAGGTAAAGGCGACTTGATCTAATAACCACGAAAAGGTCCCTGAGGTATCCCGCCAGCTTTTCAAGGAGCTAATAATTACAATTTACGCTTTTTGAATTATGGAGTCAAGATTAAGATATAAAATAATCCACCTCATTTTTACCCCTATTAGACTCTGGACGAGGCGTTTCAAACCATTCAGGATGAACTTTGTACATTACCCTTAATTCGCTATACTTTTATCAATATCTTCGAATTTGAGCCACTTTCTAGGTTCAAAGTTCCGGAGATCGGCCCAGCCATATTTTTAAGTTTGAACCGTAATGATTACAAGACTTAATGAAAGGAAGTTTTTTGAGCTTTCAGTGATGTATTCTCAACATAACAGAGCACGGATTGGTCGCGCTTTTTATTGCGACCATTGACTTTTGCTTTAATAAATACTATTATGTTAAGTCATGATTCGGCATGTTGTTGGTCAGGTGGTCTGTTCATTCAAAACAAAATAAGGAGTGTGTTATTATGGTAAAGAAAATTTTGGTGCTGTTTCGAGATAAATTTTTTCACTGGAGGATATCTGATATGCTTAGACAAAATTATGGTCAATATACCTCAATAGAGAATGGAATTTGTTCTTTTCTTTACAACTCAAAAAACGCGTTGGATATCGTAGAAAGATTTAAAAAAGGAGGCTATGACTATCTGGTGATTATGGGTTCGTTCCAGATGAGTGATGTGTTCTGTAAAAATGGTATCAGAGTGTTGTGGCCGGAATGGGTCAAGGAAGATGATCATTCTAAAATTGAGTTTTATGATATGCACGCCAGGCAAGGTTACCGGCTCGTTCGGTTTCGTCAGATTAAGAGTTTCACTAATGATACTCTAGAATTTGAGGATTGATTCATTTGGTGTTTCGGCACCTTCACAGAATGGATATGATCGCCGAAACGATCGTGTCAGTAATGCATAAAATGAAAGGAGATCAAGATGGAATACGATGAAGTCCTCAAACTGGCAATGAAGCTCGGAAAGGAGCGTCATCCGGAAGCTCCTCAACACCATCACGCGGCCTTTGTCAACTCAGTGCAGACTCTTGTTACTGGTTGGAGTGGAGGCTTCGGCGGTCCGTCCATGCGTGAGCACTGGGCGTGCCGAGTTGCCAAAGCCAAGGACACAGTCGGACAGTTCAGCTTCGACGATGCGGTGACGGCGGTTGAGGAAGCCTGTTACGGCCAACTCACCCTCGATCACGCGAACATGCTCGAAGAGGAGCACTGCTTCGATGATGCTCCTGGTGAAGTGGAGACGGCACAGTGGCTTCTGGCGATGCACCATCAGCACGATTGAATTGAAGTGTGCGATAATGGGTTTCTGGCACGTTTTCCCAAAAAACGTGCCTTTTCTTTTATCCATTTTTGGCTATTTGACCGCCTTTATGTAATAATATACAATGGAAAGGTGAAAATATCACCTTTTCATTAAACATATTGATATTGCTACACTCGGAACAGGAGCGATAGTGTCTTCTGGTAAGTGCGAATTTAGAAAATAGTTTCTCTATGAAAAAGATCGTCTTTTATTCTTGGCAGTCAGATTTACCTAACGGTACAAATCGTAATCTTATCGAAGGTGTTTTAAAGGATGTTGCCAAAGAAATAGGAAGTGATGAAGATACTAATATCGAGCATGTTATCGACAGGGATACTCAAGGTGTAGCCGGTGCGCCGAATATTGCAACAGCTATTTTCCAAAAAATTGATTCGGCAGATATTTTTGTCGCTGATGTATCAATAATTGGAAGTGCGAAAAAACGCGCAGTACCTAATCCAAATGTTTTAATTGAATTAGGATATGCTCTTAAATCTTTAGGACACGAACGTATTATATTGGTTTTTAATACTGCGTTTGGAAAAATTGAAAAATTACCATTTGATCTAAGAATGCATAGAACTCTTACTTACCAATGTGCTGAGTCGGTTACAGATCGCACAGAAATAAAGAAAGGTTTAATTAGAGATTTCAGATTAGCTCTTTTAGCGGGATTTTCTCATGTAACTCCTAAAAAAGTCACAACACCTATAATTGATATCATCAAAAATAGAACGGCGAGTAAAAAAATTGACCTCAGGGCATATTTAGATGAATTATATAATGAATTGTGGAAATTACAGCCACCTATGAAAAGAGATGGCGGTACTGTACAAGATTTGTTATCTGCTCTACCAAAAACCGAAAAAATATCTGCCAAATTTGCAAAACTTTCACAGACCATCGTTTTAATGAACGATAAAGAATCATCAAGAGAAGTATTTCAATGGTTCGGTAAGTTGTTAACGAATTACGATCCAATACTAAAAGGCGATGGTAAAATATGGAACTGTGATGGAGATTTTTTTAAATTTATAGGGCATGATCTTTTTGTAAATTTTATAAATCCTTTTCTGCGAGAAGAAAAATGGGATGAAATAAAAGAACTTTTAAAAGGAATTTTATCAGTTGGGCCAACATCGTATAGCCAAAACGATCGAAAGGAATCTTGGACAGAGTTATCCAAACATTCTCCGCTTTTAATAGATGAAGGGAAAACTAATCGCCGTGTATCTTTCCATGCCGATTTATTAAAAACCAGACACGAAAAAGGTGAATTAGCTTCCATCGTACCTTTTAAGGAATTTACTGAAACAGATTTTTTTCTCCATTTATATGGCGAAGGGATAACACAAGATAACAAATATTACGGTAAATGGTATCCGAGAAGTGATATCTGGCTTCAGCATACTCCAAAATTTATATCTGAAGCTACTGATTATCCAACCGCCATGAAGATATGCAATGCTCTACAAATAAGTGATGTCGAAGAATTTAAAAGACGGCTGGCACATACACAAATTAAATGGGATTGGCATTCCCCAGTTAGCGCAGCAGATATTAATAAAATTGGGAGTACTGGTGGTGCTGTTATTATTAAAATAGATGAATAAATATGAAAAAGAAAAAATTTGATATTATAAAATTTATAAGGGAGTTTGTGTAATCACAAAGATTAACACGCGCACGGGTGGGTGGGGCAAGTGTTGTATTTATGTAGCCGACCTCTCCTCCAAAAAATCTTCGGATTGAACCTCTTCTTATAACCTCGCAATTAAGAAAAACAGAAATCTTTAAATTTCTGTTTTTCTTGCATTAAAGCTCTAATTATTCTAAAATATCTGGTATGATAGATAAAAGAGAAATAGGTAAAATATTACTTATAACGATAACCTCTTTTTTGGTATTTCTTTCGATCTTATTTAAGGTGGATCCTAAAAATGCGGAACCATTGGAATTTATAGCTTTTTATGTCAGTATATTCCTATCGCTTTTCGGGTTATTTTTCTTAGTCGGATTTATGGTGATGCATTTAAGCAAAAAATCTGACTCGCTGACATTTTATCAATCTGCTTTGCATGGGGGTTTACTCTCTCTTCTGCTCGTAGGTTTAATTATGCTTCAGCATTTGGGATATTTTTCATTTTTAAATATAATAATTTTTTCTTTAGGTGTGATATTTTTAGAATTTACTTTTTCAAAGAGATGACGATTGATTTTAATGAATTAAAAAAAGAAGCGGATGGGGAGCTTAAAAAAATAGAGAGCCAAGAAAAACTTGAGCTTTTTAGGTTAAAATATTTTGGCAGAAAGGCGGGTATTTTAAATGATATTTTAAAATCTCTCAAAGATTTATCAATTGAAGAAAAAAAAGAGGTTGGCAAGTTTGCAAATGAATTAAAAATATATCTTGAAAATGAAATAGATATAAAAAAAGAATCTCTCTTATTTGGTGATATAAAAGAGAGAGAAAAGAAAGAGAAGATTGATATTACTGTCCCGGGAAAAAAAGTTTTTAGAGGATATATTCATCCGTTGACTCATGTTATGAGAAAGGCGGTTTCAATATTTGAATCTATGGGATTTGAGGTTGTCTCCGGTCCAGAAGTTGAAACAGAGTTTTATAATTTCGATGCTTTAAATATACCAGCTTCTCATCCATCTCGCGATATGCAAGATACTTTCTGGCTTGATGTGCCAGGACTTTTAATGAGAACTCAGACATCATCTGTGCAGATAAGATTTATGAAGGAGCATAATAAACCTCCATTTAGAATAGTTTGTCCAGGAAGAGTCTTTAGAAAAGAGGCAACTGATGCTACGCATGAGATGCAATTTTATCAGATGGAATGTCTTGTTGTTGCAGAAAATATTTCTTTAGTCAATTTAAAATCAATTCTTGAATTATTTTTTAAGAAATTATTAGATAATAAGAAGATCAAGGTTAGATTTAGACCGTCTTTTTTCCCATTTGTTGAGCCTGGAGTAGAGGTGGACATCCTTTGTTTTAAATGTTCTGGAAAGGGATGTCCATTATGTAAAGAAACAGGTTGGATAGAGGTTGGTGGAGCAGGAATGGTGCATCCTAAGGTTTTAAAAGGAGTTAATATTGATATTTCAAAGTATAGAGGTTTTGCATTTGGTATGGGACTGGATAGAATAGCGATGATAAGATACGGAATTGATGATTTGCGTTTATTTTACAACACTGATATGCGATTTTTAAAACAATTTTAAACTTCAAATTTTAAAATGAAAATTTCCTACAATTGGCTAAAAGAATATATTTCTTTAAAAGAAAAACCTGAAAAAATAGCAGATATTTTAACTATGCATGCCTTTGAAGTTGAAGATGTAAAGAGGGTAGGTAAGGATTATATTTTTAATCTTGATATTTTACCAAACAGAGCCCATGACTGTCTTTCTCATATAGGTGTGGCGCGAGAGCTTGGCGTTCTGCTTAAAAGAAAGGTGAATTTTAAGATTCCAAAAGTTAAAGAAAATAAAAAAGAAAAGATAGAAGATTATATTTCAGTGGATGTGAATGAGAAATATCTTTGCTCAAGATATACAGCAAGAGTTATTTTGAATTTGAAAGTTGGACCATCTCCAAAGTGGCTAAAAGAGAGAGTTGAATCACTTGATCAAAAATCAATTAATAACGTCGTTGATGCAACAAATTATGCAATGTTTTTGATGGGACAGCCTATGCACGCTTTTGATCTTGATAAATTAAAGGAGGGCGAGATAATAGTTGCAAAATCAAAAAAAGATGAAGTTATAGAAGTGTTGGGTGGTGATAAATATATTCTTGATGACTCTATTTTGACTATACGCGGTAAAGATGGGTTGCTTGCTATCGCTGGTATTAAGGGTGGTGTAAAAGCTGAAATAGATGCTAATACAAAAAATATTATTTTGGAGTCAGCATATTTTGAGCCGATAAATATAAGGCAAACATCAAAGAAGTTGAATTTGAGAACGGATTCATCAATGAGATTTGAAAATGAGCTTCATCAGACTATATGCAAGGATGCTCTGGAGTTTCTTGCTGGTATTATTTTGGATGTAGCTGGCGGTAGTGTTGTTTCCGGAGTTATTGATACAGGAGTTGATAAATATGAAAAAACAAAGATTATCTTTTCCATCAAAGAGATTAAGGATGTTATCGGCATTGATATATCTGAAAAGGATATTCTTGTTATATTAAAACGACTTGGATTTTTTGTTGTAAAATCAGTCAAAAAAGATATTTTTATAGCGGATGTTCCTTTTGAAAGGCTAGATGTTTTATTAAAAGAGGATTTAGCCGAAGAGGTGGCGAGGGTTTATGGATATGAAAATATAAATTCAAGACCAATTGAGGCGGAGCTTTATCCGGCAGAGAGGAATGATGAATATTTTTATTCAGATTCTACAAAAAATATATTGGTCGGCCTTGGACTTACAGATGTATATAATTATTCTTTTATAGGCAGAAAAGAAATAGCTTTATTTAATGATCAGTACAATGACCTAGTAAGTATCTTAAAACCTCTATCTTTGGATAAAAAGTTTTTAAGACCGACTTTGTTATTTCATCTTCTAAATAATATTTATGAAAATTTAAAGCATCAAAAACATATTAGGCTTTTTGAGATAGGGAAAGTATTTTCTTATTCAAAATCAAATGGTCTTTTAGAGAAAAATATGCTTGCCGGTGTTTTGGCTTATAAGACAAAGAGACAAGATGGTGCTGAGGTTTTCTATGAGCTTAAGGGAATTTTGGAGATATTTTTTGAAAAGCTCGGTATAGCTGATATATCTATAGATGCTTTAAAAAATGATAGTAGCTATTCACATTCTGCTTTTTGGCATTCTGGCAGGATAGCAGAGGTGAGTATTGGCAACATTGTTGTCGGAGTTGTTGGCGAGATAAGCCACTCTATTTTAAATAAGATGAATATAGATACGAGAGTCTCTGCTTTTGATCTTGATTTTTCAAAGATTATAAAGATGGTGGATGAAAAATATGAGTATAAAGCTATAAGCAAGTTTCCGGCTACGACAAGAGATATAGCCATCTTAACGGAGAGCGATGCAAGAATAGGAGATGTTCAAGATTTGATAGAGAGGGTTGGCGGGTCATTACTCGTTGATGTAGATCTTTTTGATATATACGATGATAATAATACAAATGCTTTATTTGGGAAAAGTCTGGCATTTCATCTTATCTTTCAATCTCAAGAAAAGACTCTGCTTGATAAGGATGTTGATAGTATTATGGAGAGAATAGTAAAATCTTTAAAAGATAGCGGTTGGGATGTTAGACAGTAAGAGCAGTGTCAGGCACTATTTAATTTTTATAAAATTCGTGTTATAATTTAAAAATGAATAAAGAAGAAAAGAGAAATAAGTCTCCTAAGTATTCTGCTGAGGATATTTATGTTTTAGAGGGTCTTGAGCCTGTCAGAAAGAGACCGGGAATGTATATAGGCTCAACCGGACTGGAAGGTTTACATCATTTAATATGGGAGGTTTTTGATAATTCCAGAGATGAGGCAATGGGTGGCTATGCTAACGAAATAGAGATTGTGATGCTCCCAGGCAATCTCATAAGAGTAGCTGATAATGGCAGGGGGATACCTGTTGAGATGCACTCAAAGACTAAAGTTTCTGCCCTTGAGACGGTTATGACTGTTTTGCATGCCGGAGGTAAGTTTGGCGGTGAATCTTACAAGGTTTCAGGCGGACTTCACGGAGTTGGAGTTTCTGTTGTTAATGCTCTTTCCACTCATCTTAAAGCTGAGGTGCATAGAGATGGAGGTAAATATGTTCAAGAGTATAATATAGGTAATCCTAAAGAAAAAGTAAAGAAAGTAGGATCATCAAAAAGAATAGGAACGATAATATCTTTTTCCCCAGATCCGACTATATTTCCGGAGATTAAATTTTCCTATCAAACAGTTATTGATCATTTAAGACAGCAGGCATATCTTGTTAAGAATTTAAGGATAAGAATTTTAGATGCCAGAAATTATAAAGGCAAAGTAGAGGATAAAGATATTTTTTATTTTGATGAGTTAAATCTCTCAATACCATCATATTCATTTTATTTTGAAGGCGGTCTTTTGTCATTAGTAAGACATCTAAACAGAGGTGAGGAGATTTTACATGATAATATTTTTTATGTTGATAAGTCTGCCGATGGGGTTGAAGTTGAGGTCGCATTTCAATACACTACTGATATTATAGGAAAGGAGATATCTTTTGCTAATAATATTAATACAAAAGAGGGAGGAATGCATTTAACAGGTTTTAGGACTGCTTTAACAAGAGTTATTAATGATTATGCTAAGAAAAACGGTTTTTTCAAAAAAGATTCCGGCGACTCTTTATCGGGAGAGGATGTAAGGGAGGGACTCACGGTAGTTGTCTCAGTTAAGATAAGAGATCCGCAGTTTGAGGGGCAAACAAAGGCTAAGCTTGGTTCAACAGAAGCAAGACCTGCAACAGACTCTGTGGTATCTTCTGCTTTGTCTGAGTTTTTAGAGGAGAATCCACAAGATGCAAAGAAGATCATAGAAAGGTGTATTTTATCTCAAAAGGCAAGAAAGGCGGCAAAGGCGGCGAGAGAGACTGTTTTGAGAAAGGGAATTTTAGAAGGTCTTACTTTGCCTGGAAAGCTTTCTGATTGTTCATCAAGAGATCCTGCGGAATCAGAGATTTATATAGTTGAGGGAGATTCCGCAGGAGGAAGCGCTAAGCAAGGAAGGGATAGGAGATTTCAAGCTATATTGCCTTTGCGCGGGAAGATTTTAAATATTGAAAAGGCAAGACTTGATAAAATGCTTGACTCAAAAGAAATAAGATCTCTTATAATAGCTATCGGAACTGCAATCGCAGAGGAATTTGATATTACAAAAGCAAGATATCATAGAATTATAATTATGACAGATGCTGATGTTGATGGAGCTCATATTAGGACGCTTCTTTTAACATTGTTTTTTAGGCATTTTCCTGAAATAATAGAAAAGAGTTATCTTTATATAGCTCAGCCTCCGCTTTATAGAGTCCAGAAAGGGAAGTTTGTAGAATATGCATATTCAGAGGATGGTAAAGATAATATAGTTAGCAAATTATCAAAACAAAAATCTTCTGAAAAGTTAGAGAGTAAAGAATTGGAAATAGAGATGCCGGAGGGTGAAGTAAAAGTATCAGGAATAAATATTCAAAGATATAAGGGTCTTGGAGAGATGAATCCTGATCAGCTTTGGGAGACAACTATGAATCCAGAAAATAGATCTTTAGGTGTTGTGTCGGTAAATGATGCCGCAGAAGCGGATAAAGTGTTTAATGTTTTAATGGGAAGCGATGTTTCTTCAAGAAAAAAGTTTATTCAGACTAGAGCGAAATATGTAAAAAATTTGGACATTTAAATTTTCATATTTGGCGCATTAGTATAAAAGTTTTAATTATTTTTTTTATAACAAGTAATATGCAAAAACAAAAAATATTTTTAATAGTAGCTCTGTTTTTATTTGTTCCTCTATTTTTTGCGTTCGCTGCCATAGTAAATCCTTTAGGAACCGTAGATACTATACCAGAGATAATATGTTTAGGAGTCTCTTTTTTATCAACTAAATTGATGCCACCATTAGCGGTTTTGTTTATTTTTTGGGCTGGATTTTTATATCTTACAGCTGCTGGAAATTCTGAGAATATAAAAAAAGCAAATAACACTCTGGTTGCGGTAGTTATCGGTATTGCTGTTCTTCTCTTAGCACCAGCCCTAGTGGCTCTAACAGTCCAAATATCAGGCGGACCATCATCGGGCGCGCCTGTTGGCGCTACGACAGCCGTTACAAGTATATGTAAGGTTGTCACCTCAACTTCAAATATAACAAATGCTCTTGTGAATCTAATAAATTGGTTTGCTTGGTTTGTGTCCCTAACTTCAGTCGCAATGGGGCTTTATGCTGGATTTTTATTTATGACATCCGGGGGAGATCCAAAAAAGAGAGAAGAAGCTACAAAGACATTTGTATTTACTTTGATAGGTGTTGCGGTAGCGATTTTAGCCTTCTCTATCATATCAATAGCCGAAGTTTTTATAAAATAATCTCAAGTTTTAAAAGTTAATAAATTTTAAAAAAATCCGCACATTGCATGCGGAGTTTTTAATGTTCAATTTTTATATTACCAATCGACGCTGTAAGTAGCCTTTTATTTTCTGAGTACAGTGCATTACTATTTGAGATATCCTTGATTCAGTTACCCCATATATGCACCCGATGTCCTTATTTGTAAGGCCAATTTTAAAATGAAATAAGTATATATTTTTTTCATCAGCTGTAAGAGATGAGGTAATAGCTTTTTTAAGCCATCGCATATTCTCTTCTTTTTCACTTTGTATTTCCGGACTTATATTATAAATTAAATTACTATGGAAAATATTAATCTCGTCGTTATCTTCTTCAGGCGACTCTAGCTTTTCAAGTGGAATAAATCTCAATGATTGAGTTTTAAAAAGAATCATAGCAAGTTTTGCTATTGAGAGATTCATTACTACAGCAATCTCACTAAGTTTAGCTTTTCTTTGAAGAATTATTTCAATATCATTTATAGCATCTCTTGCAGTGCGACGTTTTCTAATAAGACCTTTTGATTCTATCCCTGATCTTATTAGTCCGTCTTTCACGGCGCCTCGTATTTTTATTGTCGCATAGGTTGTAAATGAAGCTCTGCGAGATGCGTCATATTTTTCAAAGGCCTTCATGAGTCCGATAAGTCCATCCTGCACCATATCTTTAACATCAATATTTGCTGGAATGCCTTTTTTTATGTTGAAGACTATCTTTTTCACGAGTGCTAAGTGTTTTGCCACATCTTTATCAGATATCTTTTTCATGAGATATTTCCTCCATAGGTATGTAATTTACTTGTAAGGAGCTGTAATAATATTAACAATTTTTGTTAGAAGTTGTCAATTATTTTTAAAAATGTATTTTATAAAAAAATAACCGCCTACTCATTAAGAGTTCGGCGGTTTTATTTTTAATATCTATTTTTTAAGAAGTAATTTATTACGAATCTTAGAAAAAATACATAAGATATCTCCAAGTGGAATATCTTTCCAGTACTCATCAACGATTATACTTTTACCAAGCTCAACTAAATCAAATTGAGAAAAATATGGTGTCTCAGCAGGATTAATCTGCATAGGCCATCTAATTTCATCATTTGAAGCTACGAGACGCATATCATTTCTCTCTTTACTTGTTAGAGAGCCGTTATCGTGAGCTACCAAAAGTCGACGATGCATAATTTCCTCTGATGGATGATCTTTGATGTAGCCGATTCGAGCCACTGTTCCCATTGGCATATGTACTGTGATATTTTTTGGTATCAGAGCAGGGCTCCACTTGCGTAAGTGTTGAAGCATTAAAGATAAAGAATTTTGATATTCTTTACGGGTTGCGTAATGAATCATATCTGGTCCAGAAATATCATACCGATGAGTTTCGCCTGTCTTCCAATAATATACTAACATATTTGAAAGTATAGATATTGGTCCGTTATAACAAACACCGCCATGAGTAATTATTGGTTCATCAGAAAAGAGTAAGTTATCAAGCTCACTTAAAAGATTAATAAATGAGCTTGCAAGATGCTTGCTATTAATAATTAAAGTCCTTTCCTCTTCTTCTTTCGGCATAAGAGAGAAATCCGGATGAAACTCTGCAGAATTATTACTGCTTTTGAGCGGTACCATGATACCTTTATCAGAAATATATCTTGTAAACACTTTTTCTGGACATGTATGAGCAAGATACTCAAACATTTCACTGATTTTTTCTTTCTCGGAAAGTAAAAGTCGTGAACAAGATGATAATGTCGGAGAGAAAGATTGTTGCATAGCTTGAACATGAATACGACCCAACTTTTGACCAAGATGTTCAGACATATCTGATTTCAAGTATGCTGTAACATATCTATGTTCGGAAGTGGCGGTAGAGTCAATGCTCTTAATGGTCTCTTCACTCAAAAGCGGAATAGACTCGCCATTAACAAGTTTGTGTTTTGGCCAGTTATTTTTATCCGCTTTTGCGCAAGTTATATCCCATAGATTTTCCTGAATACCACAAGACCAGAGGGAACTCTTATATAAAGAAGCATTCCCTGGGTGACTCGTTAGAGTAACAGGTATGCCAGATGCTTGAAGGCTTAAAAGATCATTGATTGATAAATCACGGTTAGGCATAATCTTAATCATGATGATTCTCCGTATGAATAGATAAAAAGAACAAAAATAGACCCTTCTTTCAGGGTCTATTTTTATCTTCATTTTTTGTATCTGTAACTTAGATTAGATATCTCTTGAAATAAAAGCAAAAATAGGCCCTGAAAAAAGGGTCCAATAATGCATAAACATATTATTTTGTAATTTTTGCAATGACATAATTTAACTATATATAGAAAAAAGTAACTTGTCAAATGATTTTTTTTAAATTATTATAGATAGACCTACCACTCAATAACTTTCGTAGCGAAGCTTTTAAATAACGAGCGAGACGAAGCAAAAAAATAGAGTAATAATGGTTTTATTATGATATTTTTTTGTAAAGTCGTAGCCGTTATTTGAAAATTGTAGTAGAAAGGTTATTGAGTGGTAGGTCTAAAATATGGAACAAATAATATTAGATAGTCAGTTGCCAAAAGAGGAGATATTAAAGCAGAATCCAAATATGCCTGCTCCGTTAGATGTTATAGATAATTTAGAGATCATAACTCTTATTTATTATGGATTTGATTCTATTCTGCATCAAGGTCAGATGGTAATGCATAAAAAAGCAGTTAATGACTTAAAAGCATTTTTTCAGTTAGCTTTCAAAATAAAATTTCCCATTGAGAAAGTGATACCGATAGCATATAAAAAGTATAAATGGAATGATGATCTATCATGTAATGATAATAACTCGTCAGGTTATAATTTTCGTTTTATAGCAGGAACAAATAGAATGTCAAAACATGCGCTTGGTCTTGCGTTTGATATAAATCCGGCGCAAAATCCGTATATTAGATATAACGAAAAGAAAGAAGAAGTATTTAGAGCCCCAAGTTTTGCTTTATATGATAAGCAAAATCTTGGTACATTATACAAAGATCATCCGCTAGTTGTACTGCTAAAATCACACGGATGGGAATGGGGTGGAGATTGGGATATAGAAGGCGGAAGAATTGACTATCAGCATTTTGAGTTTTGTTTATAGATAATTTTATTAAAAATCCCCCCCTACTATGAAGAAAGATAATGTTATCCACTTTTATTATCTTGCTAAATTTTCGTTTAAGGATTATAATATAAAAAGTATAGTAAAAATTTATTAAATTAATTTGATTTATTAATTTATGAAAATAAAACAAAAACTTATCGGATCGTTTTTTTTGCTTCTTTTCTTTACTCTAGGTATAACTAGTTATTTGCTTTATAAAAATTCAGTTAATAATTCTATCAACCTTGTATATGCAACAATGCATCAGGATATTAAGCAGAGAGCTCTTCGCATTGAAAATTTTCAAGATAGGGCAAAGAGCGATCTATTACTAGCTCTTAATTATCCGCTTTTTATAGAATATTTTGAGCTTCCAGAAACTAAAGCAGGAAATGTTTATGTGGATGGGATTATACAGTTTACCCCTAATCAACGTGAGATTAAAAATAAGCTTGATGTATGGATCAAGTTTTTTCAGAATCGATTTTCTGTTGATGAAACTTGCCTTATTGATGGATCTGGACAGGAGCATACGCGACTTACTTCAGGTATAATAGCGCCAGACGATGATTTTTCGAGTGAAGAAGATGGCGCGTCGTTTTTTGCGCCTAGTATGGCAAAATCAAAAGGAGAGGTACATATAGAGTATCCATATATGTCTCCAGATTCTAATAGGTGGGTATTCGCATATACTTCACCAATCGTATTATCTGATGGATCAAAACCTTCGTTTTTTCACTTTGAGTTACCTATGTTATTTTTTCAAAAAACATCACTTGAACGCGCTCCTGAAAAAACACGTATAATAGTACTTGATCCGGCAAAGGGTCTCATCCTTGCAGATACCGCGCAGAATATAGAGACAGGCGTTAAGGAATTGGGAGATATTGAAAAGTCGTTGATGACAAATTATTTTCCATCAATTAATACTATCTCGACAGGCGTAAACTTTAATACAGCTATAGCAGATATGAAAGCTGGAAAAGAAGGAAGTATAAATATTACAATGATAAATGGAGAAGAGAAGCTACTGGCATACGGTCCACTTACTACATTTGGTTGGTCTGTTTTAGAAATAAGAGATAGTGGAGAGAGTGGGGTGGCTGGAGTGTTCGGTGGTTCTATGCTGATTATTCTTATCACTGTCTTTCTTCTTGACCTTATTATTATCATCATCGTAACAAGAGCAATTGTACGACCGATAGAAAGCTTAACTGAGAGCGCAAGTAAAATATCAAGAGGAGAAGCGAATGTTATGATACCAGAAATAAAAACTAAAGATGAGATTCACGATCTTGCAGAGGCAATGAAAGGTGTTCTTGCCGCTGTAGAATTTTTACGTGATGAAATTGATAAGAAAAAATAAAATTGGGAAAGATATTGTTACAATATTATGAAATAGTAAAAGAGAGAGATGGGCTAAACTCTCAGGTTAAATTAGCTATGTTAACTAGGATTTCGTCAAAGAAAGCTGAAGTGATTGAGGATTCTCCAGAGAATATTGCGTTATTTGAAGATGCGATGAAAAAGATATTTGATGACAAAGATTAAGCGTGATGATTATAAAAAACAACAGGCATCTATCTTAATGGTAGATGCCTGTTGTCAGCATTGATAGTTTTACAATAATGGTTAGGTTTGGATTAATATATCATAAAAATTTTTTGACATATTAAATTTATGTTGATATAGTAAGTCAATTAATTATAGAGGTAAATATTAATTTTTTTATGAAATCAAGAAGGTTGTTTTTTATAGGCGCATTTTTTATCTTATTTGTCGTTTTTCCTAGCGTAGTAACACTTACAATAGATTGGTGGTGGTTTTCTGAAGTAGGTTATAGTAATATTTTTATTAAATCATTAGCTACTAAAATTCTATTATTTTTTTCAGTTTTTGTTTTTGTCGCTAGCTTCTTATTTACAAATCTCTACTTGGCGATTCGTTCAAAATCTCCTTGGGTAGCAAGTTTGCCGGAAATGTTAATTGGACGTTCTATAAATCTTGATAATAGAGTTATCAAGAAATTAGCTATTACTGCAAGTCTTGTCATCGCGCTTTTTTTTGGATTTTCTGCAGTTGCTAATTGGCAAGAAATTTTAAGATTTTATTCAGCTACGTCTTTTGGCGTAGTGGATCCAATTTTTGGAAAGGATGTAGCTTTTTATATTTTTTCTCTTCCTATATTTCAATTTACTCTTGGTATCGTAAAGATGTTAATTGTTTTAACATTAATTATTTGTGCGTTTATATATGTTTTACGTGGTTCTCTTCGTTTTCCAGCGTTATCAGCACAACGCGGGTTGCAATCTTTAAGGAATATAGAGATAGATCCTTCAACACGTCTTCATCTTGGTATTTTGTTAACTATTTTCTTGGCAACTATTGCCATCGGTATATATCTCTCTTTATTTTCTCTGCTTACGAGTCAGAGTGGTCTTATCTTTGGCGCAACATATACAGATGCAACGATAAGAATACCATTATTATGGATATCTTTCGGCGTTGTTTTGTTCGCAGTAGCATCTCTATTTATATGGATATGGAGGGGAAGTTTGGCGTTGTTCGCAGGATCAATTTTTCTTTATATTTTAGTAGGAATAGCTTCCGTGATCATCCCATCTTTAGTTCAAAAATTATCTGTCACTCCAAATGAAATAGTGAAAGAAACGCCGTTTATTAAAAATAATATAGATGCTACTCGTCAGGCATTTGCTCTTAACGAGATAGAGGAAAGGGAGATTTCAGTGGATAAGCCAATAACTTCTGCTGATATAACTGCTAATAATCTTACCATTAAGAATGTTAGGCTTTGGGATAGAAATCCTCTTTTATCAACATTTTCACAAATACAAGAGATAAGGACTTATTATGAATTTGTTGAAGTTGATGACGATCGTTATATTATTGACGGAGAGATTCGTCAAGTTATGCTTTCTCTGCGTGAGTTGGCATCGGCTTCTTTACCGAATAGAAATTGGATTAACGAGCGTCTTACATTTACTCACGGCTATGGCGTAGCGGCAGGACCTGTTAACCAAGTTACGCCAGAAGGATTACCAGTTTTATTTGTTAAAGATTTACCACCAAAGTCAGATGTAAAGGAGCTTGAGATTTCTCGTCCCGAAATTTATTTTTCTGAACTTTCAAATGATTACATTATAACAAACACAAAATCACGCGAGTTTAATTATCCAAAAGGCGAAGAAAATGTTTACTCAGATTATGAGGGTAGCGGTGGCGTTGAGATTAATTCATTTTTGAAGCGTATATTTTATGCATTTAAGTTTAAATCACTCGCATTGCTTTTATCAAACGACATTACTAGGGAAAGTCGTATTATTTACTTAAGAAATATATCTGATAGAGTTGCTAAGATTGCGCCATTTTTAACATTTGATAAAGATCCATATAGTGTTATTGCTGATGGTAAATTATATTGGATCGCTGATGCTTACACAACAAGTGATAGGTATCCTTATTCTCAACCATTAAAATTAAATGGTAAAAATATAAATTACATCAGAAATTCTGTAAAGGCGGTAGTTGATGCATATAATGGAAAAATAACATTTTATCAAGCGGATGCAAAAGACCCGATTTTACAAACATATGCAAAGATTTTTCCAGGAACATTCAAGCCAATCTCAGAAATGCCAAAAAGCTTAATTTCTCATATTCGTTATCCTCAAGATATATTTACATTACAGACAAATATGTACTCTATTTATCATATGGATGATCCGCAGGCATTTTATAATAAAGAGGATCAATGGGAGGTTCCAATAATTACAGTGGATGGAGATGGTGTGTCTAAAGATAGATCTCCGCAGATGCAACCAAGGCATATTATTATGAGGTTGCCAGAAGAGAAAAAAGAAGAATATATTTTGATGTTGCCATTTACGCCGCGCGCAAAAGATAATCTTTCGGCTTGGATAGTTGCTCGTAATGATGGAGAAAATTACGGCAATCTTATAGTTTATCGTTTTCCTAAAGATAAGTTAATTTTTGGACCAAAGCAGATTATTGGTAGAATCAATCAAGACCCCGAGATTTCCCAACAGCTTTCTTTATGGAATCAGGGCGGTTCGCAAGTTATTCAAGGGCCATTACTAGTAATCCCAATAGAGGAATCATTGCTTTATGTGCGTTCTCTTTTTCTTAAGGCTGAGAATGGTAAAATTCCTGAATTAAAACGTGTTATTGTGGCATATGAGAATAAAATTGCGATGAAAGAGACATTAGAGGAGGGACTCGCAGTAATTTTTGGCAATAGTCCTACGATGAAATTAAAAGATAATAAAATTGCAAAACAGAAAATTACTATAACAGAAAATACGACTGAGCGTATAAAAAAAGCATTAAGTGCTTATGAGGAGTCATTGCGTGCTCAGAGAGATGGTGATTGGACACGCTATGGTGACGCAATTAAACGCTTAGGTGAAATATTAAAGCAATAAATATCTTACCATATACAAAGGAGGTTTTTAATTAAAATTTTAAAATTATGAAGATAGGATATATAGGATTAGGAAAAATGGGTGAAGGTATGGTATTGAGGCTTTTGGAAAAAGGCTGGGATGTTGTTGCTTATAATAGGAGTAAAGATCCGATAAAAGAGGTGGAAAAAAATGGTGCTGTTGGAGCATATTCATTAAGAGAGCTAGTGGATAAGTTGGAAACGCCAAGAGTTATTTGGTTAATGGTTTCACATCAAGCCGTTGACGCTGTCCTAGAAGAGCTTGTGCCTTTGCTTTCTGATGGTGATGTTCTGATAGATGGTGGAAATTCAAATTATAAGGAAACTTTAAAAAGATCAAAGGAGTTAAAAGAAAAAAATATCCACTTTTTAGATGCTGGCACAAGCGGTGGTCCAAGAGGAGCGAGAAATGGCGCTTGTGTGATGGTTGGCGGTGAAAGAGATTTATTTGATAGATATGAGAAGCTTTTTACAGATATATCTGCGGATAAGGCATATGGATATATGGGTCGCTCAGGATCAGGTCATTTTGTGAAGATGGTACATAATGGCATTGAATATGGGATGATGCAGGCTCTTGGAGAAGGATTCGAAGTTTTAAAAAAATCGGAATTTAATTTGAATCTTACAGAGGTTGTAAAGATATATAATAATAAAAGTGTAATAGAATCACGTCTTACAAACTGGCTTCAAAGCGCCTTTCAAAAACATAGTGAGGATTTAAATGGTATTTCAGGCAAGGTTTCTCATAGCGGGGAAGGTCTTTGGACTGTTGAGGCGGCAAATGAGCTTGGTGTGCCATTACCTATTATAGAGGGTTCGCTTAAATTCAGGGAAGAGTCGCAAAATAATCCTAGCTACACAGGTCAAGTTCTTTCCGCTTTGAGGAATGAATTTGGAGGACACGATGTTAAAAACTAAATGATTGATATAAAAGTGTACGAGAGTAAAAAAGATGCACTAAACAATATATCTGATGATATAAATAAAAAGATATCAGAATTCAAAAAAAGTAATACGCCTTTATTATTTTTAATATCAGGCGGTTCGGTTCTTGAAATTTTAGATTATATAAAAAAAGATTTTTTAGGAGATTTTATGACAATTTCTGTTTTAGATGAGAGGTTTGATATTACTAATAAAAATAATAATTTTACTCAGCTTTCAGAAAGAGTGATTTATAAAGCGATGGTTTTTGCAGGAGTCAATTTTATAGATACAAGCGTAAAGTATGGTCAAACAAAAGAAGAGTTGGCTGATTTTTTTGAAGAAGAGCTTAAGAGCTGGAACGGAAAAAAAATAAATGGTAGAATAATAGCAATATTTGGCGTCGGTATTGATGGACATACATCTGGCATTATGCCTTTTTTCAAAGATGAGAAAAAGTTTCTGGAATTATTTGAAGGTGATAGATGGGTTATTAGTTATGATGCGTCAGGGAAAAATCAATATTCAGAAAGAGTAACAACGACAAATACTTTTTTACGCCGTATAGATGAAGCCTTTGTATTTGTAATTGGAGAAGAAAAAAAGATGGCATTAGAAAATATGCAAAAAAATGGAAGTGTAGCGGAAGTTCCAGCGAGAATTTTAGCTGAAATTAACGCCAAGGTTTATACAAATATACTATTTAAAAACTTTGAAATTACGAAAGAGAAAGATTAAGGTTTTCTTACGTGTGCTCACGCTAATCTGCCGACCAGTAGATTAGCTGCGCTTACCGTTAACACTTCAGAAAACCTTAATCTTTCTCTTTCGTAATTCGAAATTAAAAAAAAGATGATGCAATTTTTTTATAAAAAAATATCTCAAATAGAAGAAGGTGATACTATAGCGGTAACTTCTACTTTAAAAGATTATATTAAGCGCTTAAATGAAATTGCAAAAAGCGGGAATTATGAATCTCCGGAAGCATCAATTAATTTAGCATTTGATGATGAGCTTATAAATAAGTCAGTAGAATTGGCAAGAATTAAAAAAAACGACAGATTAAAATATATAGTAATTGTCGGCATAGGAGGTTCTAATCTCGGCACGATGGCTGTTTATGAGGCTATTTTTGGCAATTTAGCCGTAGTTTTAAATAATCAAAAGCCAAAGATGATATTTTTGGATACGAATAATCCAAAAGATATTTTAGATGTGAAGCATATTTTAGCTGACATAAAAGATAGAGATGAAATACTAATAAATTTAATCAGTAAGTCTGGAGGAACAACAGAAACAGTTGCGAATTTCGAGGTTTTATATGATTTTCTAAAAGGTAAAATTGATAATTTTGATGAAAGAGTTGTTGTAACAACGGATTTTGAGTCAAAGCTTTGGATTTCTGCAAAGAATAAAGGATTTTCTCTTTTGGAGATTCCAAAAAATGTAGGCGGAAGATATTCTCTCTTTTCTGCTGTTGGTATTTTCCCGTTAGCTTTGATTGGGATTGATATTAAGAATATTCTTGAGGGAGCGAAGAATATGAGAGATATATGTTTAAATAATGATATAGAAAAAAACCCAGCTCTCTTATCAGCTATTTTAATTTTTTTACATAATAAGAAAGGTATAAATATAAATAATTCTTTCTTTTTTCACTCACAACTTGAATCGGTTGGCAGGTGGTATAGGCAACTTTTAGGGGAGTCTATAGGTAAGCAAAATAATAAGAATGGTGAAGAAGTAAGGGTTGGAATAACACCAATAGTATCTATAGGTTCGACAGACCTTCATTCTATGGCTCAGCTTTTTTTGGGCGGTCCAAAAGATAAATTTACAACATTTATAAATACACAATCTCATAAAAGTGGTGTAAGTATGCCAAATAAGCTTGAACTTGGTGAGCTTGTAGAAGATATAGCAGGAAGAGATTTTTCAGATATAATGGACGCAATATATAAAGGAGTAAAAGAGGCTTATATTCAAAATAAAATGCCTTTTATGGAGGTGATTATAGATGATATTAATGAGAAAGAGTTGGGCGGATTTTTACAATTTAAGATGATGGAGATAATCTTTTTGGCGGAACTTTTAAATGTAAACGCCTTTGATCAGCCTAATGTAGAGGATTATAAAAAAGAGACAAGGAAGATATTAAAAATTATATAGCATTGATTTTTTTGTATAAATCTGTTATAATCTATGAAATTAATGTATAACATAGTTCTTTGAATTCATAATTAGGAGGGTTAAATATGATATTAAAGAATAATCAAGCAGGGAGCTATGTTGTTGAGCTCGATGCTTACGAAGGTGTAGTTAGGGGAGCTAAGGTGTTATTCATAGCTTCTAACGAAAAGGTCGTCGTAAGAAATATCTCTAGTGTTGATAACGAGGTATTTATTATGGTTGATACTCCTAAGAAATTCTGGAGGGATTGTCATAAGAATCTTGGGCAGTCTTTTGAACCACCAGAAATTGTGAAGGTTCGCAAGAGCGATATTTATGTTCTTGTGTAATTAAACCCATAGACCCGCGGAAGCTAAAAAAGCTGAAGCGGGTTTTTTATTTGCACTCTGTTTTAGCGCATTATGTTGTGGATTAAATTTAGTTGGTGATATGTATATTTATTGATATAATGTTATTATGCATTAATAATAATTAATTTTTTAAAAAAATGATGAGAAAGAAGTTTGAGTCTAATATTAAATTAGACAGGTCTATTTTTACAAATGCTCTTATATTAACTTTATTAGTAGGGTTGATTTTTTTTGCATATATTTTTGGTTCTTCTAATGGATATGTAAAAGGTAAGAAGATTGGAATATCAGAAGGAAAAGAGACTGGGCAAATTGAACTTTTGCAAGCGCAGAGAAAGTCTGCTGAAGATGCTATTATGGCAGCTCAGAATAGACTCAAAGAAGGACAGGATGCTTCTGCTCCAAAGGATATAAAAAATCCAATAGAGGATACACTTTCTCAGCCATTTGGAACACCACTTGTAAATCCACTTAATAATTAATATATTAATTAGTAATTTAAGTTAATAAAATATGACAAAAACATTCTATATAGTTTTGTTTCTTCTTATTTTGATAGCGGGCGGAATTTGTTCTGGGTATTGGTATGGAAGTTCTACTGGTTTTGATTATGGTAAATCAATCGGCATAATAGAAGGAATTGAAACAGGTAAGGTGCTAGGAAGATCAGCTGTTTTAAAGGAGCAAAGCAGTGCGGCTGAAAAAGCTTCAAAGGAAGCGCAAGATAAAGTTCTTAAAGATATTAATCCATTTAACGCAGAAGAAATTAATCCTTTTTCCAATAGCTATACAAATCCTTTTGCTCAATAGAGAGTTAAAATATTTTGTAAAATTAAAATAATGAAAAGAAATATATTTAAAGTAATATTTATTCTTCCTTTGTTTGTGTTTGCAATTTCTTTTTTTGCAAATGCGCAGAATCCATTCGATATTGAATTTCCTATTAAAGAGCTTGGAAGTTGCTCTTCTATAAGCGAATGTAAGTCTTATTGTGATCAAGCTGATAATGCTATAGCGTGTATGAGTTTCGCTGAGAAAAACGGAATTGTTAAAAAGCAAGAAGATAGGTCTAGTAGAGCGGACGAAGTTCTAAAAGATAGAGCTGGTCCAGGCGGATGCGTTGGCAGAGTAGCTTGCGATGCTTTTTGTAGTGAGCCAGAAAATAGAGAAATCTGTTTCTCTTTTGCAAAAGAGAATGGTTTAATATCAAAAGATAAGATAGAAAAGATTGAAAAAGAGATGGAATCAAATAGTGGTCCAGGTGGTTGTAGTTCGCGTCAGCAGTGTGATACTTTTTGTAAAAATCCTGATAATATTCAAATTTGTTTAGATTTTGCCGTAAGCAATGGGCATATTGATCAAGAAGAAGCGAGTCTTTTAATTGAAAGGATGAGCAGAGGTAAAGATTTCAGAATAAATAATCAAGGGTCACGAGGTGAATTTAAGGGTGAAGTGGTAGGCTTGGAGGTAGGCTTGGAGCCTGAGATAGATAAGAAAAAAGCTGAGGAGGTTTTAGCTAAAAATGGCGGACCAGGCGGATGTTTGACCATGCTGGAATGTGAAGCTTTTTGCAGTAATGCTGACAATGGGAATATATGTCTTGATTTTGCAATTTCAAATAACTTAATACCAAAAGAGAAAGCAGAGAAGATGAAAGAGATGATGAATAAATCCGGACCAGGCGGATGTAAGGGAATTGAGTGTAAGGTCTATTGCGAGAATCCTGAAAATGCAGAGGCTTGTTTTAATTTTGCAAAAGAGAATGGTTTGTTACATAAAGATGATATAAGACAGTTTGAGAGAGGAAAGGATATTATAAAGAGAATTGAGGGGCGAGGAGGTCCAGGAGATTGTAGGAGTGAGAAGGAGTGTAGAGCATATTGCCAAGATTCAGTAAATATTGATGAATGTGCTGCTTTCTCTGTTAGTGTGGGATTTATAGATGAAGATGAAGTTAAAAAATCTTTTGAAGAATTTGAATCTATTAAAGATATGCGAAATAATTTTTCTAATCAGGACTTTCAGGGGGATATGCAAAATCGTCTTATAAGAGAAGGTAATTTTACCGGTCAGGGAAAAATGCAAGGAGATTTTAATCCTGAAGGTATGATGCAACAAGGCTTTGATAGGTTTGAAAAGTTTAGAGATGAGTTTAAAAAGCATGAAGATTTTTGTTTAAAGCCAGAAAATTCTGAATCATGTAAAAAATTTGAACAGCCTAATATTAATCAAAATGAGTTTACGCCAAATGATAGAGCACTTGAAATGATGAGATACAAAGAGAATCAAAAAGATATGCCAAGGGATAATACAAATCAAGATCAATTAGATCGCAAAGATTTTAATCCTCAGAACGATGATGCTAGGAAATTTATACCTAGAGATGATCAGAGAATGGGCGATTTTAATTCTCAAGGTATCCCAAGTGGTCAAATGCCTGGAGCACCAGAAGGATTTAAACAACCAGAAGGTTTTGTTCCACCTGCAGGCTTTGACCCATCTCAGATGCCAAGAGACTTTAATCTTCAAGGTATTCCAAGTGGTCAAATACCTATCGGATCGGAAGGATTTACTCCTCCGGCAGGCTTTGATCCATCTCAGATGCAAAGCGGATCAGAAAGTTTTAAATATCCGGAAGGATTTGTTCCTCAAATAATTCCACAGTCAATGAATAGATCAATAAATATACTTGCGAATCCACTTGATTTATTGTTTAATCTCTTAAAATAAATATGTATCTTTTGTTTGATATAGGTGGAACCAAGACAAGAATTGCTTTCTCTGAAGATGGAAAAACATTTGAAGATCCAGAAATATTTTTAACACCTGAAAATTTTGAAGAAGGAATAGATCTTATAAAAAGCAAAGCAAAAAAAGTTATAGGAGGAAGAAATCTTATTGCTTTGGCTGGCGGGATAGCTGGTTCTTTGAGTAAAGATAAGAAGGAGATATTAATTTTGCCAAATATTCCGAAATGGCAAGGAAAACCGATAGTCAGTAGATTAAGTAATGCTTTTAACCTTCCTATTTTTTTGGAAAATGACGCCGCTTTAGTTGCTCTCGGTGAGGCTATTTACGGTTCTGGTAAGGGAAATAAAGTAGTAGCATATATAACTTTAAGTACTGGGGTAGGTGGGGCGAGAATAGTTGACGGTAAGATAGATGTAAATTCTTTTGGTTTTGAGCCAGGACATCAAATTATTGATTTTGAAGAAGCATATTGTTCTTCTTGTGGCACTAAAGGTGAGCTAACTGATTATGTTAGTGGTAAGAGCTTAGAAAACAGACTACATAAGAAACCTCAGGATGTAAAAGATGAAAAAGTTTGGGACGAGCTTGCGAGAATTCTTGCTTATGGAATAAATAACGTTATTGTATTTTGGTCTCCTGATGTTGTTATTCTTGGTGGAAGTATGATGAACGAATCTAGTATATCTATAGAAAAGGTACGATCTTATTTGAAGGGTATATTAACTATATTTCCTAAATATTCAGATATTAAATCAGCTTCTTTGGGGGATGTTGGTGGTTTATACGGAGCTCTGGTATTGGCAAATTCTAAAAAAGATGAATACTAAGAAAACAAGAATTATAGCTACGATTGGTCCAGCATCTCAAAATGAAAAAGTGCTGACTAAAATGATAAAGTCAGGAGTGAACTTAGTTAGACTTAATTTCTCTCATGGAGATCATAAAATTCATGAGAGGACGGTTCAACTTATAAGAGAGATATCTAAGAAATTAAAAATTTCTGTTTCTATAATTCAGGATTTATCTGGACCAAAGATAAGAATAGGGGATTTTTATAAAGATAGAGTTAATTTAAAAACCGGATCCATCTTTACATTAAGCACTAAGCTGTGTATCGGTGATGAAAGTGTTGTATTTGTAAATTACAAAAATTTACCAAGAGAGGTTAAAAGTGGAAGCATGCTACTTCTTGATGATGGTAAAAAGAAACTCTGTGTTATCTCTGTTTTAAAGAGTGAAATAAAATGCAGAGTAGTTGTTGGTGGAGAGATGAAAAACAGGAGGGGTGTAAATATTCCGGGAGCATATTTAAAGATCAGCTGTCTTACAGAAAAAGATAAAAAAGATATAGCTTTTGGCATTAAATATGATGTTGATTTTTTTGCTTTGTCTTTTGTAAGAAAGCCGTCAGATATTTTAGAGTTAAGATATATTTTAAATCAAGAGAAATCAGAAGCTGGTATAATTGCAAAAATTGAAACAGAGGAGGCTATAGAAAATTTAGATGCGATTATAGATGTAACAGATGCTGTTATGGTGGCAAGAGGTGATCTTGCTGTTGAGATGCCACCTGAGGATGTGCCTACATTACAGAAAATTATTGTTAAAAAATGCAATAAGTCTGGCAAGCCAGTCATAGTAGCTACGCAGATGCTTGAGTCTATGATAAAATGTCCTGTCCCAACAAGGGCTGAAGTAAGCGATATTGCAAATTCTATACTTGATGGCGCTGATGCGCTGATGCTTTCTGAAGAGACGGCACTCGGAGATTATCCAGTTGAAGTGATAAATATAATGGCGAGCGTTGCTATAAAGACAGAATTAAATTATCCTAAAAAAGAGATTCAAGTAGTAGATGAGCAATATAAAAAAGGTATCGTTGATTCTATAACAGAGTCAATTGTAAAAACAGCAAACGACATTGATGCGAAGATTATCATAGCTTTAACAGAGTCGGGATTTACGCCAAGAATGATATCAAGATATAAGCCGACACAAAAGATAGTTGTTTTGACTCCAAATCAAAAAACAGCAAACAAAATAATGTTGAGTTTTGGGTGTTATCCTTTTATCATAAAACCATTTCAAGATATTATTCAAGTAAGCGATTATGTGAGTTCATTTGTTATTAAAAATAAATATGCAAAAAAAGGTGATAGGATAGTTATCGCCGCAGGCATTCCATTCGGACAAGTAGGCGGAACTAATACTATAATGGTTCAGGAAATTTGATAAGCTTATAATATTACAATATGGTTTCCACAACCGAGATTGAAAATTTTAATAAAAATTTTGATGTTGTTTCTGTTTTTATTGAGCATAATGAAGAGATATTGCTTTTACATCGTCAGGATCATAAACCGCAAGGTAATACATGGGCTAATGTGGCAGGCAAGGTGAATGGCGGTGAGAATTTACTTGATGCTTTGATCAGAGAAGTTGAAGAAGAGATCGGTTTAAAAATAAAAAAAGAAAATTATACATACTTCAAGAAATATTATGTTAGATATCCGGGGTATGATTTTTTATATCATATTTACCATCTGCTTTTGGAAGAGAGGCCAATTTTGAATTTAAACTTAGAAGAAAGCAAAGATTATAAATGGATAAAGCCGCAAGATGCTTTGAAGCTTGATTTAATTCAAGATGAGGATATTTCTATCAAGCAATTTTATAATATTTAATCAGTTATATTACTAATTATATGTCTAATGCCTGTGACCATAAAAGTGTCGGAATGATTCTTTACAAAGATGAAAAAATTCTATTAATTGAAAGAGCCAAATATCCTTTTGGCTTTGCCATTCCAGCTGGTCATGTCGATGATGACAAAACTTATGAAGAATCTGCCCAGCGTGAATTAAAAGAAGAGGTTGGGCTAGGAACAAAAGAATTAAAATTAATTATAGAGGGGAGAAAAGAAAATAAATGCAGGAGAGATGGCGGTTCATGGCATTTTTGGAAGATATATCAAATAATTTCAATTGGAGAAATAGATAGAAGTAAAGACGAAACGAAGCAAGTCGGCTGGTATACTAAAGATCAAATAAGAGTTCTTGGAAATAAAGCTGAAAAGTATAATAATAAAGAAATTTCTGAGGAAGAGTGGAATAAGAATCCTGGGCTGGAACCCGTGATATATGAATGGTTTAAGGAATTAAAAATAATTTAAAGAAAATGAAAAAAGTTACTAAAATAAAAAAGAAAAAGAGAGAGGTTGTTATTTGTTCAAGCGCCGCTTTTTATAAAAATATGTTGGATGTTGAGGATGAGCTTAAGAGATTAGGATTTAAAGTAATCATCCCTCTTACTGCAAGTGCAATGAAAAAGAACGGTGATTTTAGCGTGGAAAGATATAAAACTTGGCATAAAAATTCGGATGATTATAAAAGAAAAACTTTTTTAACGAAACATCACTTTAATAAAATTGTGAAAGGAGATGTTATTCTCGTATTGAATTATGAAAAAAATGGAATTATTGGATATATTGGCGGGGCAGTTTTATCTGAGATGGCAATCGCCCTTCATCATGGCAAGAAAATTTACATGCTTAATCCAGTACCAGAATCTCTATCTTACAAAGAAGAGCTTTATGGAATGATGCCGATTGTCATCAATGGCGATTTAAATTTAATCCGTTAATAAAAAAGGTTTCAAATATATGACTTTAGAAATATTTCAAAAATTTATCGATGAACAGGATGCTCTTTTTCGCGCGGTGAAAGATTCTAATAAAACTGATCGTGAACGTGTTTTTGCTCGTGTGATTAAATTAGGGGAAGAGTACGGGGAGTTATGTGATGAAGTGCTTGCTTCAGTCGGAGATCAAAGAAAGGACAAATTAGATGAGAAGCATGATTTGGAGGGTGAGTTTGCTGATGTGGTTATCGTTGCTTTCATGCTCGCAAAAGCTATGAATATAGATATGAAAAAAGCGTTAATAAATAAGATGCAAAAAATTAAGGATAAACATAATAAACAAATAGGGGTTAAGTAAAATTTATATAATCGAAATTGTGTTTCAAGTTGAATTTTTCAATTTTTCTGATATACTGATTTTATATTAAAATTTAACTTATTTATCTTATATGTATGAAGATATCTTAAATCCATTTAAGGAAAAAATGGAAAAAACCATTGATCATTTTAGATTGGAAATAACTTCTTTAAGAACCGGTAGAGCATCTTCCACCTTGGTTGAAGATTTGAAAGTTATTTATTTTGGAGTTCCAACTCCATTAAATCAAATTGCTTCAATAACAGTTCAACCGCCAAGCACGATAGTTATTAAACCGTGGGATAGAAGTGCTATTGCTCCTATTGAGTCTGCTATTAGAAATTCTCAAATTGGTCTTGCGCCTATTGCCGAAAGCGACTTTGTCAGGATAAATATTCCAACTTTAACTCAAGAAAGAAGAGAACAATTGATAAAGATTTTAGGTCAGAGAGCTGAGGATGCGAAAGTTGCTGTAAGGCAAGAAAGAGAGTATATTATGAAGGATATTGATAAAAGAGAGAAAGAAGGAACTTTGTCTGAGGATGATAAATTTAAATCAAAAGAGATGGTTCAGAAGCTTGTTGATTTATATAATGATAAGGTAAAAAATGTAAGAGATTTAAAGGAGAGAGATATATTAAGTAATTGAAATTATAACCAATGTCAGTTTTATTATCTATAGTAGTTTTCATTGTTATTTTAGCCTTATTGGTTTTGGTGCATGAATTTGGGCATTTTAAGGCTGCGAGAAAATTCGGAATTCGTGTTGATGAATTCGGTTTTGGTTTTCCGCCTAAAATTTGGAGTAGAAAAAAAGATGAAACAGAATATTCTATTAATTGGATACCGCTTGGCGGATTTGTGAAGATATTTGGAGAATCAAGAGAAGGGGAAGGAGATCCAAGTAGTTTTGCGTCAAAGCCTGTTTGGCAAAGAATGATAGTCATTTCAGCAGGTGTGTTTATGAATTGGGTTTTAGCAGTTGTTCTTCTAACTATAGGATTTTGGTATGGTCTTCCTCAGCTTGTGACAGATGAGAATATTGGTAGAGCTAGAGATGTGACTGTCACTATTACTCAAGTTGTGTCAAGTTCTCCGGCACAAGAAGCAGGTTTTAAAGTAGGTGATTCTATAAACAAACTTACATTTGGTTCTGATATTATTTTAATTTCAGAGCCTGAGCATGTTCAGGAATTTATTGCAAAGCATAAAGGTGAGAATATTTCAGCTCAAATAAAAAGAGGAGGGGAATTATTAAACTTGGAAGTTACTCCAAGATTAAAGGTTCCAGAGGGAGAAGGTGCTGTTGGTGTAGCTATGGGAAAAGTTGGTATAGTTTCATCTATTTGGTATAAAGCTCCTTGGGATGGTTTAAAAACAACATATTTTATGACAGGATCTATGTTCACAGGTTTTTATGAAATATTAAAAAATCTTGTTCTTTCTGGTAAGGCTGGTGTTGATGTCGCAGGTCCTATAGGCATTGGTCAGATGACATATCAATTCACTCAACTCGGATTCTCTTATCTTATTCAATTTGCTGCTATACTATCAATTAATTTAGCTATTTTAAATGCTCTTCCAATCCCAGCTCTTGATGGTGGAAGATTTATATTTTTAATTATAGAGGCGATAAAAAGATCTCCTGTTTCTCAAAAGGTTGAGATGACTTTTCAGACAGTAGGTATTGCGCTTTTAATATTATTAATGGTGGTGGTGACTATTAAAGATATTATACGTTTATTTTAATACTTTCCTTTGTTTTTGTTGAAAATATGCATAATTTCTAGGATGCTAGAGATTGTAATACACATGTTAAGTATCAATTTTATTAATGTTAAATAATTATATATTGATATACCTATTAAACCCTTGCTTTACGCTATATTTAGGTATAATATGTTAATTAATGAATGATCAAGATGTAAATAAATCAGAGTTTAAGGAAATACCCTTGAAAATATATGAACCAACATGGGGTTCAGACCTTGCTGGTACTATTATTGAGCTTGAAAAACTGCGCGTAAGAAAGCTTGGTGGACCGGTCCCACCCTATATATTTTTTCAGCTGAAAGATATTTTTCAGATGATGGAAAGTCTCGGGTCCGCGCGCATCGAGGGAAACCATACAACCCTCGCCGAGTTTGTTGAAAAAATTATTGACCAAATTCCAAAAGACACAAAAGAGGAATCCATTCGTGAGATTTTTAACATTGAACGAGCAATTAAATTTATCGAGGATAATGTTGCCGAGGGTGGGAAAATTACTCGTGCGCATATATCAGAAATTCATAAAATTATTGTAGATGGTCTTACTCCGTCACCATTTGGTGAAGGCTCATGTTATCCTGGAGACTTGAGATCAATCAATGTCGGCATTCAAGGATCGTCCCATGTGCCACCTGATAAAGTTAAAGTGCTAGATTATTTTGAAGAGCTTATTGCGTTTGTGAACACGGAAGTCGGACCACAAAACGATCTATTGGTAACAGCTCTCTCTCATCATCGTATGGCGTGGATTCACCCATTCGATAACGGCAACGGACGTTTGATTCGAATGTTTACTTACGCTTTGCTCATTAAGCAAGGTTTTAAAGTCCATGACGGACGAATACTTAATCCAACGGCAATCTTTTGTATGGACCGTAATCAGTATTACAAAAATTTAGGACTTGCTGATACTGGAGAAAAAGACAAAGTGCTTGAATGGTGTTCGTATGTCCTTAGCGGTTTAAAAGAGGAAATTGAAAAAATTGACCGTTTGCTTGATTTAAAATATATGACTGAGACGATTTTGATACCAGTTTTGGCCTATGCGCTTGAACGTCAACTTATTACTAAACGCGAATTCTATATTTTAAGTGCCTTGGTGAAGAGTAAGTTGATGATAATTAAGTCGTCAGACCTCAATTCAATTATTGGAGAAGAGTCAGCTGTCCAGCGTTCACGCATTCTTAAGCGTCTAAAAGATAAAAAAATGCTCCGTCTTGCGCATGGCAAGAGTCGTGTATATACCATTAATTTCGTAAATAATTATCTATTGCGTGGGATTTTTTATGTTCTTGAGAAGAACGGCTTCGTCCCGCCGTCTTTGAACAAGAAAAATTAAAATGTAATTTAAAGTACAAACCGCCATACGATAAGACTCAAACATTGCTACATCGTCTATAGGTTTTTATCATTATTTGATAAACCTGCTTTTTAATTTGTCTTATTTTCGCTTAATTTCACTTGTAAATTCTGATTTTATTAGGATTTACAAAGTAACGGTATTGATGTATTCTATCATAATAGTGAGGATATATCTTTTTTGACGAGGAATTAAAAGATATAAAAAATAAATTTCTTAAATTTCAAGATAATGTTAAATAAAATTTTTGGATATTTTTCAAAAGATATCGGGATAGATTTGGGCACCGCAAATACCCTTGTTTATGTTAAGGGTAGGGGTATTATAATCAATGAACCATCCGTTGTTGCTATAAATCAAAAAACTGGACAAGTTCTAGCTATAGGTATTGAGGCAAAAAAGATGATTGGCAGAACGCCAGGGCATGTTGTAGCGGTGAGGCCTCTTGTAGATGGTGTTATCTCTGATTTTGAGGTTACCGAGCAGATGCTTAAATATTTCATAGATAAGGTTCACAAAGAATCTTTTTCTCTAATACCAAGACCAAGAGTCGTCATTGGTATTCCTTCTCAGATCACAGAGGTTGAAAAAAGAGCAGTGGAAGAGGCGGCAAAAAATGCCGGAGCGAGAGAAGTTTATTTAGTTGAAGAGCCTATGGCGGCCGCTATTGGTTCAAGAATGCCTATACATGATGCAGTTGGAAATCTAATTGTTGATATAGGTGGTGGCACAACAGATATAGCTGTTATATCTTTAGGTGGTGTCGTTATTTCTAAAAATTTAAAAATAGCAGGTGATAAATTGAATCAGGACATTATAAGATATGCTCATGATGAGTATAAACTTCTTATTGGCGAGAGAGCGGCAGAGGATATTAAAATATCTATAGGCTCGGCTTATCCGCTGGAAGAAACCTTAACTACCCATATGAGAGGTAGAGATCTTGTTTCAGGGTTACCAAAAGAAATTATTGTTACGGATGTTGAAATAAGAAAGACGCTTTCTCGCTCGGTAGGTGCTTTAATTAGTGCTATTAAGTCAACCATAGAATCAGCTCCTCCTGAGTTAGTCGCTGATCTCTTAAAAAATGGTATTATTTTAACTGGTGGAGGTTCTTTGCTTCGAGGTCTTGATAGGGCTATAGAGGAGGATACTAAAATATCTGTTAGAGTTGCGGAAGATGCTCTCGCTTCCGTTGTTATTGGAACTGGAATTATTATAGAAAATTTAGACAAGTTAGCCCATGTTTTAGTTTCAACTAAATAAAGCTATAAGTAAGAATCTTTAAGATATATTTGTATGGCAAAAGGTAGTAAAATGAAGCTATTTTCTTTTTTAGTGGTGATAGTTTTTTTGTTGATTTTTTTGAGTATATTTTTTAAGAATGGTAAATTACAAAATATTATTTTTGATGTTGCTAGTATTCCAGAAAAAGCATTTTTTTTGATTGGTGATATATTTTCCAGTGGATTTAAAATTATTTTCTCTTTAAAGAATGTTGTTATAGAGAATTCTTCATTAAGATTGGAAAATGATACTCTTGTGCAAAAGCTAGTTGATTTTGAAAAAGTAAAAAGTGAAAATATTCTTCTAAGAGAACAATTATCTTTAAGCTTAACAAAATCGTATAATCTTTTGGATGTTAAAATCACCAGTTTTGAGCCAAGTAATCTTTTTGAATTTTTAATTATAAACAAAGGAAAGAATGATGGATTAGAAAAAGATATGCCTGTTATTTTGACCGGCAATATATTGGTTGGAAAAATTACCGATGTCTATGATGATTATTCTAAAGTTATGCTCATAACTGACAGTAATAATAAAGTTAATGTTATTTCATTTTCTAATCAAGAAGATATTGAATCTCAAAACAGATCGTATTCTGGTGTTTTAAGTGGTTATTTTGGAAAATCAATTTTTATGGATTTAATAGAGAAGAGTTCTTTGGTTAATCAAAAAGATATGATAATAACCTCAGGATTAGATGGTATTTATCCTGAAAATCTTATCGTTGGCTATGTTGATGTAATAAAGGATGATGATAATGCTGTTTTTAAACAAGCCTATTTAAATCCTGCTTTTTTACCATTAGACTCAACTTTAGCTTTTGTAATTAGATGAAAATTTTTATATTTTTTTTCACTTTATCATTGGCTATATTTTTTCAAGTTTCTTTGATGCAAAAAATAGATTTTTATGGGGTTGCCCCAAATCTACCACTTGTTATTGTTTTTTTTCTAATATTTTTTTCTGATAATTATAAAAAAACAATGTTTAGCGCAATGTTTTTAGGTCTTCTTTTTGATATATTTTCTGGAGTAATATTTGGAGTATTTACATTAACATTTATTGTAACAGCTTTTTTAGCATTTGTTCTATCAGACACCATTGTTTCTCGTGATAATATATTAATCTTATTTTTTATATCCATATGCGGGACTTTATTTTATGCGTTATTTAGCGTTCTTTTAATTTATATATTTTCTTTTTTTAACACTGATAATTTAAAAATATTTTTGAATTTCATATTCTTTAGAAATATTATATTTGAGGCTATTTTGAATTCTTTATTGATCTTTGTTTTATCGCCATTAAAAAGATTTGTGAAATGAAATATTTTATAAAAAAATCGCAATCTGAGATGATAGAGCCAGAAGAAATTCTTCTAGACAGACATTCATCAGAAAAACTAGATGATTCTAAGATGGAAGTTCCTATTAATAAGAAAATTTTTATATTATTTTTTATCTTAATTCTTTTTTTATTCGGTATTTTTATTATGCGTTCAATAGAGCTTCAACTTTTTAAATATAATGAATATTCTGGTTTAGCGGAAAATAATAAAACAAGAAGTTATCCAATACTTGCAAATAGAGGAATAATTTATGATAGAAATATGAATCAGCTTGTTTACAATGTGCCGAGTTTTGATCTTGTGGTAATCCCTGCAAATTTGCCAAAAAATAAGCTTGAAAGAGAACAAGAACTGATTAAGGTGTCAGAGCAGTTTGGCATTGGCAAGGAAGATATGTTAAATAAATTTAAAAAAGTTGATGCTGTATCATTGTCACCGATATTGATTAAGGAAAATATACAGAGAGAAGACGCTTTGTTTATAGAATCGCACATAGATCAATTTGAAGGTGTTGAACTTAAAAAAAATTCAACGAGAGATTATAAGGATGGAAAATATTTTTCTCATATTTTAGGTTATACTGGAAAAATTTCTGTAGATGATCTTTTTTTAAATAAAAATTTATCATCTATTGATTATATAGGAAAATCAGGTGTGGAGTTTGTTTATGACAATATTTTAAGAGGTATTAATGGCAGGGTTATTCAGTATGTTAATTCTATTTCAAGACTTAAAAAAGAGAGAAAAATAAGAGATGATGTAGTTGGTAATAATATTGTGCTTTCTATAGATGCCGATCTTCAAAGGATCATATATGATGAATTATCAAACCAGCTGGCAATTAATCCGACTGCAGATGGAGCCGCAGCAGTTGCTGTGGATCCAAAGACAGGTGAAATATTAGCTTTAGTTTCTTTGCCTTCTTATGATAATAATATTTTTTCTAAAGGTGGTTTGAGAAGTGAATATAAGAAGATGATAGAAGATGAAAAAAAACCGCTTTTTAATAGGGTTGTTTCAGGCACTTATTCTCCAGGATCTGCTATAAAGCCTTTCATAGCATCAGCTGGACTGGAAGAGAATATTATTACAGAGAATACAAAAATACATGATACAATAGGATATATATCAATTCAAAATCAATATAATCCTGAGATAGTTTATACATTCAAAGATTGGAAAGCTGGTGGACATGGAATAATATCTATTAGAGATGCCCTCGCCGTATCATCAAATGTGTTTTTTTACACAATCGGTGGTGGTTATGGTGATGTGGTTGGACTTGGTATGTCTAGGATTAAAAAGTATCTTAATCTTTTTGGTTTCGGTGATATTTTAGGGATTAATTTAAATGGTGAGAGAGCAGGAATAATACCAGATCCTGAATGGAAGCAGAGGATTAAGGATGAAGATTGGTATATTGGAGATACTTATAATTCGTCAATCGGACAAGGAGATGTATTAGTCACGCCACTTCAGATTGCTATGGCAACATCTGCAATAGCAAATAATGGCACTCTTTTTGAACCACACCTTGTAAAGGAGATAATAGATAAAGATCAAAATGTAATATCTAAAATATATTCAAAAGAGATGAGGAGTGGATTTATAAAAAAAGAAAATTTACAAACTGTCAGAGAGGGAATGAGGATGACTGTGACGGAAGGGTCAGCAAAAAGACTTTCTGATCTGCCTGTTGTAATTGCCGGAAAAACAGGAACAGCTCAGGTATCAGGTGATAATACTAATGCTTGGTTTACATCATTTGCGCCATATGAAGATCCAAATATAGTCTTGACCATATTAATTGAAAGGGGTGGTGAAGGCTCTGCGTCAGCAGTGCCGGTGGCTAGAGAGATTTATAAAAAATATTTTAAAATAAATGAACCAAAAAAACAATTAGAAGAAGAGCAACTTATTAATTAAATTTATAGATATAAAAATATGAAAGAATTAAAAGAGGGAGATAAAGCACCAGAATTTACATTACCATCATCATCAGGAAAGGATTTTTCATTAAGTGATTTTTTTGGCAAGAAGATCGTGTTGTATTTTTATCCAAAAGATATGACTCCAGGCTGTAGTATGGAAGCTCAGAACTTCAGGGATATTTATGATAAGTTTCAAGAGAAAGGCATTATTATTATTGGCGTTTCTCCAGATCCGATAAAGATGCATTTAAAATTTATTGAAAAAGAAAATTTGCCGTTTGAACTTTTAGCAGATGAGAGTCATACTGTTTTGGAAATCTATGGCGTCTGGAAAGAGAAAAGTATGTATGGAAAGAAGTATATGGGTGTAGAGAGATCAACTTTTATTATTAATGAGGAAGGTAAGATAGAGAAAATTTATAGAAAAGTATCTGTCACGGGGCACGCAGAAGAGGCATTAAAATCCTGTAATATGTAAGAATTATAATATATATAAGTATATATCTCAGGTATTATTGACTATTTACTATAAATGATATATTATAACTGTAATAAAGCCTGAGGGCTTTTTAAAAATAGTTTTTATGAATATTTTATCAAGAGTATTTTTTTCTGTAGCGACCTATTCAAAAGAGGTTAGGTCAGAATTAAGAAAGGTTACGTGGCCATCAAAAGCAACCACTATTAATTACACACTTGCTGTAGTTGTTTTTTCCATTGTAATGATTATCTTTTTAGGCGGTCTTGATCTCGGCTTCTCTTATTTATTAAATAAGTATATATTATAATATGGCAAAGCAGACTATAGAACAAGGCAGGAAATGGTATGCTATTCATACTTATTCAGGATATGAAGATGCTGTTGTTAGAAATCTAAAACAAAGGATAGAGTCTATGAGTATGGAAGATAAGATATTTAATGTTCTTGTTCCAAAAGAAAAAAAGATAAAAATAAAAGACGGTAAAAGACATGTCATAGATGAAAGGATTTATCCAGGGTATGTTTTAGTTGAGATGTTAGTGACGGATGATTCTTGGTATGTTGTAAGAAATACTCCAAGAGTAACAGGATTTGTCGGTTCAGGAACAACGCCAATTTCATTATCTGAACAGGAAATTAAAGATTTGCAGAAGAGAATGGGAGTAGAAGAGCCTAAGTACAAGATAGATTTAATTGTCGGTGATCCTGTGAAGATAGCAGACGGACCATTTAAAGATTTTGATGGCAAGGTATCCGAGATAGATGATGAGAAGGGAAAGGTAAAGGTTTTAGTTTCAATGTTTGGAAGAGAGACGCCGGTAGAGTTGGACTTTTTACAAATAAAGAAAATTTAATTAAAGATAAAGTTAAAAATATGGCAGGTAAACCAATAAAAACAGTAATCAAAATAAATATTAAGGCTGGAGCGGCAAATCCAGCGCCTCCAATCGGAACAGCTCTTGGTCCGCACGGTCTTAATATTCAGCAGTTTTGTTTGCAATATAACGAGGCTACAAAAGATAGAATGGGTGAAGTTATCCCAGCAGAGATTACAATATTCACAGATAGAACATTCTCATTTAAATTAAAAACACCTCCTACATCTGAATTACTCAAAAAAGCTGCCGGAGTGACTAAGGGTTCAGCAGAGCCTCAGAAGAATAAAGTTGGTAAAGTAACAAAGAGCCAAATAAGAGAGATTGCAGAAAAGAAGATGGTTGATTTAAATGCTTACGACCTTAATCAAGCATCGTTAATCATAAAAGGAACTGCAAGATCAATGGGTATCACAGTTGAATAGATGTAGATAAGAAAAACAATCTTGCTTTTATGCTTGATTGTTTTTTGAATTATTAGATAATTTAAATTATTATGGAGCATAATACAGATATTTTCACAAATTCAATTTTAGCGGTTGCTATATTATTGTTTTTATCCTCAGTTATATCAGTTTATCTAAAAAATATTAAGATGCCTTATACTGTTGTGCTTGTTGTGGTTGGAATATTATTAAGTATTCTCGCAAAGAATGTTGAGGCGTTCAGCTTTTTGAATATTTTGGAGCTAACACCAGAATTAATATTTTATATCTTTTTACCAGTATTAATATTTGAGTCGTCTTATAATATAAAATTTTCAGAATTTAAAGAAAATATAGTCACAATATCGGTGTTATCTGTTGTGGCTCTTTTAATATCAACATTAATAGTCGGAGTGCTTTTCTATTTTGGACTTAAGGTGATCGGCATAGAAATTCCTTTTATAGTAACATTGCTTTTTGGGGCGCTAATTTCAGCTACTGATCCTGTCGCCACCTTGGCGTTATTTAAGGAAATGAGAATTCCAAAAAGACTTTATTTAGTATTTGAAGGCGAGTCTCTTTTCAATGATGGAACAGCTGTTGTTGTTTTTCAGATTATATTAGCGTCTTTATTTTTGGGAAGTTTTTCAGCGATGTCTGTAATATCTGGTACGTGGGATTTTGTTTATGTTGTTTTCGTAGCTTGTATCTTCGGAGCTTTTATGGGTTATTTATTTTCCTTTTTAATAGGGAAGGTAAGAAGCTTATTTGCAGTTGAGATGACATTGACCTTAGTACTCGCTCATACAACATTTATAATAGCAGAACGCTTTTTTGGTGCATCTGGTATTATAGCTACAGTTTTTGCAGGACTTATTGTTGGAGGCTATGGCAGAAGTAAAATATCTCCTCCAGTGCGTGAAATTATGGAAAAATTCTGGTGTTATGGAGCATTTGTTGTTAATTCACTCATATTTTTATTAATAGGACTTTCTATTGATAAGGTGAATTTTCTTGAAGTTGTAGTTGCTTCTATTATCGGAATAGTAGTTGTCTTAATAGCAAGAACGGCATCAGTATTTGTTTCTTTTCCTTTTATCCATAAATTTTCTAATGAAGATAGGACACCATTTTCTTGGCAGTTGGTTCTTTCATGGGGCGGATTAAGAGGAGCGTTGGCGCTTGCTATAGCTTTGCTTTTGCCGGAAGATTTTATTTATAAAGATTTTATTTTAACCATAACGCTTTCTATAATTTTATTTACCTTAATAATTCAAGCGACGACAATTAAGAAATTGATTCAAAAATTGGGTATAGACAAATTATCTGATGAGGAGTCTTTTGAGTTGGAAGAAGGATTTATTTTTATTGATGAGATTGTAAGAAGAAAGTTGGTAGAGATGGAGAAATCGGGAGGAATCTCAAATGATATATATAAGAAGCTTGCTAGGAAATACACTATTTTAAAAGATGAGGCAAAAGGTAGGATTACAGATATAATAAAAAGTCATGGTCATGAATTTTCTTATGATGAAATGATTAAAATTTTAGCACGCCAAGCTCTTGGTATAGAGAAAAAATCTCTTTATACTCTTTTTTCAAATTTTGAAATATCGGAAATCATTTATAGTAGATTAAATAATAAACTTGATAGGCAGATAAAAAGAATTGAGCTTGGAAAACCGCAATTTCAATCAGTAGAGGAAAAGTTTTTTGAAAGATATATTGATAATTTCAAAAAATTATTTTTTAAATTTTTGAGGGAGAAGAAGATATTTTTAAGATGGATTAAAAAATGCGAGGTGTCATCTTATGTTGTGAGATATAAACAGGTCAGAGCCAGAAGTGTTTTATCCAGAGAAGTTATAGTTCAACTTAATCATATTAAAGATACGAATGTTTACTCAGATAATAATGCTATAAATGATCTTATTAGTAGATATAAGGAGTTTGAAGATAATGCTATTTCTGAAATGAAAAGATCAAGAGATGGTAATTCAGAATTAGTGGATCTTATAGATTATTCTATTGCTAATAATACATCTATTAGATTTGAAAAGAATCTTCTTTTGGAGATGAATCAAAATGGAATTATAAGCGAAAAAGTCTATACGGAGGTAGATGATTATTTCAGTGATCTCATCCATAGGAAGAATCGTGTAGTAGATAAGTATTTAAGTCATAGAGAGTTTTAATGTTGCGTAAAATCATATTATTAGGTTAATATATAGTATATGTATTTGTAATTAGCTTATTTTGTATGATAAAAAATCCTTATTCTGGTAAATTTATATCAATTGATGGTGTAGATGGGGCGGGTAAATCAACCCAGATGGAATTTATTGAACATTGGTTCGGAAAAAGAGGATACGATGTGTATTTTGGGCATGAGCCGACGATGGGTAAAACAGGATCAAAAGTAAATAAGATTATTAAGAGAAAAAAGTCTGCGCCAAAGGATCCTAGAGAACTTCAAAGAATGTTTATTCAAGATAGAAAAGAACATCTTGAATTTGAGGTTATTCCTATTTTAAAAAAAGGAGGTCTTTATATATGTGATAGGTATCTTTTATCTACTTTGGCTTACGGTATGGCAGAGGGAATTTCTTTTGATGATTTAATGATGGATCACGAAGATATTCTAAAAGATGATTTTATACTTCCGGATATGATGTTAATTATTGATACGCCAGTTGATATCGCAATTGCCAGAATAAAAAACAGAAAGTCAGATAAGGATCTTGAGTATTTTGAAAAAAAAGAAGATGTAATGAGGAGAGTATCAGACTCTTTTAAAATGTTTTCTGGAAAGTTTGATAATATTATTTCTGTCTCAGGCTATCTATCAATATCAGAAGTAACAGATGAAATTCAGAATATATTAAATAAGAATTTTAAATAAACTATATGTACGAAATAGTAATAGGTCTTGAGGTTCATGCGCAATTAAAGACAAAAACAAAGATGTTTTGCGGTTCTAAAAATAATCCGGATGAGATTTTACCTAATGTTAATATCTGCCCGGTTTGTTTAGGACATCCTGGAACATTGCCGACTATCAATAAAAAGGCGGTTGAGTGCGTTGTGAAAGTTGGGCATGCTTTACATTCAGAGATTGCAAAACATACTAAATTTGACAGGAAAAATTATTTTTATCCGGATATACCAAAAGGTTATCAGATTTCTCAATATGATATGCCAATATGTTCTGGTGGGTATCTTAATATAAATAGTAAGAAGATTAATATAACAAGAATTCATCTTGAGGAAGATACAGCTAAATCAATTCATGGATCAGCAGGATATTCTTTAGTTGATTTTAATAGAGCAAGTACTCCTTTAATGGAGCTTGTAACTGATCCTGATATCTCTTCCGGTGATGAGGCTAAAGATTTTTGCGGTGAACTTCAAAAGATTTTTCAGTATCTTGATATTTCTGATGCTAATATGGAAAAGGGGCAAATGCGTTGCGAGGTTAATATATCTTTGAGAAAAAAAGGCACTAAAGAATACGGTACTAAAGTTGAGATTAAGAATCTTAATTCTTTTAGAGCGGTAAAAGATGCTGTAGATTTTGAAGAAAAAAGACAGGCCATTCTCTTAGAGAAAGGAGAGAAGGTTATTCAGGAGACTAGAGGTTGGGATGAAAATAAAAAGATTACATTCTCACAAAGACTTAAAGAGAGCGCACATGATTATAGGTATTTTCCTGAACCTGATATGCCGGCGATTGAGCTTGGCGTAAGAGGCGGCATACCTTCAATAAATACAGTGGATGTGGATGCTTTAAAAGCTTCTTTGCCAGAATTGCCAAGAGAGAAGCTAGAGAGATTTAAGAGTGTTTTTGGTATATCAGAAAAAGATGCGAATGTTTTGATTGATGATAAGCATACATCTTTTTTCTTTGAAAATGTGGTTTCTGAGCTTGAGTATCTTTTGAAAGAAGGGGATGATGAAGTTTATTCTGATAAAATAAAGTCTATTATACAGCTTGCAGTGAATTATATGAATACGGATTTAAAGAAAATATTGAAGGAAAAGAATATAAATATTTCTGATATTAAAATGTCAGAAGAGGATTTTTCGGAGCTGATATTAATGATATTTGAAAAGAAGATAGCTTCTTCTGTCGCTAAAGTTGTTTTGGCAGAGATGGTGGAGTCCGGAGCCGATCCTGATCATATAGTGGAAGAGAGAGCCCTGTCTCAATTAAATAATCCTGATGAGATATCTGAATTTGCAAAAAAGGTAATAGAGGAAAATAAGAAGCCGGTAGAAGATTACAAGTCAGGCAATAAAAATTCATTGCAATTTTTACTCGGACAGGTAATCGCAAAGACGAAAGGCAAAGCAAATCCAGTCATCACAAAAGAGGTTCTTGAGGAGCTATTAAAATAAAGAATCATCCTGAATTCAAGTCTTTCTTTAAAGATACTTGACATCTTATTAGATAAGAATATACTTTTGTTACAAATCAAAGGAGAAGGATATGTCAAGAAGAGATGTTAAAGATGGTTCGGTGGTGGTTTTTTTGATGGCTACAATGACTTTATTAGTTATTGTAGTTTTGTTGGGTAGCGTTTGGCCAAGTGCTGTTATGCATCTAGATGCAAATAGTTTGGATGAATGTGTGTATGTGAAATTTTTGGGTTATGAGTTTGACTGCCCGACAGGCAATCTGTCGTGGGTTAAAATTTTAATTCCAAAAAATGAGGATAGATTCGTAGTTCCGGATCATCCCTCTTTTCATTAGGGATAATTATTTATTACCTCACCGCCGAATGTGCGGTGAGATTTTAATTTAATAAGACAGAGTCAGTTTTTCTTATTTTAATTCTTTTGCCGTATCGCATATTATTTTATAACTTCCATCTCGTAAATCTAATTTTCCTGATATTAAAGCTATTTTATCTTCTTGCCAAAACTCTTTATTTTTTTCAAGCATTTTCGGAAAGATAACAAGTTCTATTTTGCCGGTAAAATCTTCAAGTTGAGCGAATGCCATAGGATCACCTTTTTTGGTTACTATTTTTTTTATGCCGCTTATCATTCCGCCGAGTTTTATGCTTTTTCCAACTATATTATCAGTGAGATTTTTGATTTTTAAAGTATTTTTCTCCAGCGCTTCTTTATGTTCAAAAAGCGGATGACCAGATACATAAAGTCCAAGAAGCTCTTTTTCCCATAATAATATCTCTTTCTTAGAAATATTTTCTACTGGAGGATTTAATTTTAGTATTAGAATATCCGGTTTTTCAGGAGTAGAAAAAAGTCCCATTTGAGGAGTTTCAATATTTTCTTTTGATTTATTTTTTACAAAATTTAATATGCTTTCAAGATTTGTATATAGTAAGGCTCTGTCATTAAATTCATCTAGAGCTCCAGCCTTAATTAGTGATTCCAGGGATTTTTTATTAAGGTCTTTATGTTCTATTCTTATTAGGAAATCCTCAAGTGATTTAAATATTCCATTTCTTTTTCTTTCTTCAATAATTGCATTTGCAATATTTTCACCAACGCCTTTTATAGCGACGAGTCCAAAACGAATTTCTGATTCTGCAGAATTCTGTTGTGCAATGTCAATTGAAGCGTGACGGTCGGCAGAGATAACAGCAAAGTCTCTATAACTTTTATTAACGCTAGGGGCAAGGACTTTTATTCCTAAAGTTTCTGCCTCTTCAACTAAAAATGCAATTCTTTCTATATCTCTTAAATCAGCAGTCATAAGTGATGCCATAAATTCTGCCGGGAAGTGGGATTTTAGATAAGCTGTTTGATATCCGACAAGTCCATAACATGCGGCATGACTTCTATTAAATCCGTATCTTGCAAAAGGTGGAAACATATCCCAGATTTTTTGAGCAATTTGTTTTCCTATTCCATTTTTTACCATACCAGATACTAGCCTTGCTTCTTGTTCATTGAGAAGTTCTTTTATTTTTTTACCAATAGCTTTTCTTAAAATATCAGCTTCTGCAAGAGAAAAACCGGCTAGATCTCTTGCTATACGCATCATTTGTTCTTGATAAACACCAACACCATAAGTGTTTTTTAATATAGGCTCAAGCTTCGGATGTAGATATATTACTTTTTTTAAGCCATTTTTTCTTGCAATAAAATCAGGGATAAGCTCCATTGGCCCAGGACGATATAGAGCAACCATAGCGATGAGATCTTCAAGTTCAGTTGGTTTTAATTCTTTCAAGTAGCGTTTCATTCCGGAGGATTCCATCTGGAATATGCCTGTGGTTTTTGCATCTTGAAATAATTTAAATGTTTGTTTATCGTTGAGTGGTATTTTGTCTATATCAATATCTATATTTTGTCTTGCTTTTACTATCTTTAGAGTTCTTTCAATAATAGATAAGTTTTTAAGTCCTAAAAAGTCCATTTTTAAGAGACCAAGATCTTCAATCGCATGCATTTCATATTGTGTAACGACCTGTTTTCTTTCATCTTTTTTTGCATTACCAGAATCATCTTGTGATTTTGTAGCATATTGCAATGGCACAATTTCATCAAGAGGTTCTTTTGCTATCACAACGGCGCATGCGTGAGTTGATGCGTGTCTCGCAATGCCCTCAAGTTTTTTTGCCGCATCTAAAAGCGCTTTTGCTTCACTATTTTGTTCGTAAAGCTCTTTGAACTCAGTGACATTTTTTAATGATTCTTTTAAGGATGTTCCAAATTCAATAAGTTTTGCCAATTTATCGCAAAATTCATAATTCATACCAAGAGCCCTCCCAGTATCTCTTATAGCTGCGCGAGCAGCCATAGTACCAAATGTTATAATCTGCGCTACACGATCTTGGCCGTATTTTTCAACTACATAATTAAGCACTTCATCTCTTCTTGTGTCTGCAAAATCAAGATCTATATCAGGCATACTTACTCTCTCAGGATTTAAAAATCTTTCAAAAAGTAAATCATATTCCAAAGGGTCTATATTTGTAATATTTAAAAGATACGCAACGAGTGAGCCGGCCGCAGATCCTCTTCCAGGACCGACAACTATCTTGTTGTCTTTTGCCCAGTTAACAAAATCTTGAACTATAAGAAAGTATGTTGCAAATCCTGTTTTATCTATAACAGAAAGTTCATATAAAAGACGTTCATTTATCTTATCTGAAATAAGATCACCATATCTTTTTTTAAGTCCCAAAACGCATAGCTCTTTTAGGTAGCTTTCTGGTGTGTCTCCTTCAGGAACTTCATATTGAGGGAGTTGTGTTATTCCAAGTTTTATATCAACATTGCATAACTCTGCTATTTTAACGGTATTTAAAAGCGCTTCTTTTGTGTATGGAAATGTTCTGTATATTTCATCCGGGCTTTTTAGAGAAAAATCATCTTGCGCTAATGTTATTCTATCTCCCTCCCCAAGTTTTGCGCCAGTTTGTACCGCCATAAGTGTATCCTGAGCTTTAGCATCTTCTTTTTCAAGATAATGAACATCACAAGTCGCCACTAACTGTACATTAAATTTTTGAGCATATTCAATGATTTTTTTATTAACCGTATCTGATATTTTTATATGTGGACGATCTGAGATTTCAAGATAGAAATTGTTGCCAAATATCTCTTTATATTCTTTTATCGTATCTTCCGCTTTCTTAAAATCTTTTGTAAGTATAGCTCTTGGTATTTCTCCGGACATACATCCGGAAAGTGCTATCAATCCATCGGAGTATTTTCTTATCATCGCCCTATCTACTCTTGGTTTATAGTAAAAACCATCCAAGCTGGCTCTGGTTACCAATTTTATTAAGTTTTTATAGCCGACATTATTTTTTGCCAGAAGTATCAAGTGGTATCTTTTATCATCTATGCCGGCCTCTTTCATAGAAACCTCTCTCGGAGATACATATATCTCTACCCCGATAATTGGTTTTATACCAAGTTTTTTTGCTGTTTTATAGAATTCAATAATGCCGTACATATAGCCATGATCGGTTAGAGCTATGGAATCCATTCCAAGTTCTTTTGTTTTTTTGATTAAGGCTTCTATTTTTGGCAAGCCATCAAGCAAAGAGTAATGAGAGTGAGTATGTAAATGGACAAATTTTGGTGTTTCCATACCTAAGATTATGATATAATATTTGAATTAGTAAGCTAATATTATCATATGAAAGTGCAATTACCAAAACTTGAGGAGGAGAGAAAAATATGGTCTTTTGGCTATGATTTTGTTATTGGTGTAGATGAAGTTGGTAGAGGTCCATTGGCGGGACCTGTTGTGGCTGGCGCTTGTATGTTTAAAAAAATAAAAGATGAAAAGATGGAGTATCTTTTGAGTTTAGGTATTAATGATTCAAAAAAACTTACTCCTAAAAAAAGAGAGAGTATATTTGAAGAATTGACGCGTAGTGATATTTTAAGTTACGGTATAGGTATTGTTGATGAGAAGATAGTGGATAATATAAATATATTACAAGCATCACTTCTGGCTATGAAGATTGCGATTGAAAATTTAAAAATTAAAGATGAAAAATCTGTTTTTGTTTTAATAGATGGCAGAGAGTTAATTCCTGAGGTTAATTTAAATCAAAGAGCGATAATAGGAGGTGACGCAAAAGTTCTTGCTATTGCGGCGGCATCTATTATAGCAAAAGTTGCAAGAGATAGAATAATGGATGATTATGATAAAAAATATCCAGAATACGGATTTAAAAAACATAAAGGTTACGGCACAAAGTTTCACTTTGAGATGATAAAAAAATATGGTCATTGCGACATCCATAGGAAATCTTTTTTGCATTAATCCATTAATATTTAATGTTTAAGAAATAACAGTTTTTTAATTTTTATGGTTCAATGTAAAATATTTAAAGTAAAAAATTGAAAACTTGTAATCTTCAAAAAATAGCGTACTGTATCGTGTTAAAAAAGCATAAGTTCTTAAAGCTTTTAAGAATGAAAATGTTTTAGCTGGTGTATCTATTTATTATAGATCATAGATTATAGGTATGTATTAGTAATCTAAAGATATAAATGGAAAGAAAATTTTTTGTTTTGCTTCGTCACTATCATAAATACAACTTATCAAAATAATCTAAAATAATATATTCCACCTTCGATTATATTATGTTAATATCTATATATTGAAGAAATACCAAGCAAAATATCAAAAATTTACTGCAAAACTCCGTTCCACTCGCCAATAGGTATGTTTAACGCAAATAGAGTCAGGAAAAATATTGAAGAAACCGCAAGTGTATATTTCCAAGATAGAGCGGGGCGAGCGTGGAGTTGATGCAATAGAATTAGCAGAGCTTGCGAAGGTTTATAATAAAGATATTAACTATTTTATAAAATAATTATGGAAACCAATGAAAAAGAGTCATTGCAATATTTAAACTCAAAAGCATGGTATAGACTCTTGAAAGTGATTTTTGGTTTATGTGTATTATTGGTTTTGGTAATCTACAATTTCATAATAATAAACTACGGGGTAAAAAATATTGATAATGATAAAACTATCATTTCCTGTACATATGGAAATAAGCAAACTTTAACACCAAATAAGATAGGTATAGAACTATCTTATTACGAGCTTAGGGATAGTTTTAACTATAAAAATTTCTTTGAGGGGTATAATGATTATACAAAAACAATCTTCAAAAGTTGTTATCCACAAGCGAACGATGATATTGATATTTTTGCGGCACAGAGAGTTTATGAGGTTGTAGGCAATGATAATTTAATGATAAAGAAAGAGCAAAGCCCTCCGCTAACAGATGATCAAAAGAAGTACCTAGACGAAACAATTCCGAAAATAAAAAAAAGCTACACAAATAGCGACAAAGCAAAATACCTAGATTACAGCATCAAGCTTTTTGATATTAAGCCCTCTTATACTTATACGAAATTTATTAAGTATTTTGTTTTAGGTAATTTACTAATCTTATTTTTCTTTGAAGTTTTGCGACGGGCTTTTTACTACATTTTTTTAGGGAATATTAAGCCAAAGAGATAATATGGATAAATAAAATAAAGAAATCGAGTGTCGAATAATAAAAAAATAAGAACCAAAACTTGGTTTGTAAATTGGTATAAATATTGTCAGGCATATTTACAACTTGCTCGTATTGGACTTCTTGAATTGAAGGTTGAAGCATATCGAAAAGATTTTGATATGCGTCAACAAGATAACATCTACACCGACAAAATATTGTTGGTACCCATAATTTGGTCTTTAAAACATGCCATAGAGTTACTACTCAAAGCATTAACTAGCCGCATCACTAAAGAGTTTTCCGCAACCCACGAAAATCCAGAATTGCATGACGAAATAAAACGTGCATTTTCAAGCTTAAAAATTAAAGATTCAAAACTTTTAGAAGAACTGATTTCTCTAAGTGATAAATATTATCAATTGAAATTTTGGAATTCATTTTCAAAATCAAATAGTGATATAAGCGATAACTCAAACGATATATTTCGTTATCCAGAAAGTAAGGTGAATTTTAGTTTGTGTATTGAAAATCTCCATGAAATCACAGAGGAGAATCTACTGGAGCTAGAGAATGATGTAAAACTATTGCACAAATTATTATGGAAACTTTATGGAGAAATTACTAAAGCAAAAATTAGAGAAAATAAGTAGAGATACTATACACAATCCGCTTTAAGGAGTTACAACCGAACTCGGTCGAAGGCACAGAGTTTCGAGTTACCACCAAGCGCCGAGAGGAAGCGTCTCGTCTCGCCGCGAGGACAGAGAAATTAGCGACAATGTATCACGATAAGTGATAAAATATATCTAGCTTATTTTGTAGTCTGAAACGGCGAAGCAAAACCAAAAATTTTCTTAAATGGATTCTTCTCTATTCTTTCGCTATAAAATAGTTTTGATTTTTGTGAAATTAAAAGATTAAAAAATTTGATGTGAAAAATAATATCTTAAAGAGGGTGTACAATGTCTATATTCTTAAATGCAGTGATAAATCTTTATATACCGGCAGTACGAATAATATTGAGAAGCGCTTAAATGAGCATAATAATTTAAAAAATGGAGCAAAGTATACAAAAGCTAGGAGGCCTGTATTTTTAGTATATAAAGAGAATTGTAAAACATTAGGAGAAGCAAGGAATAGAGAAGCGGAGATTAAAAAGATGCGGAGAAGTGAAAAGATAAAACTCATCACTGATGTAATTTAGATCTTTTTTTCATCTCTTAAATAAAAAAAGAAGTAGCGTGAGCTACTTCTTTCCGCCTTTCTTTGGCTTTTTCTTTTCCTTTCTTTGATCTTTCCCTTTTGACATAATTATTAGATTAAT
>JBBTYT010000001.1:75206-76001 GCA_038061695.1 Patescibacteria group bacterium
AGTGACCTACCGCAGTTTATATACCCATTAGCTTATCATATATAAAAAAATATTCTATGTGGATAAATCAAAAGATAGAAAATTACTCCGTATGATTTTAATATATCTTATATATGTTATAATTTGTTAAATAGTATGAATGATGGTGATAGCACTTGCAAAAATGTGAATTATGATATATTATTTTAAAATTAAAATTTAAGATATTAATTAAGTAAGTATAAATATGGCAAATCCAAAATCGAAGCATAATAGCTCAAGAACGAATAGAAGAAGGGCTCACCATGCTTTAAAGTCTATTCCAACATCAATATGTTCAAAATGTAAGAACCCTGTGCTTTCACATACTACTTGTAGAAATTGTGGATTTTATGATGGTAGAGAAATTATAGATATAGTGGCAAATCTCAATAAAAAAGAGGATAAGAAAAAATCAAAGAAAAAAGCGAAAAAAGACAAGTAAGTAATATTAGTGGATTTATAATTTAGAACAAGTAACTCTAGTAAGTTAATAAAATGGCAAATAGGCACCTTTCAAGAAGTATAGCTATGCAATCACTTTATGAGTGGGATTTTTGCGATAAAAGTAGAGATTTGGGAGATATTTTAGAAAGAAATATAGAAGAGTTTGCTCCAGGAATATCTGATGTAGAATTTATTCATGAATTGGTTGATGGGGTGGTTAAGAATTTGGATGAGATTAATTCTGTAATAGAGAAATATGCTCCTGAATGGCCTTTAGATCAGATAACTGTTGTTGATAGGAATGTTTTGAGGATAGGTGTGCATGAGCTC
>JBBTYT010000002.1:0-11517 GCA_038061695.1 Patescibacteria group bacterium
TTGCCGAGTGAAGCGAGGCGGTGGCGGGGCTTTCGTGGAGCGTACGATTTAGTTTCGCTTCACCACGCGCTCCGCGCGTGCGATACATTACCGATTTTGAAAATAGGTTCTAACTTGGTACAATAAACACACCAATACAGAACTCAACGGCTTTTTCAAAAAGTAAAAACACATAACAAACTCAATGATATCAAATAAATTCATACGCATCTCTATTTTACCGCTTATAATTGCAAATATAGCACCCCTTATTGGGGTATTCTTTTTTGATTGGTCGCTTTTTCAAATTCTTTTTCTTTACTGGATTGAAAGCGGAGTAATTGGCTTCTACAATATTTTAAAAATGGCTAAAGCTGGTGGCTCTTTAAATATTAAATTAGATATTAAGTTTGGCACCTTTTTGAATATTATACTAATACCATTTTTTATTATCCATTATGGCGGATTTATGGCTGTGCACTTAATATTTATTTTTGCTCTTTTCTCACCTCATTTAACTTATTCTTCATTTTTACCGCCACTTGAAATTATTATACCGCTTCTTAAGACGGTTGCGTTGCCGGTCACTTTACTATTAATAAGTCATGGCATATCTTTCTTCTCTAATTTTATTGGCAATCGCGAATATGAGCGCACTGACATTGGAAAACAAATGCACGCGCCTTATAAAAGAATTATGATTATGCACTTCACAATTCTCTTTGGCGGATGGTTAATTTTATCGTTTAAGGAGCCGATACTTGGGCTTATTCTTCTTATTATAATAAAAACTATAACAGATATTAGCGCTCATCTAAAAGAACATAACGTACCTGAAGATCAAATATTGGAAAAGAAGTTGACCTAAAATTAATATCATCGCGTATTTTTTATATCATGAAATAAACATACTAAGTATGTTTATTTCATGATATAAAAAAATATTCGATGAAGTTAATCTTATTTGTTTACTTTGGCGAAATTTGGGGGGGATGGCAGATAGGTTGTCCATACAGGCAGATTTGACTATAGATATTATTCGGAGTAATATTTAAGTATTAACGTAATTACTTAATTATGTTAGAACAGTCACAAATATTAAAAATTAAAGAAACTCTAAAGACACAAGATACTTCTTTGGTCGATCTGTTTAGTTTGCTCGGGGATAAGAATCGGTTTCTCATTATGAAACTTCTTATTGAGCAAGGGGAGATGTGTGTTACCGATCTTGCTAATGTGCTGGATATTTCAGTTTCTGCGGTATCACAACACCTACGGATACTTGAGATGTCGAAGATGGTCGAGGGGGAGAAAATGGGTCAGATGATGTGTTATAAGCCGAAAATAGACGATCCGACTATCAAGAAAATTATTAGTTTAATGTAATTAAAAAATTAACTTAAAAAACACTATGAAAAACGTAACCATCTATTCAACACCAACCTGTCACTTCTGTCATGCAGCCAAAGAATTTTTCAAGGAACACAATATCGTCTTCACTGATTATAATGTTTCTCTAGATTCTGCTAAACGCGATGAGATGATTCAAAAGAGTGGACAGATTGGTGTTCCAGTTATTTTTATCGAAGACGAGATGACGATTGGTTTTGATGAGTCGACATTGAAACAAATGCTTGGTATTGTTTAATTATTTAATAACTACAAAAAATATGGAAAAATATAAATGTGAAAAGTGCGGTTCAGAATCAACAAATACACCGGGAAAATGCTGTGGAGGAAAATGCTGTGGAGGAAAATGCTGTGGAGGAAAATGCTGTGGAGGAAAATGCTGTGGAGGAAGCTGTAGAGTAAAAATAAAGGCTGTGAATTCTAAGATGGAAGAAATAGAACACAATCTTACCTCCGCTTGAAATTATTATCCCGCTTCTTAAGATAGTTGCGTTGCCGGTCACTTTACTATTAATAAGTCATGGCATATCTTTTTTCTCTAATTTTATTGGTAATCGCGAATATGAGCGCACTGACATTGGGAAACAAATGCACGCGCCTTATAAAAGAATTATGATTATGCACTTCACAATTCTCTTTGGCGGATGGTTAATTTTATCGTTTAAGGAGCCGATACTTGGGCTTATTCTTCTTATTATAATAAAAACTATAACAGATACTAGTGCCCATCTAAAAGAACATAACGTACCTGAAGGTCAAATATTGGAAAAGAAGTTGACCTAAAATTAATATCATCGCGTATTTTTCATATCATGAAATAAACATACTTAGTATGCTTATTTTTATCTCTATTGACAAGATAGTGAAAAAATACTTTACTTAATAAAGTACATTCAAATCTGAGTTGCCTTGAATGTCCGCTTTTGTTATCTTAACATTGGAGGTTATCATGATAACTGCCCTATTGGTTGTTCTTGTGTTTTTGTTTGTGGTGGTGTACAAATTTTTTGATTTGGGGAGTTTGTTGTTTGGTGGAAAAACCAAAAAATTTGATTCCAAAAAAATAAGAGGAGAGATGGAGGATCTTTTAGGAGCTGCACTATATATAGATCTAGATATAGATAAGCTTGGAAATAATAATCTGAAGTCATTCTGCAATTTTTTAGAATCTCGTGTGCGGGATTATGATATGGTATCTTATGTATCACATGGGAGTTCCATCCAGATTATAATCTTTCTTATAGGGGCTAATTATTATGGAGCCCAAACTGTAAGAAAGAACATATTTTCCCAGCTGGGAAAATTCTTTGGAAACGATATGACTATTGATGAATATCTTTCGAAGACAGTGGTGTCTGTTTTTGCAGATACTGATTAGAAGATTTTTCAAAAGCTTGTGTTAACTTTGACACAAGCTTTTTCATTTGCAAAATGTCTTTATTTTCTATATGCTTAAATTATATAAATAATAATTCTAAATTATGTTAGTTATTGATATAGAAGCAACTGGCTTAGATGCTCGAAAAAACTCAATAGTCTCTATTGGCGGGGTTGATTTTAATAATCCAAAAAGGCAATTTTACGAAGAATGTCGTATTTTTGAAGGCGCTGAAATAGATGAGGAATCACTCCTAGTAAATGGATTTACGAGAAGCGAATGCTTGGATAAAAGAAAAAAAACATTGAGAGAAGTTATGATTCTTTTTAAGAGCTGGATTGATGAATCTTCTGGAGATAAAATTTTAGCTGGACAATGTGCGTTCTATGACAGAGAGATTTTAAATGAATCTTTCAAAAGATCCGCTATAGAATTTCAATTTCATTTCAGAATAATAGAGCTTCACTCCATAACTTATTTTGATTTTATAAAAAAGGGGTTAAATCCTCCAATGGAAGAAGATCACTCTGCTTTAAGTTTAGATAAGGTACTAAATTATGTCGGACTACCAAGCGAGCCAAAACCACATAATGCTCTCGTTGGAGCAAAAATGGAAGCAGAAGCCATTTCAAGAATATTTTACGGAAAGAATTTATTGGAAGAATACAAGAAACACAAAATACCAGAGAAATTCATCAAATAATGAATGAACACCACAGATAGTATAAAAAATCTTAAAGGCGTAAACTCAAAGATAACAAAACAACTTGAGCATCTTGGCATAGAAACCATCAATGACTTGCTATTGTACTTCCCTAGACGCTATGATGACTTCTCTGTAACCACGAAAATAAAAGATGTAAAAATGGGAGAGCTATGCACAATATCAGGCACTATTCTTTCTATTGTAAATAGCGGAGCACGAAGATCAAGAATGACAATAACAAACGCAGAGATAACAGACGATGCAAGAACCATTAAAGCTATATGGTACAATCAACCATTTTTAATAAAGAACATTCACAGAGGTCAGAAAATAAATATTTCAGGAAAAGTTGGATTCCAACAAAAAAGTTTAGTAATGCAAAATCCCGCTTATGAAATATTACACTTAGATTCCGATACTACTCACACTGGAAGACTTGTTCCAATATATGGAGAAACTAGAGGTATCACCTCTCGCTGGCTAAGAATATTAGTAAAAAATGCGCTTACTCTATCAAATCAAATAAATGACATCCTACCTCAAAAGATAAGAGAAAAAAGAGGCTTGATAAGATTATCTGATGCGATACAAAAAATTCACTTTCCAAAAGACAGAAAAGAAAAAGAGGAAGCAAAAAAAAGAATATCGTTTGATGAGCTTTTTTTAATTCAACTTATCATACTAAATTCAAAAAAACGACTTGGGTCTCTGGGAGCTCCTATAATAAAATCGGATATAGAATTTACAAAAAATGTTTTAGGAAATCTTCCATTTAAACTTACGGATGCTCAAAAAAAAGCTTTATGGCATGTTTTAAAAGATATGGAAAAAGGCTATCCAATGAATAGACTGATAGAGGGAGATGTTGGGTCAGGAAAAACATTGGTAGCTCTTTTATCTCTTGCAAATACCGCCAAAAATAACTGGCAGTCAGCATTTATGGCGCCAACAGAGATTCTAGCTGTCCAACATTTTTACGAAGCAGTTAAAATTTTAGGCAATTTTAACTTAAGCATTGCGCTTTTAACTGCATCGGAAAACAAGGCATACGAGCCGGAACTTAAAGATATCTACTCTCCAAAGAAAAATGAATTAGTTAAAATGATAAATGACGGAAAAATAGATATGGTTATAGGCACACACTCTTTGATACAAAATAAAGTAAAATTTAAAAAACTCGGACTTGTTATTCTTGATGAGCAACATAGATTTGGAGTAGAGCAAAGAGCGTCTTTAGTAAAAAGTCAAAAAACCACCCCTCATTTTTTAAGTATGACTGCGACGCCAATTCCAAGAACATTAGCTATGGCGGCATATGGCGACCTTGATATATCCCTCATAGATGAGATGCCAAAAAACAGAAAAAAAATTATCACAAAGGTAGTACATGGCACAAAAAGAAAAAATGCCTATGAATTTATAGAAAATACTATTAAAAAAGGCAGACAAGTTTTTGTTGTTTGTCCAAAAATAGAAAATAAAGATAATGATAACTTTAGCGAAAGACAGTTTAATACTCAAGAGATAAAAGCGGTAAAAGATGAATACGAAAAACTTTCAAAAAAGATATTTCCGCATCTTAAAGTTGCGATGCTCCATGGCAAAATGAAACCTAAAGAAAAAGCAGAGATTATGAAAGAATTTTCTGCTAGAGATGGAAAACATACAATAGATATTTTAGTCTCTACATCTGTGATAGAGATTGGTATAGATGTGCCTAATGCGACTATTATGCTAATAGAGGGCTCTGATAGATTCGGTCTTGCGCAATTACATCAATTCAGAGGAAGAATCGGACGAGGAGAATATCAATCCTACTGCTTTTTATTTTCTGAATCCACTTCTGAAGAATCACTCGCAAGACTTAAAATAATGGAAAAATGCGGAAGCGGATTTAAACTTGCTGAATATGATCTTAAATTAAGAGGTCCTGGAAATTTTTTAGGCACAAATCAATCTGGAATCCCAGATGTTGCTATGGAGGCGCTTATGAATACTCGCTTAATATCCGAAACTCAAGAAGATGCAAAAGCTATCTTTGAAGAAGACTCAAAATTAAAAAAATACCCTGAAATTCTAAGCAAACTTTCAAAAATGACAAAGTGTGTGCATTTTGAATAAATTATTTATAAACTCCTAAATTATATTTAACTGGGGAGTTTACCTACCCTTTGGTGTAACCCAAAATCCCATATACTTGCCTAGCATAAGTCTAGTTTGAGCCTCAAGTCCTGGAAAAGAGCCAAAAACAACTATTGTCACAAATAAAAGCGGCCATTGAATAATCATTATTAAATATTTAAATTTTCCATACTCTGGAGGTTTTGGCGGCAGTATCATCATAGTTAGGATAACAGATGTTACTATACCTAGCATAGCAATCATCATTATTGATTTTGTTATTTCAGGAAGATTATAAGCTAATACAAGTTTATTAAATGCCTCTCCGCCAAGATAAAGTGGAAGCCAACCAAGCAAGAATATTATCAATGCATTAGTCGCCCAAGAGTGAAAACCCTCCATTATAGTCCATGTATAATGCCACTTTTTATTAAATGATATTTTTTTATTTTTCCAAAATCCAAAAAGAAAGTAAGGAACATTTTCTGCTCCATAACCCCAACGCCTCTGTTGTTTATACTGATTCACCATTGTCTGCCAAAACTTAGGCGCAACATTTGCATCCATACTTACAGGATAATACAAAGGCACGACAGAATAATCTCCATCATATCTTAAAAAACATTGCCAAAATATTCTTGAATCTTCTGACACCATATTAACCTGCCAGAAATCAACATCAACAAGAGCTTGAAACGACATAGAATGAGAAGAAAAAGTTGTCATTCTTTCTGGTCTCTCTTGTTGAAGTGTATGCCAAAATGTGGCGGAAAATGATATAACCCTTGCAATAGCCGGTGCCTGCCAGATATTATTTATATAAAATGGGATTGGCTGATACGAAGCTCTGCTTGGATTTTTTCTTGAAAGATAAACATACATCAAACGAGAAAAATAATCCTTCCACATAACAGTATCAATATCCAGAGCAGAGACTATTATCTTATCATACTGGATTTTCTCTTTATCTATTATCTTCTCCTTTACACTCTTGCCTGCCCATGCAATATTTGAACCTTTGCCAGCCATTTCACCAACTATATCTTTAGGATGCTTTGTTATTAAAAATCTAAAAAATTTATCGCCAAATTTTTCTTTAACATCCAAAGCAAGCTTCTCTGCATTCTCACCCACTCTCTCCTCTGTGGCAAAAACAACTATCATTTTATCCTTAGGATAATTTGAATTTAATATTGATTGCATCGTCGGCTCAACTATATCCATTCCTTCATTATAAACTGGAAGAATTAAAAGATGATAAAAATCCTCCCAACCTTCTTTTTCCAATTTTAATCTCTCCATCCAATCTGTCTTCATATTCTTTCTAGTCTCACTAAACCCAACTCTTAGATGCAAAGATAAAAATATAGTTTTTAAAAGCCAATAAACATCAAAAGTGATAATAAAAAAAGCAATAAAAACAGGTGTGATCCAAGATAAAAAAACAACTAAAATTAAAGTTATCCAAGATAAAAAACCTGGCAATATCTCAAATAGCCTATAAATACGCCTCTCTTTTTTATCCTCAAGATCAGTAGCTCTTCCGAGTTTTAAATAGTAAGGATTATCGCCTGATTCTATTTCCATTTTTCAATTTGACTTATAATCAATATTATTATATCATCTTTTAGGTTCCTTAAAAATGGAGAATTTATCATGAACACGAACAAGAGGTCTGTTGTTGCTTTGCAAGATGTTGCAATAGCGACTATCAGCATCTTGCTGATAGTCCTATATGTGTATCAAGTATACACGAATACAATGCCAGAATTTATACCGATTACTCTTCTGAGTGCGTTTTTGGGTGTTCTATACGAAGGACCCGTAACAAGGTCGCTGAGTAGAATAGAAAAAGTTCTGGATTTCATTCGCACCCACATTTTGGTCGTGGCTATATTATTTAATATATTATACACAGAACAATTTCACTATGTTATGATATTTTTTATTTTAGTTATTTTATGTCTTGAAGTCAAGACAACTTTATTGACAAATAACTTCCTAAGTAAAATCGTTCTGCCTCTTAGAGACTATGCTATAGTAACTAGAGTCCTTGAAGCATGGGAATGGCATTATTTCCTGGTGGGTATGGTTTTTACCATCCAACAATATAACCTCCCTGAGGAATATAGAATTATAAATGCAAGTGTAACACTTGCGATATTGGCTGTTTTAAGATTAGAAAATATACTCCTACTCCAAGACCTACTCCAAAAGATGTCTGTGCTCAATAAAAATTTATAATTATAATGATTATACAGGTTCCTTTCATATCAAGAGCGTAGTTTTTATCATGAGCCTCTTATAGAATTCAATTCTATAAGAGGCTCTACTTTTTTCTAAATCTCAAATAAAAAATTAATTCGGCTGGTAGAGAATTTTATTTACAAAAAGTTTGCTGTTATTATAAAAATTTGGTAAAATTTTATATATAAAGATTAATTTAAAAAGATGTCTTCGCCTGATCAAATTATACAATTTTTACTTTTGCATCCAATTCTATTTATGGTTATTATAATGTGGATACTTTTATGGAAAGGTATCGCTTTATGGATATCTGCCAGAAGAGATGAACGAAATTGGTTTGTTGCAATTTTAATATTAAATACTCTCGGCGTTTTGGACATAATCTATATTTTATACGCAAAGAATAAAGAAAAAAAAGAGTCTGAGGAAGAGAACGGGAAGGAAGAAGATAAAACAGCTAATAATGACACAACTAACTAAAACATTATTAATAACAATAGCGTCTCTACTCCTAATAATCATATTATTGATTTCTTATTATTTTTTCCTTACAAAAAGATCAAATAACGACTTGACTGACCCGCTATATTGCAATAGAGACAGCGATTGCACTTACTACAGCATTTTAAATTGCTACAACTCAAAACCTATCAATAAAGAATATAAGACAAAAGTTCTTGAGATTGTGGAATCAAGAGATTCGCTTTGCGGAGAGATAAAAACAGCTTGCAGAAATAGCGCCTGCGTTATCATAAGATAAAAATCTAAATAATAATATTCAGTAATCTTCCTCTTACAAAAATTGCCTTTTTAATCTCTTTTCCTTCTATCAATTTTTTTATATTTTCACTTTTCTCAGCAAGCCCTCTTGCCTTATTTTCATTTATATCAACATCAACCTCAATAACATCTCTAACCTTACCATTTATTTGAATGACAAAATTAATCTTGTCATCTTTTGCCAAACTTTCATCATATTTTGGCCACTCTGACAAATGAATACTTTGATTGTTGCCAAGAATATCCCAAAGCTCCTCTGTAATATGTGGAGCAAGCGGCGCAAGCATGAGAATTAACAGTTTATAATTTTTAATATTTAATCCGCTTTCCTTTTCCATAACATTCACCAAAATCATCATTTGAGAAATTGCGGTATTGAATTTTAAATTTTCAAGATCTTCTCCAACTTTTTTAATTGTCTTATGTGTTATCTTTTCAATTTTTAAATCATTAGGCTCTTTAATATCTATAGAAAGCAAAAATTGAAGTTTCCAAACTTTTTCTAAAAATCTTGAAAGACCGACAACTCCGTTCTCATTCCATATAACATCATCTTCAAGTGGACCAGCGAACATAATATATAATCTTACGGCATCAGCACCAAAACGCCCAACCACATCATCAGGATTTACAACATTTCCTTTTGACTTTGACATCTTAACTCCATCTTTATCAAGCACCATGCCTTGATGGCGAAGCTTTAAAAACGGCTCTGAAAAATCTAAAAGCCCTATTTTTTTCATAGCTTTCGTAATAAATCTGGCATATAAAAGATGCATATATGTATGCTCTGCTCCACCTATATACAAATCTACCGGGAGCCACTGCTTTAGCTTTTCTTTAGAGCAAAACTCTTTTTCATTTTTTGGATCAGGATAACGAAGATAATACCAAGAAGAGCAAACGAATGTATCCATAGTATCAACCTCAGATGTCCAGCCTTTTCCAAATATTTTTTCTGTCCTTTCCTTTAGCTCTTTTGACTTAATCAATGGCGAAGTGCCAGTAGGGATGAAATCAACATCTTCAGGCAATAACCACGGCAAATGTTCTTTTGGAACCGTATAAGCTTCACCACTTGGCGAATAAACTATCGGGATCGGCGCACCCCAATATCTCTGTCTTGAAATAGACCAATCTCTTAAGCGATATTTTTTTGTTATCTTTCCGCCGACAAATTCCGTGATTGCTTTTTTCGCTTCATCCGAGCTCATACCGTCAAATTTTCCTGAATTAATCAATACCCCATCATAGACATAAACAACCTCCCCTTTTTGAATCTTTTCCAAATTTTTTTTCGTTTTTTCAGTAGCATCCAACAAAGAATCACCTGGCAATGTCCCCATGTACGAATGCGGATTTATCACACAAATTTTTGACAATGTGAATTTTTCCGCAAATTCAAAATCTCTTTCATCATGCGCAGGCACCGCCATAATAGCGCCAGTACCGTAATGCGCAAGAACATAATCGGCGATAAACAAAGGCACCTCCTCTTTATTCGCCGGATTTATAGCTTTAATACCCTTAAGCTCAATGCCTGTTTTCTCCTTACCTTCAATTCTTTCCATCTCTGATTTCCTCTTTGTTTTTTCAAGATACTCATTAACTTCTTTCCAGTTTTCTATACTATCTTTTAATTCTTCAATAATCTTATGCTCCGGCGCAAGAACACAATATGTCACGCCAAAAAGCGTATCCGGCCTTGTTGTAAAGACTTCTATTTTAGATATTTCACTCTTTAATCTTAAACTAAGAATCTTAAATTTTATTTCCGCTCCATCTGACTTTCCTATCCAATTTATCTGATTTTTTTTAGTATGCTCCGGCCAATCCAAATCCTTCAAATCATTTATCAGCTCTTCTGAAAAATCAGTGATCTTAAAAAACCATCCTGGAATATTTTTTTGAATTACTTCACTTTTGCATCTTTCGCATCTTCCGTCTTCAACCTGCTCATTTGCAAGACCAGTCTTACAAGAGTCGCACCAATTTATTCTATCTGTTTTCTTATAAACCAAGCCGGCTTCAAAAAACTTTGTAAAAATCCACTGCGTCCAATGATAATATTCTGGTGATGATGTTACAACTTTATTTTCAAAATCATAACCAAAACCCAAACTCTTCATCTGCCTTATGTAAGTTTCCATATTTTTCCTTGTCGTCTCTTTTGGATGGACTCCCGTCTTTATAGCATAATTTTCCGCCGGCAAACCAAAAGAATCAAATCCCTGAAGATGCAATACATTAAAACCTTTCATTTTCTTGTATCTATACAAAACATCTGTTGATGTATAACTCTCAGTATGCCCCATGTGAAGCCCATCGCCTGAGGGATATGGAAACATATCCAAAAGATAATATTTTGGCCTTACATAGCCTAAGCCTACAAAAGAATTTTCGGAGATTTTATAAATTCCGCTGTCCTCCCACCTCTTCTGCCATTTTTGCTCTATTTTTTTATAATCGTAGTTTTTCATATATTAAACGGTAAGTTTCTTTAAAATATAACAGTATTTTAAAGAAAAATCAAAATTGATTTTTTGCCTTATTTATTATAGTATAAGACTTAGAAATCCGCTCTCGTAGTTCAATGGATAGAACAATTCCGTCCTAAGGAAGAAATGGGGGTTCGATTCCCTCTGAGAGCACCTATTTTGAACGAAACGACTAAACCGCTCCTATACCGCCACCGCTCGCTGACGCTCACCGCACTACAGAAAAGTTTTGTTCGCATTTTTTGATTTGCGCGCGCCAAATTTTTTCTAAAAAGGAAAGGACATTTTTCTTTTTGGGGTTCTGCCCTCCAAGTATTCAGGCAGTGTGGCGGGGCTTCAATATGGACTCGGTTTTGCCAAACTATTTTTCTGGGGATTTGGATTTGGCAAAACCGAGA
>JBBTYT010000003.1:0-8669 GCA_038061695.1 Patescibacteria group bacterium
TTCGTGGAGCGTACGATTTAGGTCAGAGCCACCACGCGCTCCGTGCGTGCCACATTGTCAGCGATTTTGAAAATTGGTGCGCGCTGAGGGACTCGAACCCCCGACCCTCTCGACGTCAACGAGATGCTCTAGCCAACTGAGCTAAGCGCGCTTAGATTTTTGTCTTACTAAATGTATTCTAAGAAAAATTATTTCTTTGGTAGTTCAATCTTAATGCCTAATTCCAATAATTGCTCCGGTTGGACTTCCGAAGGTGAATCCATCATAGGATCTCTTCCCTCTCCTGTTTTGGCAAAGGCGATAATTTCTCTTATATTTGGCTCATTTTGAAGAAGCATTATCAATCTATCCAAACCAAAAGCCAATCCTCCATGCGGAGGTGTGCCGGATGATAATGCTTTTAACATATAAGAAAAGTTTTTTTCTATTCTCTCTGGCGTATAACCCATTATCTCAAATACTTTTTTTAATGCTTCTGCAGTATGATTGCGAATACCACCTCCGCCAATCTCATATCCATTAAGGACCATATCATATTGATCGGCAACTATATCACCAATATCTTTTCTATCCATAAGATTATTCATATATTCCGGCTTTGGAGCAGAAAAAGGATTATGAGTAAATGTCCAACCGCCTTCGTCTGTCTTTTCAAAAAATGGAAAATCAATAACCCAACAAAATGCCAACAAATTTAAATTGTTTTTGTCTTTGCGTATGTCTGGCTTATCATTGCCATATTTTTCCATAGCTTCTTTATATGAAAGCCTTGGAAAAGGAAGCTCTTGAATCTCCTTCTCAGGATATAAAGTTTTTACAAGATTTACTATTAGCTTTTCATTAATAGCCATAATATCTTCTTGTGCCACAAAAGAGCTCTCCATATCTATTTGAGTAAATTCAGGCTGACGATCTCCTCTTGTATCTTCATCGCGAAAACAGCGAACTATTTGAAAATACTTCTCAAATCCAGCCGTCATAAGAAGTTGTTTGTATTGTTGTGGGGATTGCGGAAGAGCATAAAATTTACCTTTATCAACTCTTGATGGCACTATGTAGTCACGGGAACCTTCCGGCGTTGATTTAGTCATATAAGGTGTTTCAATTTCTACAAAACCCTCATTGGTGTAAAAATTACGAACAAATTGAGTAATCTTATGTCTATTTCTAATATTTTTCTGCATCCTATCTCTTCGTAAGTCAACATAACGGTAACGAAGACGTGTCTCTTCACCAATTTCTCTTCCTTCATTTGAAATATCAAAAGGAGGAGTCTCTGCTTCATTGAGTATGGAAATTGCAAAAATTTCAAGCTCAATGTCGCCGTTCTGTTTATCTTTCTGTATCGCCCGCTCCGGTCTTTTATTTACTTTTCCTTGAACTTCAACAACCCACTCTGGTCTAAGCTTTGACCCAACTTCGTGAGCTTGAGATGCATTCGGTAAAACAACACCTTGCACTTTGCCTGAGGCATCTCTAAAATCAAAAAAAATGAGTTTTCCTTGATCTCGACGAACATCCACCCAACCTTTGATGGTTATCTCTTGACCAATCCTATCTTTAAGATCTTTAATATAAATTCGTTCCATAAAAAATTAATTTATTTAATTTTTTAACTTTGGTGGGCGTACCAGGACTTGAATGCTAAAGCACTGCGTTTTCTAACCAATCGTTTCACTCTTAGAGAAAACGGGAGACTGGGACCACTAAGATATCTTTTCAACTAAACATAAACTTTGGTGGGCGTACCAGGACTTGAACCTGGGACCACCGAGATATAAGCTCGGTGCTCTAACCAACTGAGCTATACGCCCATATAACTGCATATAACCGCCAGTGTAACAATTATCGGCTCTAATATCAATACCTTTATTTTTCAAACTCTTTCATAATCGCCTCAAACTCTTCTTTCTCTATAGTTTCCTTCTCAACAAGCACTTTAGCTATTTTGTTTAATTTATGCCTATTTTTTATAAGAACATCTTTTGTCTTTTTATATGCTGTTAATATAACTAGCTTTAATTCCTCATCTATCTCTGCCGCTATCGCTTCAGAATAATTTCTGCTCCCATGCATATCTCTTCCCATAAATACCATCTCCTCTTTATGTCCAAAAACAATAGGACCAAATTTATCTGACATTCCAAATTCTGTTATAAGCCTTCGTGCAAGCTCTGTTGATCTTTGTAAATCATTTGATGCTCCTGTTGTAAGCTCTCCATAAACTAATTGCTCTGCGGTATATCCTCCAAGCATTACGGCTAAATCAGCTAAAAATTCCGCTTTTGTCTTCAACTTTCTCTCTTCTATAGGAAGCCTTAAAGTATAACCTCCTGCCCTACCTCTTGAGATTATTGATATCTTATGAACTAAATCTTTCTGAGATAACTCGTAAGCGGCGAGAGCATGGCCAGCTTCATGATAAGCTGTGATCTCTTTTTCTTTATCAGATAGAATATGTGATTTTCTTTCCGGTCCGAGCATAACCTTCTCAATAGAGCTTAAAAGATCCAACTGTGTAACTATTTTTCTATCTTGTCTTGCGGCTAAAATAGCGGCTTCATTCATAATATTTGCTAGGTCAGCGCCAGAAAATCCTGGAGTTCTTTCAGCAACTCTTTTTAAGTTTACATCCTCTCCCATAGGCTTATCTTTTGAATGTATCTTTAAAACCTCTTCCCTATCTCTCAAATCAGGCTCATCCAAAACCACTCTTCTATCAAATCTTCCCGGTCTTAATAAAGCAGGATCCAAAACATCCGGTCTATTTGTTGCCGCCATAACTATAACTTTTGTATCTCTCTCAAAACCATCCATCTCAACCAATATCTGATTTAGTGTCTGCTCTCTTTCATCATTTCCTCCGCCGACTCCAGCGCCTCTCTGTCTTCCGATAGCGTCTAGCTCATCAATAAATAAAATGGCTGGAGCACTCTTTTTTGCAGTTGCAAATGTATCCCTCACTCTGCCAGCTCCAACTCCGACAAACATCTCAACAAATTCTGACCCTGCCATATGAAAAAATGGCACTCCAGCTTCACCGGCAACCGCTCTCGCAAGCAATGTCTTACCTGTTCCTGGAGGACCCATAAGTAAGACACCCCTTGGTATCCTTGCGCCCATATCTAAAAACTTCTTTGGATTTTTTAAAAAGTCAACGATTTCATCAAGCTCCTGTTTTGCCTCTCTTAAGCCAGCGACATCCTTAAATGTTGTTTTACTATCCACGGACATTTTTGCCTTTGACTTCGTGAATGAAAAAGCTTGCATTGAACCACGCTGAGCTTGTCTCATCATAAACCAGAGAAAAAATCCTATTAATAAAAGAGGTAATAAAAATGGAAGTGTTACAGATAGCCAAAAGCCTGCTCCTGATGGCTCGTTGATCTCTATCTTTATATTTCTTAACTTCTCGGCTTCTACTCCATAATTAGTCAAGGATTCTGTTAAAGATGCCTCTTCTTCCTTTCTTGTTTTTTGTTTCTTATTTTCCTCCTTCAAAGTTATTTCAAGATTATTCCCTTTGACTGATATCTCTGAAACTTTACCATCATTAACCTCAGTAGCAAGTTGAGAAAGTGTTATCCTTTCAGGCTTATTTGTATTTGCCGTAAAAAGAGAGAATGATCCAGAAACCACAAGAAAAACAACAAAAGCAATGAGAAGATTATTACTAAAATTACTCTTCTTATTTTTGCCGTCCTTATTTTCTTTTTTACTAAATAGATTACCTTTTTTATTTGATTTTTTTATTTGTATTTTCATAATGCATTTATTAAACAATAGGTCTATTATACATTTTTTAAAAAAAATAATAAAGAGCTTGGATTATGAAACTCCAAGATTTCAAAATCCCGCTAAAGCGGGATTTTGAAATCTTATTTTTCTTTCTTTTCTTTCCTCTCTTTCTTTTCTTTTGTCTTTATTTTTACCTCAATATCGGGCTTTGAATCCTTAACATCCTCTTTTTTAAGTTTCTTGCCAAATCCCAATGCCATTCTATGTTCTTCTTTCTTAATAGATTGAATAGTAAAGTCATATTCACTTCCTTCTTTCAGTGTCTCTTTCATCTTTACTTCATTTCCAAATTCAGATATATGACAGAGACCATGAATATTAGCGTCAAGCTTTACAAAAGCGCCGAAAGGATTAATTTTTGTAACTTTACCTTTCACAAATTCAGAGACCTTATAAGAAGACTCTATATCATCCCACGGATCTTTTTTAAGAGCCTTGATAGATAAAGATATTTTACTGCCGGAAACAGAGATAATCTTAGCTTTAACCTTATCACCAACCGTTACAACATCAGCTGGATTATCAATAAGCTGCCAATCTAGCTCTGAAATATGAACCAAACCCTCAACCTCTTTAATCCCAACCTCTGCAACCGCTGGCTTGAATTTAACAAAGACTCCAAAATCAACTATACCAGAAACTTCGCCATCTACTATATCTCCAACCTTAAAATTATCAAGAATTTTCGTCATATCGTCATCTTGAGCAGATTTTTCGGAAATTATCAATTTATTCTCTCTTTTATCAATATCAATAATTTTAACTTTAAATGTCTCACCTACAAACTTTGAAAGTTCTTGTAAAATCTTTGATTTATCTCCACCCTCAACTCTAGGATAATGATTTGCAAGAAGCTGTGAAACAGGCATAAAAGCAGAAACACCTCCTAGATTTGCCACCAAACCGCCTTTATTTGCATCAGTGATTTTGATATTAAATATTTCACCTGTTCTCTTTTTACTTTCTAAATCCTCCCAAGCTAAATCTTGACCAGCCTCTTTTAAAGAAAGTTCAACATAACCATCTTTATTTTCAAGATCAACAACCTTACCGGAAACAACATCCCCAGGCTTTATAGATTTAATCAAATCCTGCGCCTCATAAAACTCTCTTCCGTAAACCACGCCTGTGCCAAAAGAAAGCAAATTAACATATAATCTCGCTCCTTCTTTACTAATAGCGACACCCTCAACAACATCACCTATTTTAGAAATTTTCTGAGATCCCGCTTTTAAGAGATCCTCCATTAGCAATTTAACTTTTGCGTTATTTTTTTGCATAACTTTAGTAAAAATGATTCAAAAATCATCTTATCCCCTGATCTATTAATTATTAAAAATGGTAAGATATTTAAATCAGTAAAAATGCCTTACCAACCTAATCAAGATAGCTTATTTTTTTATTTCTGGCAATATTGACTTTTATTTAAAAAGGTTGTATAATATAAAAATTGGATAGTTATTTGACAATTTAACAATCTGGAGGATTTTATGGAAATAATGAACTGGCTTGCAAGCTTTTCAGCTGAAGAGGTAGTAAATCTCTCTTCATTCATCGTTTTAATAGCTATAGTAGCTTACTTCACTGTGTTTCATGTAGATGATAATGAAATCGCTATGAGAAATTTATTTGACTTCTACGGAGGCGTGGTAGTTGGTCCAACATTCCGCATGAAATTGCCTGGCTCAGAAATTACAAGGCATTCATCTGCGTCACGAAAGAAGACGGCTATTAAAGATCGAGAATTCACATTGGATTCAAAATCTGGAGAACCTGGATTTCGCATTATCGCCACCTTGTCATTTATCTTGGGGCTGAAGCAAAATGTGGACAAAGAAGGTTTTAAAACTTTCCATCGATTACAAGAGTCTTTGGAAGAAGATATAGCTCTAGAATACCTTATAGAGCTAATAGATAATGAAGTCAGAACTGGAATGGTACCTCCCAATGAACCAAGGGACACTCAAGCTCAAGGTGTAATTATGAAAAGTGTTGTGGAACCGAGGGATATCCAGGACGCGATTACGCAAAGTGTGAAGAATCAACTACAAGAATATCTTGATGCAGTTACCGCTAATTCTACGGAAATCCGCGGATTCAAATTGAAGTTGGATCTTGACGAAGCTGCAAGAGTCCAAATGGAGGCAACGAAGTTGCAAGACCTAAAGAACATGACTGCAGAGAAAATAGCAACCCAGCTAATCTCCATAGTAAGTGGCTTGATGAAGATAAATGGAATGTCGTCGTCTGAAGCGTTAATGACGGCCTCAAGGACACTTGGGGTAGACATTGGGTTAGATAAGCAGATTCTCCATATCCAGGGGTTGGAAAATTTGAAAGGGATAGAACTGCTTAACAAAGATACTGTTAATGCCTTAAAAAACCTCATCAATCCATCTAAGGCTAAGGGAGGCAAAAAATGACAACTGAAGAAAAAATGAGGAAAAATGTAAAGACGATTATAACATTGGGCATCGTCGTTATTATTGTCTTCTGGGGCGTCGCAAAATACTCTTCAGAAGAGGAGGATGATCTATCACAACAGAAGATAAAATACCTTACAATGAATTGTAAGGATCCTAAGGGATTGAAGCTGGAAACGCTTTATCCTGGGGATGCTGTTGAAGTATGGCATGAAATTATGCCTTTAACAAAAGACAATCAATGTTCCTACGCCGCACCAGATAAACCTGGCGGTCCACCCCACACCGTAAAAATATACGGATTTAATAAGTATAAACAAGCTGGAATGAAAAATTCACTACTCTTTCCTAGCTTAAAACCAGAAGCAATAATTCTGCTTCTCGGAGATCCAAATAACACATTAGGAAAATATGTGGTGGGTAGCGTAAAACAATTTACTCAAAACGGGGAAAAATTTGTCTATGAAAACAAGACAAAAAAACCTTTAGATCTCGTGGCTGTCCCGAACTATATCACTCACCTCTTTGATCCTAATCAAAGAGGTTACGATGGGTCAACCATCACACTCGGTGTGAGAAAATAAAAACACCCCCCAGAACTAGCGCATTTGCTGATTCTGGGGTTTTTTTATATATACAATTAAAAAAACAATCCCTAGCTTTTAAAGTAGGGATTGTTTCCATAAAATACAATTTCAATATTAAATCAAGACTAAACTATACCTGTGATTGATCTTGAGATTGAAACGATAGAGAATGCTAAGATAGCAACAACGATACCTATAACTGCATAAATCATTATGTTTTTTGCTGTTTCAATATTGCCTTCATCTCCTCCAGCTGTGATGAATAGAAATCCTGCATAAAGACCGAACACAACAGCGGCTAAAGCGATAAGCCATGCTATCCAATTAACTAGACCTAAAATCAATGTTACTAAATCACCTGCTGTTGATATTCCTCCTGTCTGACCGATATTTGTTCCACCTACCGGTGTAGTACCGATTCCTCCTGCTGTAGGAGCTGAAGGAACAACCTGAGCCGCTACCGGTAATACCATAACGGCTAAAAGCAATAACGGTAAAATAAATAGAAATTTCTTCATATTTTTAAATTTTCTTTAAATTAATATTCAACAACTTTTAAAATCTACTATATACCAACTATTGACTTTGCTATAGCAACTATGGAAAATGCAAGAATAGCCACTATAACACCGACTATAGTATATACGAAAAACTTCGTTGCTTTACCAAGCTTCTTCTCATCATCTCCAGAAGTTATGAACAAAAATCCTGAATAAAGAGCTGCTGTAACAGACATAAGAGCAACAAACCAAGCGAACCAATTAACTAATCCTATAAAAAGAGCAGTAACTGAATCCGACGAATAAATAGTTCTCTTGCCTATATTATTAGTGGTTGCAGATCCAAGAGCAGATGGTGTTGATGGTCCGGCGGCGTATAATAAAGATTGCGGATATATAGCAACAGTAAATAAAAATAAAAAAAATAGTTTTTTCATAAAATATTCAACAACCTTTAAAATATATTATATGCCAACTATTGACTTTGCTATAGCAACTATGGAAAATGCAAGAATAGCCACTATAACACCGACTATGGTATATACGAAAAACTTCGTTGCTTTACCAAGCTTCTTCTCATCATCTCCTGAAGTTATGAACAAAAATCCTGAATAAAGACCTGCGACAACAGCGGCTAAAGCGACAAGCCAAGCTAGCCAATTAACTAATCCCAGTAGCACATCCTCAACATTAAGAGCGGGACTCTGAGAACCAACAATCTGACCAGGCGCAATTGAACCCAAACCGCTAGTATCGGGAGGTGCAGCATATAACATTGCTTGAGGATATAGAAAAATAACAAACAAAAATAAATAAAGTAATTTTCTCATAAAAATATATTTATAATAATTAATATTACTTATATTATATATATATCTTATTAAAAAAACAACCCCTAGCTTTTTTAAAGTAGGGATTGTTTTCGTAAAATACAATTTCAATATTAGATTCAAGATTAAACTATGCCTGTGATTGATCTTGAGATTGAAACGATAGAGAATGCCAAGATAGCAACAACGATACCTACAATTGCGTAAAGTAGGATATTCTTTGCCTTCTCAACTTTAGCCTCATCACCTCCAGCTGTAATAAATAGAACACCTGAATATAGACCGAAAAGTACGGCAACCAAAGCAACAAGCCATGCTACCCAATTAACTAGACCTAAAATCAATGTTACTAAATCACTTGCTGTTGATATTCCTCCTGTCTGACCGATATTTGTTCCACCTACCGGTGTAGTACCGATTCCTCCTGCTGTAGGAGCTGAAGGAACAACCTGAGCCGCTACCGGTAATACCATAACGGCTAAAAGCAATAACGGTAAAATAAATAGAAATTTCTTCATATTTTTAAATTTT
>JBBTYT010000003.1:8769-42782 GCA_038061695.1 Patescibacteria group bacterium
GGCTAAAAGCAATAACGGTAAAATAAATAGAAATTTCTTCATATTTTTAAATTTTTCTTTAATTAATATTAAGTGCGACCTTTGGTTATGTAATAACTTGTCTTTATATTATATAACAAACAATATTATATGTCTAATCTATTGTTGATAACGAAGCTACTTTATAAACATCTCAACTATTGATATTATGGAAAAAGCTAAAATTGAAAGAGCGACCCCGATAATAGCAAAAACAAATGTCTTCCAAGATTTAGAAAGTTGATCTGCTTTATCTCCTGCTGTGATAAACAAAAATCCTGAAAAAAGAACTGTTGCAACGGATACCAGAGCGACAAACCAAGCGAACCAATTTATTAAATTTATTAATACATTCGTAATTACATTAGCTGATCCTGCAGAAACACAACTTGGCGTAACAATGCCGGCTGAAGAAGAAAATATATCGGCTACCAAAGCTATTATTGCAGGAGCCATCAAACCGACAGTAATACCAATAACAGTAAAGAGTAGAATATTTCTTGCGAGTTTAACTTTAGCAGGATCGCCTTGAGATGTTAAAAAAAGAAAACCTATGACTAATGTCATTAAAACCGCTACCGGCGGTATGATTTTTTGTGAGAAAAAGACCATTATGGAACAGATTAAATCTGAGAATGTTGTGGTGGTGGTTGGCGGGTTGAATGAAGGAATTATGATTGATGCTTCTGTTGGGTATTGACATACTCCGCCAGTACATACTCCACTCTGACACTCTGTTGGAGAACCACACGCAATACTGCCTCCGTGTAACACTCCTCCTATATGTGTGGCAAAAGAAGTATTTGCAAAACTAAAAAAAACCAGAAAAAATAATGGTAAAAATATTATTAATTTTTTTATTATTTGCATGTTACTGCTGTCCAAGGATTAGTAAGTATTGTTGCTTCTCCTCCGCTTGTGCTTGAAAAAAATAACAAAAATTCATTTATTATTATCCAAGCGCTAAAGACTATTAAAAGCCCTATCATAGCGGAGGTTATAGCTTTATATCCCGCCTGTTTTCCTGCCGGATTTCCACCTGCTGTTAAGATTTTAAATCCTCCCCAGGCGATAACTAAGACACCGAGAGTCGGGGCAATATCCCACATTAAAAAGTTTATAATTCCTTGAACTAAAATATAAAGATGGCATATAGTGCAAGGATTACTAGGGGTAGTGCCACAAGGAACTAGTGCGGCAAAAACTACAAGAGGCAAGATTAAAGTGCTTAATGAAAAAAATATTATTAACTTATTTGTTTTTTTAAAATACATTTTAAATGCCTGCTATTGATCTTGCTATCGCTATTATTGAAAAGGATAAGATCGCTACAATAACCCCGACTACTGTATACATAATATAATGCCTTGCCAGTTCAAGTTTTGTATTATCCCCCGCTGAGGTAATATAAGTATATCCTCCTCTTAAGCCATATACAACAGCAAATAATGCAACAAACCAAACGAACCATTGCAAGAGAGCAAGAATAACTGCAAGAATAGAACAGTTTGCTGTCGGACCTATACCGTGTCCAGGAGCAGTGCCTTGAAATTTTATACCTAAGACATTACAAACTTCGCCTGCCAGAGGTGATACAAAACCAGTTCCTGATTCACAAATACCTGTAAGTTGGTTGAATGTTGTACCGCTCGGACATGCGCCAGGAGGGATGCAAACGCCATTTATAGGACATATAGAATTATCTGGACAGATATTGCCGGGAATACATGTCGTCAAGAGATCACAAGTATTAGTAATTGGATTAAAAATAGTTCCTGATAAACAAGCCGGGCAAATTCCGTTAGCTGGACAGATAGAGCCATTTGGACAGATAGAGCCTGGCGCGCAAGATGGATTACAAGAATTTGTTATTGGATTCCAAACACTTCCAATCGGACAGACTGGTGTATTAGTACAAACTCCGCTAGCCGGACAAATAGCTCCATTTGGACAGATAGAGCCTGGCGCGCAAATAACAGATGAATTTGGAGAGCTTATTCCAACCTTAAAAGCAATCTGACAAAAAGAAGAAAGATCTTGCTTGCCAGTCTTAACATTTGTATTTAAATCCTGACACTGGACATAATACGCATTAAATCCGGTTACAAGTCCTGAAACAGCGCTTGAGTGGATTAAATTATCTGCCGTTCCAAATGTATTTGCCATTGTAGTGAAATTAACTGGGTTACCAAGTGAATCATATAAAGTTGAATTGTATTTGCATATTGATGTTACGTCGGATGTTAAACCTATATTAGTGCCCGTTGTTCCAATAGGCAAGACTGTCCCGACTGTCGGAATAGCTCCAGAACATGCCGGAAATTCACAATAATTAGTTGCCAAGTTGCAAAATTGATCCATTGAACAATTGAGATTGGATGAGCATGGTGTTCCAACTTTAAGAGATATTTTACAAGCCGACAATTCAACTCCAGTTGCAGAATCTTGACATCTAACAAGAAAATTATTTACATCTGGTAAAGGAAATAGTCCAGCCACTAAAGTTTCGTGCGATAAAACACCTGTTAAATTAAAATTAAGCATCGTTGGACTAGCATATAGATCCAAAGGATTTGTTGAATATTTACAATTTGCATTTACCCCTGTAGTAAGTCCAATATATGCCGATGTTGTTCCTGTTGGTAAATTTAAAAATGGAGACTGTGGAGCGCTGGCTAATGTTTCCTTAACATACGCGCCAGAACATTCTGGTAAAGTTGCCCATGATGAAAGCTCACAAGCATTAATAGTGGAATTCCATATTTGATCTGGCGGACAAGGAGTTAAGCATGTCTGCCCTATCTCGCAAGATGCGGTTGCGCCAGTAGAGCAAATATTCGTACACGTACCATTTATACAGACATCGCCTTGATTCGCGCATGTGCCATCTGAACCACAAGGAGTTTGAGGTGGAAGAAGTGGACCGACTGGAAGATTAGTAGCAACACAACCAACAAAATTGATTGGTGAAGTTACTGCGGCAGGAATATCATAACATGATACTGCTCCATTAGGAAAATACTCGCATCTATTTTTAATAGCTGGACTTGCTGTGCTCTTTATGCAAAGTATTGAACCGTCTGATTTAAAAATACAATCATCTTCTATGCCGGATGTTAACAAAGAACAATCAACCATCGTATCAGAACCCCTAGTTACCACCTTACATCCTACAGGGATGCCAGCAAATGATTTTGAAGGCAAACAGTTTGTTAAACCGTTATTATAATAAACACAACCTGTAGGATATTTTAAAGAACAAGCGTTAACTTTCAAATCTCCAGCTCCATAATAGATGCATCCTGTCAACTCCAAAGAAGAGTCACTTGCGCAATTTGCTGTTCCGATGGTACCACTTGCAATATTTATAAATTGAGAAACTCCATTCGAAGAAAAATTTGCATAAATACAACCATTTATGCCTTCACAATTATTTGGAGAAGATGGGGTTGGCTTAGTACATGCCTCACCATTAACCTGTAAGCCAATTGGCATCGGTGGTATTCCTTTTGGAGCTGTGTAGCTATCTAAAATTCTTCCTGATGTTGTGCTAGTTGTTTCTTCAACGCAATTATAAACAATTGGCGTTATTGAAACCTCGCAAGCGGTGCCATTTAATATACAAGAAGAGCCATTAGCGCAAGTTCCGCTTGAAGGACAAGCTTCCAACTCAGGACCTATACAAAATGGTCCGATTAAAGAATTTTTTCCGCATTGAAAAAGTGATGACAATGCCTGCGGAGAACAAACGGACAAGACATTCTGCTGTTTTGAACTTAAAGAACATTCGTAAGGAGCCAATGCCTGCGTATCAGCCGTTGGCGGTAATGATGGAATTATCGCTGTAGCTAGATTATTTGCTACACAAAAACCATCCAAAGCTCCGCCTGGAATAAAACATATACTATTTACCGGACATTGCTGATCTGTCGTGCAAGTTATTAAACATACACCTGCGCTAGGATTTATAAAAGAGACAACCTGAGAAATATTGCTTGACGCTCCAAAAAGATCAGTGATAGTAAGTGATATTGTGTATATACCGTCTAAACTATACGTATGAGATGTAATTACACCAGTTGAAGTTGTGCCATCTCCCCAATTCCAAAGATAATTTAATGTTGCAGTTTCGCCAAGATCTGAATCATAACTCCCAGAGCCATCAACATTTACAGAATATTGAAAACCTCCGCCTGTTAATTGAAGAATACTTGGCGATATCACTGCAGAAGCAATTGGCGGCGTATTTGAAAGTATTGTATTTATTGGATCTCCGATATATGCAATACCGATTGAAGAAAAATCTATCCAACCAACAACATCTCCACCCCAAACAAAACCATCCCATGTTCCATCAATGTAAAGCGTTAATCCAGAAGAAATATCCGGAAATTGAATCCAACCGTCAAATCCAAGATCAATTAAAGAAGTACAAGGAACGGATGTACAAGCACTCAAAACCCTAGCCCAACCTATTATTCTATCTGAATTAGCATCAAATTTTGCAAGATAACTTGAAGTTGAAAATTGGCTATCAAAGGCTGAGTTGCCTGTAGTTGGCGGATTTCCTGTTTCTGATTTATCAAAAGAGATCCAGCCAACATCATCAGACCAAGCATGCCCTAAAACCATCTTTGCCGGTATATTGAGAGCACTGGACTCACTTTGCATCACTATATGAGCTCCCCAAGAATTTGCACAATTTACAACCTCGCCAGGAATACCGAGAGCCGCCGCTTCACTTCCATGACAAGAAAAAGAAACCCATCCTATATTATCAGACCAAGCCCAACCTCTTAAATTATTATATTCCACACCACCGATAATTACGGCTTTTGAAAAAAGTGGGAATGAAAAAACAACTGAAAGGAAAACCACTGAAAGGAAAAAAGAAATTTTTGATAACTTAATCATTTAGATAAAATTTTTGAATTAATCTCTGCGGCGGCCTTTCTTAAGGCTAATGATTCTGCTTGTTCACTTGCAACGTGTTGATCTAACATATCAATAAAAACATTTTTTACAAGCGTATCATTAATCTGAAGCCAAGAAGTTGCTGATAATGCTTGATTTGCAAATATTAAGAGATTAGAATCATCTTTCTGGATTGTCAATATTGATCTTTGACTTGCGGGATACTTAACTTGAGAAAGATAAAAACCGGCATTTTTTGGATCGGATAAAAATTTCAAAAACTTCCAAGCGACTACTGCATCCGATGACTTTGCATATATTCCATAACCCCAATAATTAGCATAATTCTTCTTTACTATACTATCTTTTATCTGAGGCATATAAGCGGATGTAAATCTTAATCTTGGCGCTTTCTGAATAATGCTGTTTTTTGTCCATGAATAGCCAAATAACATAGCTACTCTTCCAAGAGCGAACATCTCTTGAGAGTCGGCTTTGAAATTTTGAGACCATGAATAGCTAGGATCTTCAGGCTTTGCAAATTGAGTATAAAATTTTAAAGCTTTTGAAGATCCGACAGCTTGCTCTTTATCAAAAATAATCTCTCCTTTTTGAGGATCAGATATATTGGAGCCATTTTGAATCATAAGCAATGACAATATATCGGCTGAATTCAAAACATTTTTTCCAGATCCTAAAGCGGCTCCGGAAACCAATATATCCCCCTTAGAATCTCTTTTAGTTAAAAGTTTTGCATATTTTTCAAATTCATCCCAATCTTTTGGAGGATCTATTAATCCGGCGCTATTAAAAAGATCAATATTATAATAAAGAGCTAATGAATCAACATATAAAGGAATTCCGTAAATATTTCCTTGATATGTAAAATCTCTCTGAACAACATCAACAAATCTTTTTTGAAAATCATTAATTGATATAAGATCTGATGGAGCTGGCATTAGAAGATCTCTGAATTTTGGAGCCCATGTGTTGCTAATCATAAATATATCCGGACCCTTACCGGCTGCGAAAGCACGAACTAATTCTTCCTCATAATTTTGTATAGATTTTTTTCTGTAATTTATAGTTACTCCTGGATTATTCAGTTGAAATGTCTGAATAAGAGGCAACATAGCATCTGAATCATCAAATACACCCCAGACATCCAACGCGACAGACTTTTGTTCGGCACCTATTTTTAAACCTGGAATTACTCCAAGATAAATAAGAAAAATAAAAATAAGAGTAAATGCTACTGCACCTATGATAAGTATCTTAGTGATATTCATTTATTATCTAAAGAAAAGTTAATTTATATAATTTACAAACAAGTTACAGATGCGACCTTATCTCCTGTATATAATTTCATAAGTCTAACACCTTGTGTCGCCCTTGATATTGATGGTACTGCGCTTATACTCATTCTTATAACTTGACCCTTATCTGAAATTGCGATTATATCCTGCTCTGAAGAATCAACGACCAAAGAAGCTACTAAATTCCCTGTCTTACTGGTAATCTTTGCTGTCATAATACCTGATCCACCTCTCTTTTGGGTTTTGTATTGAGAGAGTGATGTCCTCTTTCCATATCCATTCTCCATAATAACCAAAAGCTCCAAATTATCATTCCTGTTGCTTGAAATCACATCTGTGCCAACAACTCTATCACCTTTCTTTATCTTTATAGATGCAACACCGGATGCTGATCTTCCCATCGCTCTTACATCTTTCTCAGAAAACCTTATTGCCTGTCCATTTTTAGTTAAAATAACTATTTCATCATCGCCATAAGACACTCTTACCCATTTTAAAAGATCATCACCCTTTAACGATATAGCTTGAACACCACTTTTTCTTACAGTATGAAATTCAGATGAAGCTACTTTTTTAATTATACCATTTTGAGTTGACATAACCAAATAAAGCTTATCCTGTGAATTCTTTTTGCCTAACTTTTCCTTCATAGGAACAAGTGCTGTAATTCTCTCTTGCTGACCTATATCTAAAATATTTATTATCGCCTTTCCTCTAGCTGTTCTTGATGACTCAGGAACTTCAAATGCTTTTGTCTGATAGACTTTTCCTTTATCAGTAAAAAATAGAATATTATCATGTGTTGAACATGAGAAAAGATGTTCTATAATATCTTCTTCTTTTGTATCCATACCGACGACTCCCTTACCACCCCTCTTTTGACTTTTATAAGTATCAGCATCAACTCTCTTTATATATCCACCCCTTGTTAAAGCAACGAAGATATCTTCATCTGGTATTAAATCCTCTTCTTTAAATTCAGATATTCCGCCTTTTACAACTTTTGTTCTTCTCTCATCTCCATATTTATTGGAAACATCCTTAAGCTCATCTTTTACAACTCCAAGTATCTTTTTCTCGCTCTTCAAAAGATTTTCAAGATCTATAATTAAATCTAATTTCTCTTTTAGCTCGTCCTCAATCTTCTTTCTTTCAAGTCCAGACAATGTCTGTAATTTCATTTCCAAAATAGCCGTAGCTTGGATATCCGAGAGTTTAAAATCCGCCATTAAAGATTTGTGTGCCTCATCTTTATTTTTTGATTTCTTTATAGTAGCGATTATTTTATCAATATAATCAAGCGCCTTTTTAAGACCTTCCAATATATGCGCTCTCTCCTTCGCTTTCTTGAGATCAAATTTAACTCTTCTTGTTACAACCTCTTTTCTATGAGCTATAAAATATTCTAAAACTGACTTTAAAGATAAAACCTGCGGTTGAACACCATCAACAAGAGCCACCATATTAAGATGAAATACTTTTTGGAGATCGGTAAGCTTATAAAGAGTGTTTAGAATTTTCTGCGGATAAGAATCATTTTTTAAATCTATAACCACTCTTAAGCCATCTTTATCTGATTCATCTCTAACATCCCTAATTCCATCTATTCTTTTATCCCTGATAAGATCGGCAATCTTTTCTATCATCGTTGCTTTATTCACCTGGTAAGGGATTTCCGATATGATTATCTGATGTTTGCCTGACTTACTCTCAACTATATCAACCTTACCTCTTACGGTCATAGGACCACTGCCTGTGCTGTATGCTTTTAAAATATCATTGTGATTATAAACTATACCGCCTGTTGGAAAATCAGGTCCTTTTATAAATTCTAAAATGTCTTCTGTTGTAACATTATTATTATCTATAAGATGAATTATTGCATTCACAAGTTCTACTAGATTATGAGGAGGTATATTTGTTGCCATACCAACAGCAATACCAATCTGACCATTCAAAAGAAGCTGTGGCATATTTGATGGCAAAACTTTAGGCTCTTTTCTTGATCCATCGTAATTATCTTTAAAATCAACTGTATCCTTATCAATATCAAAAAGCATTTCATCAGAAATCTTGGTTAGCTTAGCTTCCGTATATCTCATAGCAGCTGGCGCATCTCCATCAATAGATCCGAAATTTCCCTGACCCTTTATAAGCATATATCTCATAGAAAAATCCTGCGCCATTCTTGCTAAGGCTCCGTATACTGAAGAATCTCCGTGAGGATGATATTTACCTAAAACATCTCCGACAACAAGAGCTGATTTCCTAAATTTAGCAGCAGATTTGAGTCCAAGCTCATGCATAGAATAAAGTATCCTCCTTTGGACAGGCTTAAGTCCATCTCGCACATCTGGCAATGCTCTTGAAACTATAACTGACATAGCGTAATTCAAATATGACTCTTGCATTTCATCAACAATCTCCACTTGAATAACTTTGCCTATATTAAATTTTTCTTTCTCTTCCTTTGCCATAAAATTATTACGGAAATTAAAACTCTTTTTATTTTAACCGCACGCTCTGCGGTTTAAAAATATCTTTTATGCTCGCTGAAACACTTTCATATATTGTTGGCATACTACTAGCATCTCCTTTATTATTTTTTACCGTACTAATACTCTCTTTAATAGAATTTAACCATAATATAAATATTAAAATTACTGCGATTATCATTATAACTAAAAATATCCTGACTCTAACATGCTTTGGCTTGCCTTGAATATTATTTATAAAATCTATCATGCTAATTTCATTAAAATAACATCTCTGCCATCTTGAGGCAGATCTTTTTTCTTTACCGTAAACTTATCAACAGCCTCAATATTTGACGCTCCTGACGACTTCAAAAATTTACTTACATCATCAAGAGAAATTTTTAGATTATTAACTTTAAAAAACATCGGGATAACAACTCTCGGATCTATATCGCCTATAATATCAACGGCTTTATCATATCCTAAAGAATTTATTTTTGTATTCCCAATAAGATAACCCCCTCCGACAGGAATCATTAAAATATCAACTTGTCCCATCTTATCCAAAACAGACCTAACATGATCCTCTGAAAAATCAGCCAAATGACATACTCTTATTCCCTCAACATCAATAATATACATAGTTGATTTCTTAACCTCCTCACCTTTTTCATTTAGATGAAAAATAGATGCTCCATTAATATGCATACCTCCAACTTCATATTCTCCTGCACCAGCTATAACAAATGCTGAATCTAGTTGCGAATAATCATCTTTTTTGAGATTTCCATCAGAGACAAAAACAACATCCACCTTACCTCGCGGGGGCGTTAAACCAATATCCTTATTAAAAGGATCTAAGATAATAGTTGTTCCACCGGAAACTATCTTAAAACATGATTGTCCATACCAAATTATCTGCATAAGAAATAGAGAATCTTTCAGGATACATTCCAAAAAAACTTATAAACTACATATATTCAACTCATTTTAATAATACATTATTTCTTTAAAAAAATAAAGACCGCATCTACTACAATATAAACGTCCGGCTATTTTGAAAAACAACTGAATGAAAAGCATCTTTTTAAAGCAAAAATTAAATCTTAAATAAATCCCTGGCGTTTTTTGTGGTTTGCTCGGCAACATACTCAAATGTCATCCCTTTTATTTCTGCAAGCTTTTTTGCCGTATAAATAACATTATAAGGCTCGTTCCTCTTTCCCCTATTTGGCTCTGGAGAGACAAATGGTGCATCTGTCTCAATAAGCATTCTATCCAACGGCACATATTTTATAACTTCATCATAATCCCTTGCAAAAGTAATCACTCCTGAAAAAGATATATGAAATCCAAGATCAATATATCTTTTAGCATGTTCTAGAGTTCCGGTAAAAAAATGTATCACACCTCTGACTCCGTCAGAATTTGCCTTCAAAACTTTAATAGCATCATCATGCGCGTCTCTGCAATGAACTATTAAGGCTTTATCAAGTTTCTTTGCTATCTTAATATGCTTCATAAAAAAATCAATCTGACTTATTTTTTTTGCCTCTTCTGTAGTTCTAAAATAGTCTAGTCCAGTTTCACCTATTCCAACAACTTTCTCATCTTTAGAAAAATTTTCTAAAAGCTCAAAATCAAAATCATCTGTGATGTCATTTGGATGAAGACCGCAGGAGGCATAAATACCCTCCTGATATTTATGAGCTATCTCTGTTGCCTTTTGAGATGATTTCATATCCACACCAACATTTATCATCCAAGTATCTGCATCTAAAGCACGCTTTATTACAGCATCATAATCATCTTTAAAATCATCTAAATTTGTATGGGTATGCGTATCTATTAACATATCTTTAATTTATTTTATTAATGATGCATCTTTTTCGCTTATGACTTTTGTATCTATTCTCGGAAAAATAGGATCTGGTTTTTTAATATTCAATATTTGCTTTTCCCACCCACATCTATCTTCTGATATTCCAAGCACATTAAAAATCTTAATAGATGTATCTGGTAAAAATGGAACTAATAAATACGCCGTATCCGCCATATACAAAGCAAGTTCTTTTATAATTTTTTTAAATCCATCAATATCTTTTTTTGGAAGCTCCCAAAGCTTTGACTCCTCAATCATCTTATCAGATATCTCAACTAACTTAAATATATTTTCCAAGGATAAATTTAAATTAAAACTTTCTATATTTTTTTCATATTCAAAAAAGATATTTTTTATAATATCAGACTCATCATCTTTAGATATTTTAATATCTCCTAATATATCTTTATTTTTTTCTGCTATTGCAGATACTCTTGAAATAAGATTGCCGAGTTTATTTGCAAGATCTTCATATCTACTTTGAAATCGCAAGGCAGAAAAATCTCCATCTTGATAAGAAGGAATCTCTCTTAAAAGATAATATCTTAAGGCATCTTTGCCATATTTTTCTATTAATGCAAAAGGAGATACCACATTGCCCAGAGATTTTGACATCTTCTCTCCTTCTTGAGTAATGAAACCATGAACATATATATTTTTTGGAGTTTCAATATCCAAAGCCAAAAGCATAGCGGGCCAAATCATAGCATGAAACCTCAAAATATCCTTACCTATTAAATGTATGTCCGCTGGCCAAAACTTTTTATAATTTTCAGCACCAAGACCTCCAAGACCGGAAATATAATTTGTCAAAGCATCAGCCCAAACATATATTTTTTGACTTTTGTCCCCAGGAACATCTATTCCCCAACCAACAGATTCCTTAGGACGAGAAAAAGAGACATCTGAAACCCTCTCGCTTTCAAGTAAATTTAGTATCTCTTTTTTTCTATTAACAGGAATAATTTTTATCTCATCTTTCTCTATCAAAACCCTTACTCTCTCTATATATTTTGAAAGCGAAAAAAAATAATTTTCCTCAGAAACATGTTCTGGAGATTTCTTATGAATAGGACATAAACCATCTGAAAGATCCTTTTCACCTAAAAATGCTTCGCATCCGACACAGTAAAGAGCATTATAAATATCTTTGTAAATATCTCCTTTGTCAACAAGTTTTTTCCAGAAATCCACAACAACCGGATAATGAACTTTCTGATCAGATGTTCTAATAAAGCAATCATTTGATATGCCAATAACCTCCGCTAAATGCCTGAATCTTTCTGATATCTCATCAACAAAATCTTGAACATCTCTCTTTTCAGAATTTGCCTTCTCAAATATCTTTTTACCATGCTCATCTGTGCCCGTCTGAAAAAAAACCTCATCCCCTCTTTGACGATGATATCTTGCTAGAACATCGGCCTGCACAAATTCAAGAGCATGCCCAATATGAGGCTCGGAATTTGTATAAGCTATTGATGTTGTAATATAAAATTTCTTTTTATTCATTTAATTTTGTAGCCTATTTTTTATCTATAACAAAAACAAACTCCCCTAATATTTTATCATTTTTTAATTTTTCTAAAACCTCGTTTGCCGTTCCTCTATATATCGTTTCAAATATCTTTGTTAGCTCTCTGCATAAAACAACTTGCCTATCACCTATAAGTTGAGAGAGTAGAAAAAGCGTTTTCTCTGCTCTATGCTTTGATTCATAAAAAACTACTACGCCATCTTCATTATTAACATCATTAAAAAATGTCTCTCTGCCTTTTTTGTGAGGTGGAAATCCTAAGAATTTAAATTTATTAACATCAAATCCAGAAACAGCCAAAGCGGAAAGAACAGCAGAAACTCCGGGAATAGGAATTATCATCACCTCATCTCCTAAATTTTTAACAATCTGATTTACAAGAAAAGACCCCGGATCTGATATTGTTGGCGTTCCTGCATCTGAAACCATCGCTAAATTTTTTCCTTCTTTGAGTAAAGATAAAATGTAGTCTATCTTGCTTAATTTGCTATGTTGATGATAACTTAAAATAGACTTTTTTATTTCGTAAGTAACTAAAAGCTTCTTAGTTACTCTTGTATCTTCGCATAAAATAATATCAACTTCTCTAAGAACTTCTATCGCCCTTAAAGTTATATCTTTTAAATTACCGATTGGGGTTGATACTATGTAAAAATTCGACATCAGAAAAATTTAAATTACCTCTTTTATATCTTAATCCTTAGATTTGGCATAGTCACTTAAAAGCTCACTAGCTATAGTCGCTATTGGAACAGATATTAACATTCCTAAAATTCCGCCAAGCTCCAAACCAATAAGTAATGAGATAATGATTATAATTGGATTTAAACCTGTCATTTTCTTCATTAAATTTGGAACTAAAATGTGGTTCTCAAATTGCTGAATAATTACGTAAAAAAGCGTTGTCCACATAGCTAATACCGGATCTATTATCAGAGCAATTATTATACCGATAACTGCTGAAAAAATAGGACCAACGACAGGAATAATTTCAAATATACCGGCGATAATACCTAACAGTAAAGCATAAGGAACACCTAAAATAGTAAGCCCCAAAAAGACTACTATGCCGATAATTAAACCTAAAATAAACTGACCTTGAAGCCACAAACCAAGCTTCCTCTCTACTCTAACCCAAAGATTTAAGACATACTCCTCACTTGGCTTTGGAGTTACCATTCTTATAAAATACTCTATTCCCCTATCTTGAACAGCAAGATAAAATGATATTACAAAAACAATGCCAAATGTTGCGAAGCCTCCGAATATTCCGGCGATTGTCTTAAAAACGCTTGATGTTAAATTTTTTATCTTATCTCCAAAATTAATTAAAAAATCTTGGGTTGTCTTTGCGTAGTCTGGTGATAATTCAATAATGGTCTTAGAAAATTTATTAGATAATTCTTCATAATACGCGGGTAATCCAGAAGCTAATAATCTTATCTCATTTACTACTGTTGGCACAATCAAATAAAGAAGTGTTGCTATGAAAATTACGATTAAAAGATAGACGAATAAAACTCCTAAAATTCTAGGTATTTTTCTCTTTTGTAAATAGCTAACAACTGGAGAAATGGCGGAAGCTATTATTAAAGATAAAAATAATATTATTAAAATATTTTTGATTAAAAATAGAAAAACAAAAAATAGAAGAATTAAAATTCCCCTTATAATTACCCATGTTAAAATATCTATTATCTGTTTTGAAGTCATATTCATAATGTTAATATATCACTTTTCCGCCACTATGTAAATATTAGCATCATTGTTCTTGCCACCGAAATAACCATTCTCTAAAAGCTTAAACCGCGATTTTTTAAGAATACTCTCCAGCTCCCTCATAGTAAAAGCATGATAATACCTTTCCGCTACAACTTCTTTTTTCTCATTTTTCCATGGAACCATAATATCATTAAAAGAAAGCTTTGATTGACCAAGTAGTTTTTTAATGGCATACTTAAAAATCAGATTCCTATAGTCAGGTTGCCATAAATTCCAATTAGTTAATATAATTTTTCCTTTTGGCTTTAAAGTTCTGTAAAATTCCTTAAGCAATTTTATTCTCATATTTTCAGTTGGAATGTGATGTAAGACAGCTATTGAATATATATTATCAAAATAACAATCTGAAAAATGAAGTTCTAAGGAATCTATCTTTAAAAATTCGGCAGATAAAACTCCGTCCGACAAATTATCTTTATACTTCTTCTTCGCAATATTAATAAGAGCTTCGGACAGATCCACCCCAGTATAAGAGATATTTCTCTTGGAAAATAAACTTATCAATCTTCCATTACCGCATCCAAAATCCAAAATAGATTGATTATCATTTGTATATTTAGCAAAAGGCTTTAAGCCATCCCAAAGATAAGCTCTAGTTCTGTCAAAATCCTTTGAAATAAAATCGTAAGCCTTCCTATTTTTTTCAATTAATTCTTTAGCGTATTCTTCTTGCATATATAAAATGGATAAACAAATTTTAGAAAATTTAATACTTGAGGCATCATCTCAAAAGACACTCACTGAGAGAGTCTTTGGTAAGTTGAAAAGAAAGCATATGCATAATCTTAAAATTCATGGCTTGCCATCCAATATGAATCTTCTACCAGTTTATCATGAATTAGTAAAGTCAGGAAAAATAAAACCAAATGGATTTCTGGAGCAAATTATCAAAAAAAGAAAAATAAGAACACTCTCGGGCATCGCTTCAATAACAGTCTTAACTAAAGATTGGGGATGTCCTGGAAAATGTACTTTCTGTCCAACTGAAAAAGGTATGCCAAAGAGCTATCTTTCAAATGAACCAGCTGTTATGCGCGCAATACTTTCCGATTTTGATCCTTACGGACAAGTTGAATCACGTCTAGACTCTCTCAGAAAACAAGGGCACTCTGTCAATAAGATTGAGGTTATAGTAATCGGCGGAACTTGGTCTGCTATCCCATATAAATATCAGGAATGGTATCTAAAAAGAGTTTACGATGCCCTAAATGAAAAAGAATCAAAAACCTTAGTGTATGCTATGAAAAAAAATGAAAAAGCAAAACATAAATTAGTTGGATTAACACTTGAAACCAGACCTGATTGGATAACAGAAGAGGAATTAAAAAGAATGAGAAAATTCGGCTGTACAAGAGTTGAGCTTGGGGTTCAGAGTATATATGATGATGTTTTGGAAGCTTCACAGAGAGGACATAAGATAGATGCGACAATAAAAGCAACTAAGCTACTTAAGGATTCTGGATTTAAGATTAATTATCATATGATGCCAAATCTTCCTAAATCAACTCCGGAAAAAGATACGCAGATGCTCAAAGAGATATTCAAAGATCAAAATTTTAAACCTGATCTCTTAAAAATATATCCTTGTATGGTGGTAGCAAACGCAAAACTATATGATGATTTTAAGGCTGGGAAATTTAGACCATACACTGATGAAGAATTGATTACGATAGTAAAAGAAGCGAAGGAATATATTCCAGAGTATTGCCGAGTAGTCAGAGTAATTCGTGATATTCCGGCAACAAGTATTGTTGGCGGAAGCCACACATCAAATTTAAGAGAGATTATCCAACAAAGAATGAAAAAAGATGGCAAAGAATGTAGATGTATAAGATGCAGGGAAATTATGAATGATGAGTTTGATATGGCTAATGTAAAAATGATAAGAAGAGATTATGATGCATCAGATGGAAAAGAGATATTTCTGTCCTTTGAGGATACGAAAAATGATAAAATTATATCTCTTTTAAGACTTAGAATTCCATCTCAGAAAAAAAATAAAATATTCCCTGCTTTATCTGACACTTCAATAATAAGAGAAGTGCATACTTATGGACATGTTGTGCCAGTCTCACAAAAAGATAAGAAAGGACTCCAACATAAAGGGCTCGGCAAAAAACTTCTTCTTGAAGCAGAAAGAATCACTAAAAAAGAATTTAAAATAAATAAAATTTCTGTCATTGCCGCCGTCGGCGTGAAAGATTATTACAAAAAATTCGGCTTCAAAACGAGAGATACTTATATGATAAAGAATTTAAAATAAAATTTATTAATAAAATCAACATTTAATATTCTATTTCATCCGTATTCTATTATTTTAATCTTTTTACTATAGCGCAAAATTTATCACCTCTATCAAATTCATTCTTAAAAATTCCGAAGCTGGCAGCGCCTGGTGAAAGCAATATTATATCTCCTCTCTTTGAGTTTTCTATTGCAATCTTTACTGCGTCATTCATACTGCTTGTAGTTTTAATAAAATTATTATACTTAATATTTTTTAATTCTTTTTCAATCTTATCTGTAGCATCACCAGAAAACAAAATAACACCTTTTGTATATTTTTTAATACTTTTTGCAAAAACCTCGTACTCCAATTTTTTATCAGCTCCGCCGGCAAGAAGTATTATATTTTTTCTGCTGGAACCAAGAGTATTTAAAGCAACAATTGCAGCATCAGGAGAAGTTGCCGTCGTGTCATTATAAAATTTCACGCCACAAAATTCTCTTAAAAATTCGAGTCTGTTCTCAACACCCTTAAATTCATTTATGGTTTTTTGTATATCAGCTTTTTTAATACCCAAAAGATACGCAACAGATAAGGCAGCTAGAAAATTTTCCTTATTATGTTCACCTTTCTCTTTTATTTTTTTTATATTAGCTATACTATGCGTAATTCCATCCTCTTGAAAAAATATCTCATCATTTTTTAGAAAGACCCCGCGATCCCTCTTTAGTAAAGGCTTTTTTGAAAACCAATAAATCTTACTTTTCGCTTCCTTTGCCAATTTTTTACTCTCTTTATTATCTTTATTTAAAATTAAAATATCATCACTCTTTTGGTATCTAAAAATATTTTTTTTATCATCATAATAATCCTCTAAATTTTTATATTTATTTAAATGATCCGGCATTAAATTTGTAATAACAGAAATATTTGGAGACTTTTTTACTGATCTGAAGTTATATAAAAGCCAACTTGAAAGTTCGGCTACAATAATATCTCCTTTATTTACTTTTGAGATTATAGCTAAAGGAGAAACTCCGATGTTCCCGCAAAGATGAGTTCTAAAATTATCTTTCAAAAGTTCATTTATAATTGTCGTTGTTGTGCTCTTGCCTCTTGTTCCTGTTACAGCAAGAAGTAAATTATCTTTCTTTGTTAAAAATATACTCCAATCATTGTGAATTGGAATTTTATTATCCTCTGCAATCTTTAAATATTTTGAATCTTTCGGAACTGATGGATTTTTAATAACAATATCACATTTTCTAAAATCTTCTTCTCTATGTTCGCCTAAAACATAAGTTACATTCTTATATTTTTTTAATCTTTTTACCTGATGTGAAAGCTCTGACTCACTTCTTAAATCAGTCACTAAAACATCATCGCCAGCTTTTGCAAAAAATTCAGCAGATGCAATACCGCTTCCATCTTTATAAGAGCCGAGTCCCATTATTAAAACTTTTTTTCTTTTAAAAAAATTTTTCATAAAAAATTACAAAAGCAAAAAAATATATTAAATATTAAATATCTCAACACTATCAAGCGCTGTCTGAATCATCTTTTTGACATCCAATTTTTTCTCTTCCTCTAAAATCATATCCAGCTTCCCGTGTGTCTCAGGACTTAGAGGTAAAAAAAGTGAACAACAATCCTCATAAGGCTGGGCTGAAATTTCATAAGTTCCTATTTCAGAAGCTAAGTCTATTATGTCATTTTTATTATCACCTATCAAAGGTCTTAAAATAGGAATTTTGACCGCTTCGCTAACAACATAAATATTATCAAGCGTTTGTGAAGCAACTTGACCGAGAGAATCTCCAGTTACCAACGCTTTTATATCCTCCTTATCTGCTAATTTTTCCGCAATGCGCATCATAAACCTTCTATATAAAATAACTCTTTGAGATGAAGAACATTTAATAGATATTTCCTTTTGAATATCGGAAAATGCAATAAAAAAAACCTTAGACTCAAATTGGTATTCATTAAGTTTTTTTATAATAGCTTTTACATTCTCGGATGATGCTTTTGTCGTATAAGGATAACTATGAAAATGAATATAAACCACCTTAGCTCCTCGACGCATCATCTTCCAAGAAGCTATTGGAGAATCAAAACCCGCTGATATCAAAGACAACACTCTTCCGGCTGTACCCACTGGAAGACCGGCATATCCTTTTTCCTTATTAAAGAAAAAAAATGAATTCTTATCTCCAATTTCACAAAAACAATTAAGTTCCGGATTCTTAAGATTAACCTTTGCCTTACTTTCAAATTTTCCAAATAAAAAAGAACCAACTTCCACCGCTATTTCTTGAGAATTTTTAGGAAAATTTTTATTTGATCTTTTTACCGTTACACGAAATGTTTCAGGTATTTTTTTTTCTTTTAAAATTCCCCAGATATCCTCTTTTAAGAGATATACCTCCAGAGAGCTTAAAAAACCGAAAGAAAAATTTGCCACACCAAAAATTTTTTTTATACCACCCCTAACTCTTTCCTCATTAGCTTCAAGGCTGAGATGGATAACGACCATGCCATATCTTTTTTCTACATTTAAATAATCCTTTTCGTTCAGGCTTTTTTTAATATTTCCCACGAGAATATTCTCAAAAAAATCCCTATTATTTCCTTTTAGAGCTATTTCGTGATAGTGAATAACAACTACTCTTTTCATTATTTACTTTTTCTCTTCTAATTTAGAATCTAATTTTCTCTCTATATCATCGAGTCTATCCAATACAGTGTTAAGTTTATGTGACTCTCCAGGGATATCTACGAAATCATAACCTGTAGAACTTATTATCTCAACTCTTTCTCTTCTCATAAAGAATGAGGCTGCACCTGCAACCATAATTGAGAATAGCACAAATCCTAAAGTCATAAGAAAGACCGCTACTACTCTGCCACCAAAAGTAATCGGATATCTATCTCCATATCCAAGAGTAGAAAATGTAACAATTCCCCACCATACAGCATCCTCAAATGTCGTAATATTAGCGCCTGGAGCCGGCTTTTCAAAAAACAAAACAAGATCAGCAGAAACAAAAATAACAACTAACGAGACTATGAAAAAATATAGAAAATTAAGTCTCTGCGTTTTTAAAAGCTTTAAAACTTCGTCAGAAACTAAAAGAATTGGCGTTCTTAGAATATGAAATACTTTAAAACTTCTAAATACAGGCGCTAAAATAACTAAAGCATCTATCCAGTTTTCTCTAATATAAGATAATTTATTATTTGCAATATAAAGTTTTAAAAAATACTCTACCGTAAATACAATCCATAAAAATAGATAATACATATTAAAATATGCTTGTGTGATGTCATTGATACCTACAGAAAACTCGGCTATCAACATAGGAATAATCGGCAAAGAAACAATCAGCATCAAGAGATCAAACTTCTTTAAAAAGATTCTTAATTTTAATTTGATACTATATTTCATAAAATTTACCTCTTATTAAAAAATAACTCATTCTATGTAAGCGATATTTATAATATCACCCGCTTTAATACCAAGCACTATATCCATACCCTCAATAATTTTACCAAAAACCGGATGCTGACTTGTAAGTGGTGGTTTATCAAAATCAAGATAAATATTATCTACGGTATTGATAAAAAATTGTGATCCGCCTGAATTTGGCTGACCGATATTTGCCATTGCTATCGTACCCTTAACATTTGAAAGACCTGCCACAAACTCATCTTGAATCGTATATCCAGGACCACCGGTTCCCCACTCAGACTTTAAAGAAAGATCTTTTGACTTTGGATCTCCTGCTTGAACCATAAAATTATCTATAACCCTATGGAATCTTACACCATTGTAGAAACTTTGATTAATAAGTTTTTTGAAATTCTCGGTGGTAATTGGCATTTTATCAGTAAATAATTCTATCTTTATAACTCCTTTATTAGTTTCAAAAACAGCGATTGAGCCTTTCTTAGCATCTTTATCTGAAGCATCTTTAATATTTACCTCTGGAAGATCTTTAATTTTATCTTTTTCTGAATTCCCCATATAAAAATATAAGCCAAAAATAACCAATGCTAAAACGAATGCTCCGCCGAATGATTGTAGTTTTGAAGATTTTTGACTCATAGATAATAATAAATTAATTTAATGTTATATTCGTATAATATCATATAAAATATAAATTTAAAATAGCTATATACTTTAAATTACCATTAACGGAGTACCAAATGAAGTGGACAAATACAGCCACTTTACACCACTATTTAAATATGATAATTTAGTATTAGTGCTTGTGAGGGCTACGGCTCTCCCGCGGTTAATACATAAACCGCAGCCAAGCACTGCAAAAGAACATCGCAAGTCGGTGTTTTTTTGTTTTCTTAATCTTCATCAGGCTTTCCATTATACAATAATCTCTCCATGTTTATATTATCAGTTTTCCAAAAAGGAATGATACTCCAAAAATACTTACTGCCACCAGGAACATATTTAACTATAACCTTAATACGAACATCATCCAGCACAGAAATAAACTCGTAATATTCAACATCTATTAAAACCAAGTCCCATCTAGTGTTTCTTTTTACCCTTTCAAATTCTTTCTTCTTTGAATATCCTTGAAGTGTATGTGATTTATTTATAACTTTTGGAGCATACTCAATAAATCTCAAACGCATACATTGATCGCTTGTAGTCCTTGGTTTGTTCCATTTTTTAAATTTTATATGATCCAACCCCTTTGCATTAAAATTCACATTCTCATTAAAATATGGACAAAAAATAGAATTTATAGATTTATAAAATTCTTCCGCTTTTTCTTTTATTTTTATGAAACCTTCCTCCCTCATAATCAAATTTAATATTCCTATTTTTTAAAAATTTTGTTTGTTTTTTAACTATTATTTCCATTGTATTTTGTAAAAAAATTACTGTCAACTTTGACATAAATATACATATATTACAAAAATAAATAAATGTAAATCTTAGCCTTTCAATAATAAAAAAATGGTGCTATATTAAATTTAATGGAAAAAGACCAATTATACAAAATAAGGCACTCCCTCTCTCATATGCTCGCAATAGCTGTGCTTGAAAAATATCCAAATGCAAAACTTGCTATCGGACCTGTTATAAACGATGGTTTTTATTATGACTTTGAATTTCAAGACGGAGTTTCAATATCTTTGGAAGATTTAAAAGTCTTCCAAAAGACCATGAAAAAAATGATTGGTAAAAAACTTGATTTTGAAAGAAAAGATGTGAGTGAAAAAGAAGCACGAGAGATATTCAAAGATCAACCTTATAAAATTGAGCTTATTGATGGCATAATCAAAGATGGCGGAAATATCTCAATATACAAAACAGGAAATTTCATAGACTTATGCGAGGGACCTCATATTTTAAATACTAAAGAGATAGATGCTGACGGATTTAAGCTGGAAAAAACTGCCGGAGCTTACTGGCGAGGAGATGAAAAAAATAAGATGCTAACCAGGATATACGGTTTTGCATTTGAAAATGGCGCCACTCTTGATGCTCATTTAAAACAACAAGAGGAGGCAAAAAAACGCGACCACCGCATCTTGGGAGCACAACTTCATCTCTTTACCTTATCACCGCTTATTGGCTCTGGTCTTCCGCTTATGAAACCACGCGGAATGATTATCCGAAAAGAGATTGAAAACTACCTCTGGAGCCTTCATTCTAAAAAAGGATATTTTCAAGTATGGACACCTCATATTGCAAAAGAAGAACTTTACATTACCTCTGGTCATGCTACAAAATTTGGAGATGAGCTATTCCGTGTACAAGGAAAAGAGGAAAAATTTATTATGAAACCGATGAATTGTCCGCACCATATGCAAATATTCGCAGATAATCAATTTTCATACCGTGATATGCCTGTGCGTTACTTTGAGCCTGCAACGGTATATCGTGATGAAAAATCCGGACAGTTGAGTGGGCTCACTCGCGTGCGATCAATAACACAAGATGATGGACATCTTTTCTGTCGCACAACACAAATAGAAAAAGAAGTTTCTACTATAGTAAATATAATCAAAGAATTCTATACTGTTTTTGGCATGATGGACGGCTACTGGGTCTCTCTTTCGGTGCGAGGAGAAGATAAAAGTAATTATATCGGAGAAGATGAGGCGTGGGTTAATGCGGAAATGGCTCTTGAAAAATCAGCAAAAGCAAATAATTTAAATTACAAACGCGTTGATGGTGAAGCAGCCTTCTATGGACCTAAGCTTGATTTTATATTTAAAGATGCTATCGGACGAGAATGGCAACTAGCAACAATTCAATGCGATTTTACTCTTCCTGAGCGTTTTTCTCTTTCTTTTATAAATGAAAAAAGTGAAAAAGAGCGTCCTGTTGTAATACATCGTGCTATTTCTGGTTCACTTGAGCGTTTTATGGGTGTAATGATTGAACACTTTGCTGGTGCTTTTCCGCTATGGCTCTCGCCGGTTCAAGTAAAAATTCTTCCTATTAGCGAGAAATACTCGGAATATGCTGAGAGAGTACGAAAAGAAATTACAGATGCTGACATCCGCGTAGAGCTTGATGATTCAAACGAGTCGCTCGGTAAAAGAATCCGTGTAGCTAAAACAGAAAAGATTCCATATATTATTGTCATCGGAGAGAAAGAAAAAGAAGGAGGTACAATAACCGCAGAAAGACGTGACGGAGTTCACTTAGATGCTCTTCAAATTACAAATTTTATAACTCTCGCAAAACAGGAAATTAATACAAAAGAAATTTGGTAATAATTCAGATATAAACCTAATTCTTAATAATAACAACTCCCTCTCTTTTAACTACAATATTATTCTCATCATCAAAAGATATTAATGTTGACGGCAAAGAATCTATAAATCCTCCATCAATATAAAAATCAACGCCGTCTTGAAAAGAGACTTTTGCCTCATCTATTGTTTTTACAGGATTTTCACCTTCTAAATTCGCACTAGGAGCAACCAAAGGTCCTGTTTTTCCAATAAAATCTCTTAATCCTTGATCCTCTGGCATTCTGAATGCTATTTTTTTGATGCCTCTATGAAGATATGAAAAATCATCTGATAAAGATGGTAATATTACGCTTACCTTTCCAGGCCATATATTTTTTAATCTCTCTTCGTAAATTTTTTTATCTATCAAGAATATTTTAAGATCACTCCATGAGCTTATTAAGACTATGAGAGGTTTTTCTTTATTCCTTTTTTTAAGAGAATATATTCTTTCAACAGCTTCTTTATTTAATGCCGAAGAAACGATTCCATACAATGTATCTGTTGGCATTATTCCAACACCTCCTTTTTTTAGGGTATTTACTTCTTTATCATATTCTGAAAAATTTATATTCATATCATTATACAACTTAGCTAAAGCCTCACCATACCACTAAGAGATGATTTATTTTTTTATTATAATACTGCTTCCAATTATAATATTATTATCCTTTACAAATCCATGCTTAACCTCAAGAACGAAACTTGAGGTTACATTAGGAAATTCTGTTATTGTCTCTACTCCATTATAAACCGGAAGACCTTCTAAAATATGCGCTACCTTATCATTCTCTATCCATAAAATATCCAATGGAATGTATGTGTTTTTATTCCAAAATGGATAAACACCTGATTTATCAAAAATAAAAAGCATACCTTCATTATCTAACTCGTATCTTTTAGATAAGCCTTTCGCTTTTTTTTCTTTACTTTTTGCAACTTCAACTTCTAAAGTAACACCTTTAATTATAATGCTTACTACAGAATTATCAGAGAGTGATTCATATAAAACATTTTTCTTATTTGGTATATCTTCTCTTAAAGTATTGAACAAGGAATTTTTTGCAAAACCTAGTCCAACAAAAATCAAAAGAATAAGAGAAATCAGCATTACCACAAAAGACAAAGCGTTTCCTTTTTGATTATTTTTTTTCATATATTTTAATTGCATTTAAAACTTCGCCCTCTTCATCCCAAGAAATTGAATTTTTACCAATAACCATCGTCTTCTCAGTTCCTTTACCTAAAAACAAAAGAATATCACTATCGGTAGCAGAGAGAACAGCTTTTAAGATAGCCTCTTTCCTGTCGTAAATTATATCCAATTTTCCTGAAAACTTAGAGTTATCTATTCCTTTCTTAATATTTTCTATAATCTCTGTTTGATTCTCTTTGTAAGGATCTTCATTTGTTAAAATAATATGATCGGAATTTTCAGCTGCGATTCTTCCTAACTCCGGTCTCTTCCATTTATCACGCCCTCCGCCAGCAGAACCAAAAACAGCTATTATCTTTCCTCCTTCTTTTTTAATACCATTTACCGTCTTAAATACGGCCTCATAAGATGACGGCGTGTGGGCAAGATCAACTATGGCTATAAACTTCTGTCCGACATTTATAAACTTCATTCTTCCAGGAATCTCTTTTATCTTTGCAATAGCTTTTTTTGCTATATCAAAATCCACTCCCAACATCTTAGCACATGACACTGCGCAAAGAGCATTATAAGCATTAAATTCACCGAGAAGAGATAACTCAAAATTATTCTTATTTAAAACAAAAGTTGATCCTTCTGTTGATATTTTAAAATTCTTCGGTGCTATACATTCTGAAATCTCCAATTTAATACCAACACACTCTCCCTTAAAAGAGAAAGCGTATTTTTCCTCCGCGCCAAAAGATAAAAAATAACTTGCGTTTTTATCATCCGCATTCACGACTATACCTTTTTTTATATCCTTTCCATCAATGTTTTTATGCTCCAAAGACATAAGTGAATTAAAAAGTTTGCCTTTTTCAGCTCTGTAATTTTTAAAACCGCCATGGGTCTCAAGATGTTCTTCTGATAAATTTGTAAATACAGCTATATCAAAATCTATAAATTTATGCCTTGACTGAACGATTCCTTCGGAAGTAACCTCAACAATAACATATTTACAGCCGACTTTTTTTGCATCATATAAAAATTTCTGCATTCTATACCTTCCAATCATAGTCATATGATACGGATTAATCCATTCTTTTTCTTTTATCTTAAAAATTAATGATGATGATACTGCCACGCCAAGACCAGCTTCCTCTAAAATTTTAGCAAGCATATATACAGTGGTGGACTTTCCTTTTGTTCCGGTAACGCCGATGACAATCATATCTTTGGATGGAAATCCAAAAAACAAAGCAGAAAAAAACGCCCACAAAAGATGATAAAAGATTACCATTTTTTTTGGAAGAATTTTTTTAAGTAGACTTTTCATAAAATTTTTCTTGCAATCCTATATACAAAATACCAAAAATTATTCAAGACAAGATCATAAGCCCCATCGTATTCAACTACATCACCTGAAAACCCCATCTTAAATCTAGAAAATCCAGCCCACTTTTTAACCTCATCTTTTTTTGTTTTTTCCGTTACTATCCCCCAAAAATCATACTCTGAAAATCCGAGTTCTTTTGCTTTCCTAATAATCTCCCAATGCAAAAGATGTGGCGCCATCACTTGTCTTGATTCATTTAAAGAAGCGCCATGTAAATATGTCGCCCTATTCCCAAAAAATCCTACCAATGCGCAAGAAAGAATTTTACCTCCATATTCTGCAAAGAAAATTCTTTCCGAAAATCCAACTTGGCTATCTTTAGCTTTATAAAAAAAGATCTCCACCATATTATGGTAATATACCTTTGGATGAAGTCTAAACCCATTTCTCACCGATGTGACTTCCAATAAATTATAAAAAGCATTAAAAGCCTCCTCTTTATCTTCAATTTCTTTTACGATAACCTTATGCTTAAGAGCAATTTTAATATTATATTTTGTCTTTTGCTTCATATCTTTTAAAAGATCATCTTCTGACTTTAAAAGATTCAATATCAATGTTTCTCTCGCCTGAATATCCTTATCTGATTTTTTGAAATTAAAATTCCCCAGAGTCGCTTTAATTTGAGAATTATCCTGCTCAATCTTAATAAATATCACACTTTCATTTTTTGCAATTTTTCTTATCTCATCAAGTAAAATGTTAAATGCTTTATCTCTATCTTCTTTTGAAGAATCGCTAAAAAATATAGGACCATAAGGAATATATAGGTAACTCTTCTTGAAAGGCTGTGGATATTTTAAAATTAAAACCGAGAGAAGTATATTGCTATTATCTTTAATTATTATTCTAAATAGATCTTTTCCTGATCTTTTTTGAAAATCCCCCCACTCAAAAGACTGCAAAAAAGAGCCTCCATTTTTTAAAACAAAGTCATTAAACTCATCTTTTCTTTCATCTGAAATATATTCTAAATTCATTAACTTAAAAGCTACTTGCCTAAAAACTTTAGAGCCTCTTTTATTCTATCCTCCACTCTTTCAATATCCTTTGAAACATATTTTAGAGCTTCCCTTGCATCCTTTGCTCCATATCCCAAAGTTTCAAGAGCATCAATAACCTCAGAATCTCTAATATTTCTACTTACACCGCTCTCAAAACTTAGCCTTCCTACCTTATCTTTTAACTCTATTACTATTTTTTGAGCGGTCTTAAGCCCTATACCGGAAACTTTAGTCATATATTTAGCATCCTCATTTAAAATTGCTCCTGCTATAGCGTCAGGAGAATCCATAGCAACTACACTTAAAGCAACTTTTGGACCAACTCCGGAAATAGTTATTAAAAGTTCAAAAAGCTCAAGCTCCTCTCCGGTCTTAAAACCATAAAGCTCAAGAGCATCCTCTTTCACATTAAGGTGAGTGTATACCTTAATATCTTCGCCATCCTGATTTAGTCCTTCTAAATGCTCTTTGGAAAGAAAAACCTTGTAGCCGACACCGCCGACAAGCAAGATAATATACTTAATCTGTCTTTTTATGATTTTACCTTCAAGATATGAGATCATCTTAATTTAAACGATAAATAATTAATTCTATAACATTATATTTATTACCATTACTATACATCAAAAAATTGATTATAAAAATAGAGAGTGAGAATTGAAATTAGTCTAATATACATTATTGTTTGATGAGTAGGCTCTCAAAAAATCAAAAACTTGCGAAAGATAGTCTCAAATGTTACATTTTGGATATGTTAGAAATAGTTTCAAAATTTAAACCAACTGGAGATCAACCAAAAGCTATTGAAGCTTTGGTTTCCGGCTTGAAACGAGGCGAAAAAGATCAAACACTTCTTGGTGTTACTGGCTCTGGAAAAACATTCACGATGGCAAATGTGATTTCAAGAACAAAAAAACCGACTTTAGTGATTTCTCACAATAAGACTCTCGCCCATCAACTTTATCAGGAATTTAAGGATTTCATGCCGGAAGCTTCTGTCCACTATTTTGTCTCTTATTATGACTATTACCAACCCGAAGCATATATACCGCAAACTGATACTTATATAGATAAAGATGTGAAGATAAATGAAGAGTTGGATAGATTAAGACATGAGGCAACTCAAGCAATATTAACAAGAGATGATGTTATTATTGTCGCATCGGTTTCTTGCATCTATAACATCGGCTCGCCAACAAATTATGAAAAATTAAGCCTAACTCTCTCTAGTGGAGCAAGTATAAAAAGAAATAATCTCCTAAAACAATTAGTTGCTCTGCAATACAAAAGAAATGAAATAGAAAAAACACCTGGGACATTCCGTGCAAAAGGAGAAATAATAGAAATTTACCCTTCAACCGGAAATGATATTTTAAGAATAGAAATACCACAAAACAAAATTGAAAGCATCTCTGTGAGAGAAAGTAAAATTGACTCTGAGTCAAAAAGCGTGGAATCTATAAAAATATTCCCTGCTAAATTTTGGGTTGCGCCGTCAGATAAATTGGAGATTGCCATAGCAAATGTATATGACGAGCTTGCAAAAAGATTAAAATATCTGAAAAAGCATAACAAGCTCCTTGAAGCTCAAAGAATAGAGCAAAGAACAAGATTTGATATGGAGATGTTAAAAGAGGCTGGCTACTGTCATGGCATTGAAAACTATTCATCTCATATGGAATTTCGCGAGCCTGACTCACCGCCATTTACACTGATAGATTACTTTCATCATGCTTATGGCGAAAACTTTTTAATAATGATAGATGAATCACATATGACTCTCCCTCAAATAAAAGGAATGTACGCCGGCGATAAAGCAAGAAAAGAAACGTTAATTGAATATGGGTTTCGGTTGCCATCTGCAAAAGATAACAGACCATTAAGATTTGCCGAATTTGAAAAACTTGCTCCGCAATCAATTTATCTTTCCGCTACTCCGGCAGAATTAGAAATAAAAAAATCAAAAAATAATATAATTGAACAAATAATTCGTCCGACAGGACTTTTAGATCCTGAGATTGAGGTTAGAAAATCAAAAAACCAAATAAATGACCTAATGGATGAGATTGGAAAAAGAGTTGAAAAAAATGAAAGAACACTTGTAACTGTTCTAACAAAAAGAATGGCAGAAGATCTTTCAGATTTTCTAAAAGAAAAAGGGATAAAAGCCCACTACTTACATTCTGAAACAAAGACATTGGAAAGACCAGTGGTTTTAAGCGATTTAAGAAAAGGAGTTTATGATGTTATAGTCGGTATTAATCTTTTAAGAGAGGGTCTTGATTTGCCTGAAGTTTCTTTAGTGGTGATAGTTGATGCTGACAAAGAAGGATTTTTAAGAAACGCCACAACACTTATTCAAACTATAGGCAGAGCCGCAAGAAATATCAACGGTAAAGTTATCATGTATGCAGACAAAATGACAAATTCTATAAAAACTGCGATAAAAGAGACGGAAAGAAGAAGAAAAATTCAAAACAACTACAACAAAAAAAATAATATCTCTCCTGAACAAATAAAGAAAGAGATTAAGGAGAATATATTTTCATCCGCAAAAACAAAATCTCACTTAGACTCTCAACATTCAAGTGAGGTGAGTGATATTTTTAATACCCCTATTGGACTTCTATCAAAAACAACAAATATTAAAAAAATTATTTCTCAACTTCAAAAAGAGATGAAAAAATCTGCTGGCGAGCTGGACTTTGATAAAGCTGTATCACTAAGAGATAAAATTAGAGAACTTAAAAAGATATTATAAATATAAGCTACATCTTCTTAATCGCCGCCTTTATAAGACCATCAAACAATGGATGTGGTCTTAGAGGTCTTGATTTAAATTCCGGATGAAACTGAACACCGACAAACCAAGGATGACCATCCAACTCTACTATCTCACAAAGCCCGCTTTCAGGATTAACACCTACAATTTTAAGACCTGCGCTTTCCATCTCTTCTTTATATTTTGGATTAAATTCATATCTATGTCTATGTCTTTCAAGAATATTATCTTCTCCATAAGCCTTACTACTTTTTGAACCTTTTTTTATAACACACTTATAATTTCCAACCCTCATTGTTCCGCCTTTTTTATGGATATTCTTCTGACTCTCCATTAGATGAATAACTGGATTTTTCGTATTTTCATCAAACTCCAGAGAATTTGCATCTTTAAGATTTAAAATATTTCTTGAAAATTCAATAACAGCAATTTGCATTCCAAGACAAATACCCAGATAAGGCACTTTATTTTCTCTTGCATATTTTGTTGCCGCTATCTTACCCTCAACACCCCTCACTCCAAAACCGCCCATAACAATAACGCCATCTGCTTTTTTAAATTTCATCCACTCTTTATCTGACTCTTTCTCATCCTCCAATCTCTCAGAATCAATCCATAATATATTTGCCCTCGCTTTGTTTTTATAGCTTGCCGCCTTAACGGCTTCAACTACTGAAAGATAAGCATCTTCCAATCCTGTATATTTTCCAACTAAAGCTATGTTAACCTCTTTTAAATCTGAGTGTATCGCTTGAACAAAATTCTTCCACTCTATTAAATTCGACTTCTTACACTTTAAATTAAGATGATTGCATATGAAATCTGTTATATTATAACTTTCAAAATTCAAAGGAACTTCGTATATTGAATCAACTGTCGGAGCTGGTATAACAGCTTCCTCCGAAACATCGCCAAAAAGAGATATTTTCTTCAAATGCTCCTTATCTATCTTCTCATCTGCCCTGCATAAAATAATATCCGGAGCAATTCCGCTTCTTCTTAAATCTCTAATTGATGCTTGCGCAGGTTTAGTTTTTAACTCTTTTGCGCCCTTAAGATACGGCAATAGAACTAGATGAATGAATAAAACATTCTCTTGACCCTCTTCTCTATGCATCTGTCTTGCCGCCTCTAGGTACGGCTCTCCTTCTATATCGCCGACTGTCCCGCCAATTTCACAAATCATAATATCAGCCTCTAAGCTTTTTGCTCCATCTCTTATTAATTGTTTAATAGTATCAGTAATATGTGGAACTACTTGAATAGTCCCGCCTAAATAATCCCCTCTTCTCTCTTTTTGTAAAACATCATTATAAATTCTCCCCGAAGATATGCTTGATAATGCCGTAAGCTCAACATCTATAAATCTCTCATAATGCCCAAGATCAAGATCTGTTTCAGCGCCATCAGCGGTCACAAAAACCTCTCCATGCTGATATGGAGACATCGTTCCGGGATCTACATTCAAATAAGGGTCTAATTTCTGCACTCCAACTTTAAATCCAGCAAATTTTAAAAGCATCCCTATTGATGAAGCAGCTATACCCTTCCCGAGACCGGAACAAACCCCTCCAGTGATAAAAATATACTTTGCCATAACAATATGATAGCAGATTTTCTAAAATCTGAAAACCCTTGATTTTTTTTAAGTTTTATTATATATTAAGCTTATAATAAAAATTATAATAAATATACAAAATGCCGATAATTAAATCAGAAAAGAAGTCTCTAAGACAAAATAAGACAAGAAGAGCGAGAAACCTCACTTATCTTAATAAAATAAAACTTTTTATTAAGACAGAAAGAAAGCTTATTGAGGAAGGCAAAATAAATGACGCAAAGATGTTGTTGCCAAAAATCTATAAAGCGCTTGATAAAGCTGTGAAGGAAAAAATTATCAAGAAGAACACAGCATCAAGAAGAAAGTCAAGAATCACAAAATCAGTAAATGGAATTCTCTCAAAATAATATAAAAAACATCCATCTTAAGATGGATGTTTTTTATATTATAAATAATTATAAGCTCAGAACAAGCTCATCTAAAATTACAAATTGATCTATCTGAGATGTTTTTATTTTAAGATCAGCATCAGAGAGTTTTTTGTAGATATTTTTAAGATCATCCAACGAGTAATTTCTTGCGCTCTCTAATGTTTTTTTTACAACGAATGGATGCATATTTGCCATCTTTGCCATATCATCTTGAGTAACCCCATTCTCCGATAATGCTTTAATTTTTATAATATTCCTAAAGAGAAAATTTATCATTGAAAGTATATATAAAACATTCTTTCCACTTGATATTTGTTTATAAAAAATATTAATCGCTCCATTTTTGTTTTTTTTAGAAAGAAATTCTATTGCTTTGAAAATATCAGAATCTAAATCATCGTGAGAAACCAGTAAACTTACATCGTTTTCCGATATGTTTTTTCTATAAGAAGCAAGCTTTGCTATCTCATTACTTAACCTCCAAAGATCATCCTTGCAGAAATTCGTTAGCTTCAAAATCGCCTCTTTTGTTATGGTTGCATTATTTCTTACAACCTCCTCTTCTATCCATTTTTTTAATGCATTATTATCAAATAATTTTGATTCGTAAACTAAAGAAGGTTTTTCTAAAAGCCATTTTATATTCTCATTCTGACTATCAGAAATTTTACCTTCTTTAAATATTACTATCGTATTATCATCCTTCTTTATTGAATATTTTTTAAAATATTCAATAATCTTACTTGAAAGCTCCCCATTTAAAAGTATATCTTTTAAAATAATACATTTTTTTTCCTCAAACATAGATACGGTTTCCACAGCGCTTTTTAATAAATCGAAAGAAAAATTATCAGCAGAAAAAGAAAAAAGATTAAGTCCGCTTTTATGTTTTTTTGAGTAATTTTCAAGAGCCTCATTTAATTTTCTGGTAGTGATGAAGACATTTTCACCGTAAAATAAAATTATCATATCTTATAAATTATTTATAAAGACATCTTGATTTGTCTGTATAATTGAAATCCAAATTTTACCTATAGCAAACTCTATCTCCTTTTTATCACTATCCAAAAAATAATATTTACCAGACTTTCTTTCCCATATTCCACGCGCAACCTCACCATTTCTATAAACCATCGCCTCTCCGGAATCTTCTATTTCAAGATCATTATATTGATCTTTTACCTGTTTTGAAGCGGCCTTCATTATAACTAAATTTTTTACAGCTACCTGCTTATTAATATTTTTATCTACTTCCTTAAATCCACCTATAAATCTAAGATATTCATTTGATTTTGAAGAATATAAAAATTTCACATTATAAGGAGCTGGATATGGTATATTTATCTCATAATTACCATTACTTCTACTTATGGCTTTTATATGAGGATACCCGATAAAATCTGTCTTTAGCCTATAACCTAATTTTTCTGCTGTATTGTAAAGTCTACCAAAAGATGTAAAGCCATTATGAGGAGCTGAAATTGTCTTCTTTCTAAAATATGTATCGTGAGGATTAACCAACGCATCTATATTATTAATGACTTTTTCCTTTAACTTATCCAAAGCAAACTTAGATCCTCCCCAATGAGCATAAATAGCATCGAAGCCCTGAGCGATGGTTATAAAATCATGTCTTGATGATCTTATGGAGCCTATCTCATTAGGTTCTTCACACTGAAATAAAGCCATATATCTTGTTATGCCATCTGTAATAACCGGCATCTCAAAAACAAGATCTGCTTGAGAGATACCTGATAAAGGCCTTGCTACCCTATCGGCGGCCAACATAACAAAAAATGGTCTTTTATCTCCATTATTACATCTTTCTCCGGTAATCTTATTCAAAGGCATATTGCTGTCTTCCTTTATAACAACACTCTGCGAGTCCTGACTAATATCAACAAATAAAGATTCCTCTTTATTATAGATACTTATCTTATTACCTATCGTATAAAAATAAAATACCAATATCATCAATAAAGCAGTTAACGCCACTGCTGATTTTAATAAATTTTCTTTTTTAAAAGAAATTTTCATAATAATGCATTAACTACGTATTTCTTTTTAATTCCTGACATTTCGGACAAAAATGTGATGATCTGCCAACTATTTTAATTCTCTCAATTTTTGTTTTACAAAAAAAACAAGGCTCTCCATCTCTTTGATACGCCTTATGATGATTCTGGTATCCTCCCCTTTCACCATAAATATCCCTAAAATCACTCATTGAATCACCTCCTAATTTGATTGAAAACCTTAATATCCTCCTCATTTCATTATACATTTTTTCAAGCTTTTTACTACTTATATCATCAACTTTTGTTAGCGGATGAACACCACAAGCCCACAATATCTCATCCGCATATATATTACCTATACCTGCAATAACCTCCTGATCTAATAAAATCTTTTTTATGCCTCCTTTTTTATTATTAATGAGATCATAAAATTTTTTGAAAGTAAGGCCTTTTTCAAGTGGGTCAGGACCTAATTTAGAAATTTCTGGCAAAGAAAAAATTTTATCTTTTGGTCCAGAAATAACTTTTGCAAATTTTCTCAAATCAGACAATGCAACCATATCACCTCCGGAAAGATATAATATTAAATGAATATACTTATTTATCCTGTCATCCAAAATACCTCTTATCACTGGAACAGGAATATTATCTTTTATCTTCCATCTCCCAAAAAGAAGATGTCCTGACAATTTCTGGTGTACTAAAATAATATGATTATCAGATAAATTTATAATTATATTTTTTCCTATT
>JBBTYT010000004.1:0-22760 GCA_038061695.1 Patescibacteria group bacterium
TATTAAAAAAGATAATAAAGATATTTTATTTGTTGTTATAGGAGATGGTCCAGAAAAACATAATCTAGAATCTATGCTTCTAAAATATGACCTCGCAGAAGATTTTCTTATTTTTACTAATATAAAAAAAATGGCATATGAATATCTGAAAGCTTTTGATATATTTGTTCTTCCATCTCAAAAAGAAGGATTTCCATACGCTCTTCTGGAGGCTGGACTCGCTAAATTGCCATTAATAACAACAAATGTCGGCGGAATTTCCGATTTAGCAAATTACCAAAATAGTATAATGATAATGTCACGCGAACCCGAACAGATTAAAAAGGCTATTTATTTCATACTTGAAAATAAAGAAAGAGGAAATAATATATCAGAAGTACTGCATAAAGATGTAATTGAAAAATTTACGCTCAAAGAGATGACTGAAAAAACAAAAAAAGTTTATGAAGATTAATCTAAGGAACCAAAATATTAAAAATTATTAATCTTTGCAATAAAAAGAAAATCATATAGTAATATATACTATATAATTATAACTATGTAAATATAACTAATATGTCCCTTAGCGATAGAATTCATATCCAAAACTTCTTAAAGAATAAAGAGATGAATGAGATGTATCTCTCTGTTTTTTTAATGTCTATTGCGCAAGGTCTTGTTGCTATATTCGTCCCGATTTATCTTTACTCACTGCATTATTCAATATCTGAAATATTATTTTATTATTTTTTAATATCTGCATATTTTTTAATATTAACACCATTTTTAATAAAAATAATATCAAAAATTGGAGTAAAACATTCAATAGGAATAAGCATACCCTTCCATATAATCTACTTTCTAGGACTAAATATAATAGAATCTTTGCCATTATTATTCTATATTTTACCAGCTATCCTATCATCAAGTTTAATATTTCATAATATAGGATACCATTTAAATTATATGGAGCATTCTGATTCTGAAAGAACGGAAAAAGAAGTTTCCATTTTAATTATCTTACCAGTTATCGCAAGCATCGCATCTCCATTTATTGGAGGATTTATAGCATTTGTTTTTGGATATTCATATATTTACATAATAGGCTCAATAATCCTCTCTCTTTCTATAATGCCATTATTTGTAACAAAAGATCAAAAAGAGAAAATAAATTTTAAAACAAATGAGATATTCAAAAATGTTATTAAAAAAGAAAATAAATTCTTGACGACAAGCTTTATGGCTTATGCGGCGACATCAACAATAGGAATTGTAATATGGCCTTTATTTCTAACAACTCTAAATATATCCACTAAGATAATAGGATTTATAATCTCTGTTACGGCAATATCAACGCTATTTTTTAGCTACTTTACGAGTGATAAGAGAAATAATATAGAAAATGAAAAAGAGTCTATTAAAAAAATATATATTTTTGACACATTAGGTTGGATAGGAAGAATATTTGTTGACTCATCAATCTCTGCATTTGTAGTTGAATCCTATAAAACAATCACAGTAAGACTTTTACATATAAAATGGGCATCTTTAAGCTACAATATAGCTAAAAAAAGTGATTATTTTAGATTCATAGTTTCAAGAGAGCTCACATTCAACATCTCAAGAGTACTTGTCATACCGCTTTTCATATTAATATTTAATAATGGGCTTTATCCATTTACGATAACATTTTTCATAGCATCAATTTTAAGCTTAGGCTTTGTTCTTATAGTCAAACACTCTCAATAAAAAAATATGATTGTTGATAACAATAGCTAATATTACTATCTTATAAAAAAATTTAATGTTACAATCTAAATATCTTATTATTAATAATAAATATACATATATATGAATAAGTTTTTATTTATGAGCGTATTTTTTATATCGTTAATAGCCTTGAATGCTCAGGCACAGGAAGCAACAACAACCATTGAAGTTGTACCTACTGAAGTTATATCGGCTACTGGTGTTGAGGTAGTACTACTAGATGTAGATGCTTCAAGCTTAGTAACTCAAGATGAAAGTATCACGCCCTCAGATTTAGGAGTAGAAGAACAAGCTGTCTTACCAGATAGCGGTCTATATTTTTTTAAAAATTTTGGACGCAGTATAAAGCTACTTTTTACATTTAATCCTATAAAGAAAGCTGAACTAAATCTTCAATATGCGGATGAAAAACTTTTAGAAATAAAAAAACTTGCTGAAAAAACACAAGACCCTGTTAAAGTTCAAAAAGCAATTGAAAAATATGAGAAAGAAAAAATAAAGCTTCAAGGAAGAATAGAAAAACTTAAAGATGACAGTACAAAAATAGAACAAGTCAATAAACTTTTAGATAAGCTTGCAGAAAAAGAGATAAAACATCAAAAACTTTTAGATAAGCTTCAGAAAGATATGCCTGATAATCTAAGTGATATATTAAGAAATGGTAAAGAAAAAGCTCTATCTAATTTCGTAAAAACACTATCAACCATAGATTCATCAGAAGAGATGCAAGCAAGACTGGCTAAAGCTTTAGAAATTCAGCCAGGAAGTAAATTTAAGCATTTTAAAAATCTGGAAATACTCCAAGAGATGAAAGAAAAAGCTTCTGAAAGCGCTAAGGATGCTATAGAGAAAGCCCAAGAAAATGCTTTAAGAAGATTACATGGAGATCTTTCAAAGATGTCGCCTGAAGACCAAGCAAAATTTCCAAATTACATAGAAAATATCTCTGGCAATACATCCATACACGCTATTATTACAGATAAGCTAAATCGAACGAAAGATCAAGATGAAAGATTAAGTGATACGCTATCATTTGCAAATGATAAAGCATTCAACAAGTTAGAAAAAAAACTTTCTGAAATAAAAGATGAAAAAGGAAAAGAAAAATACTTAAAATATTTTGAAGAAGGAACTTTTAATAATATAGAAATGCTTGAGAGGGTTGGAGATGATATGGATCCATCACTAGCAGAAAGTATATCTTTAGTAAAAACAAAAGCCTACAATAATCTAAAAGACAACATAAGGGAGAGTGATAATGTCGAGAAATTTTTAAATCAATCTATATCTCTTGGTGGTATTTCTGCCTTTGATGCCTTAAACGAAATAGCAAGATCAATTCCTGAAAACAGTATAGATATGATAAACGAAGCTAAAAAAAGAATTGAGTTAGAAATAATAAAAAAACTTGATGAAGCTACAACGGAAGCAGAGAAAGATAAACTATTAAGAAAATTATCCAATGATGATCCTGAGAGTCTTGTAGCATTTCAGAAAATTTTAGATACGACAAGCGGAGAAAATAAAAAGAAGCTTGAAAAAATAAGAGAGTATCAATTAAAAAGAATAAATAAAATAATTAATGAGACGGAAGATGGTTACGAAGCAATGAAGATATTAAAAAAGCTTGATAAAGAAAGTGATATAAAAGATTTATTTGAAAAAATAAGCCCTGAAACTATAGATAGAAAGAGAATGATGAATCAAAATATTCAAGAAAAAGCTGCAACAACTCTTAAAATGGCAGAGGATAACTTAAAAAAACTCTTAGATCTAATAGGTCCAAACTCTATTTCTATCGGCAATCCTAATACAAAAGTAGCAATGGAACATTTAAGAGAAGCTACGAAAAAAATTGCAGAAGCTAAGAAAGCATTGAGTGAAGATAAATTCGGTGAAGTTTATGGGCAGGCAAACGCGGCTTTACAGCTAACAAGAGCCGGAATAAAAATTCTTTCTTCTATTCCTTCTGTAAAAAAACCTGATGCTATTAAAAAGCCTATAATAAACAGCACATCTACCCCAAAGAAGATACGTGAGCCAATATCCACAGAAGACCCTAGATCCATAGAGGAGATAGTAAATAAAGATATAGTAATATGCACGCAACAATTTGAACCTGTTTGCGGTGTAGATGGAAAAACTTATCCAAATGAGTGTATAGCTGTAAAGAAAAATGGAATTAAAATTCTCTACAAAGGACAATGCAAAGTACTTAATGAAGCTATTAGATAAATTCTTAATTACTCGCTGATAGTTTGAAGACAGCCTTTTTTCACTTCATTAAAATCACCGATGATTCCCTCAAATATTTTTTTATTTTCCTCTAGCGAGTTGTCTCTATGTATTTTTTGGTAAAAGTCGCGGTATTTGTCGAGACCAAATTTTTCTATAAGAAACCGCGTGAACACACCAGCAAGCGGATAGTAATATTCTGCCTTTTCTCCTGAATTCTCCGTCCAAAATATATGTGATAAAAAACTCTCCAATGATGGGATAACATTCTTCGCCATCCCTTCTTGTACGAAATACTCTCCTGACTTTTTATCCTTCCCCCATGTGCATCCTCTCATATACTCAGCGAGTCCCTCTTGAAAAAATCCTATAGCAACACCCCAAGGAAGCGTGAGCAAGTGAGTATCTTCATGTGCTCCAATTGGCTTGATATCCTCCGTATAAATAATATGAATTGAATAATCATCCCAAAGAGCTTGAGCGAAACCATCATCACCCATAAGTACATCTTTATCCTTTTCTGAAGAATAAATATAATATTGTATTTTCAGTGGATTTTCTTTAATCTTGAGTATGCTCATTATATGAGTATACGCTTGCTCTTGTGTGATACTAATATGGACTATCTCACGCTCTGCGATAGAATCTTTAGGATAGTGAAAAACATAATGTTTTGTCTCAAACACCTCCCATAAACTTTCATCTTTATATTTCGTAATATAGTTTTCTAACTTTTGTTTTTCTTTCATACTCTTATCCTACACTATAATAACAAATAAAAAAACGACTGAGTATAAAAACCTCAGCCGTGAGTATAAAATAACTAGAAACAACTAACAATAATTAAGTCTTAACAACCCCCCTATTTACGGTGTCGAGAAGTTCTTTTTGGCAAAATCTCATACCAAAACCATCTTCTCCGTGCGCAACTAATGCATCGTATGGGCAACCACCTCCACAAATTGGAATATACGGACATTTTTCTTCACGACACTTATCCGTCCTTTTGAACATTTCAAAACGTTGATCCTTCGCATAATCAACAGAAAGAACGGATATATTAGAAAAGTTAAAATCGCTTCTCCCTACAGTCGATATGCATTTTTGTATAGATCCGTCAGGTTGTAATATTATCGAATGTTTCTCTGTAGCAACACACCATGGTCCTGCAGTAAGCTCAACAGGGATTTGAAATCCGAGATCTTTTGCCTTAGTGCAAAATTGTAGATAGGCATTTCCACTATCCTGCTCAAAAACCTCTTTAGACTCGTCTAACGTCGGAGAAATAATCCCGAAACTTATATTAAGATTATCTTGAATTTCAAGACATGCAAGATACTCAAGTAATTCATCAATTCTATCTTTTGTCTCGAGGCTATAGTTGATACGAACATCCACCTTATCAATATATTTACCCCTGAGAACCATTAATATATTATTAATAATGGTATCAAAAGTCCTTCTTCCTTTACTTCCAAATCTTATGCTGTCATGCACCTCCCTTGGTCCATCAAGAGTAATCTGTAGTCGTTCCCACAAATAACCGTGTAAAAAGCGAGCGACATCCTCATTAAGAAACTCTCCGTTAGAAACAAGCTCTGTTTGAAATAAGAGACCATGTTTTTGCGCTAGAATAGAAAAGAGAGGTAATGCCCTCATAATCATTTTAACTCCTAATAGTGGCTCACCACCGAACAAAACGACTTTCATGCGTCTTAACTTATGATTTGAGAAATAATCATCAAGGTATTTTATTGACTTTTCGACGATCTCTCCGCTCATAAGCCCCTTCCTGTTGGCACCATTTTCGAAACAGTACGAACAAGAAAGCTGACAAGCTATTGTTGGTAAAAAGTGAAGTGTAAATGTGTCTACATCATTATCTCTGGTAGCATGAAATATTCTAAAAAAATTACCCACCTCATCCTCATCGTAATTGACGAGTATCCCGTTTTCTCCAATCAATAATTTAATACTTGAGGTAACCACAAGAGTGCCTTTTAATATAGCATCATCAATAGACGCATATTCAGCAATACCCAATAATACTACTGCTCCTGTCATTGTATTTCTAATAAGATACCCGTCATTTACAATTTCAATAATATTGAATGTGCTCCATCTAAGTTTCATTTCTCGCCTCTTTGATAAAAATCTGGGACCACAAGCGTGATCCCAGTCAATTAACCTCAGCTATTAGGAATTACGTGCGTCTACCGCAACAAGAATCCTTGTGAAGTTTTGAAAATCTGACCTTCCGGGTTCCTTGAAAAAGAACCCTTACTCCAGATGTCTTCGGCTGCTGAGGCTTACTGCTTGTTTTCTTCATAAGCAATACTCTCCCTTATTATGTTGCGAAAGACAGAATTGCCATTCGCAGTGTAAAAGAGCTACACTACATTTTAATATGCCTTATTTAGGAGAAAATAGCAAATTCTTCTATAGAATTAGAATTAAAAAAATCAAAAATCTTTTTCCTGCCTAAAATAAAAAATCACTAAGCAATTAGATCTTTTAATTTATACATTATTTACTTTATATGATATTTAATGTAAATTAACTCTTATGCAAACAAAAAAATATAAAATAACAACTTTCGGATGCCAAGCAAATAAATCTGATTCTGAAAGAATTTCCAGTGTAATGGAATCAATAGGATTTACAAAAACAGAGAATGATAAAGATGCTGATGTTTTAATATTTAATACCTGTTCAGTTAAAAAAACAGCTGAAGATAGACTTTTTGGACAAGCAAGAAATTTAAAGAAAATAAAAGAAAAAAACAAAGATTTAAAGGTTATTTTGACTGGCTGTATGATGCACCACGACAAGAGGTATCTATCAGAAAAAGCACCATTTGTAGATATATTTATAGATATAAAAAACCTTGCTGAGCTCCCTAGTAAACTTGGCTATGAATCGCCATTTTCACCGAAAGAATATCTCTCATTTGAAGCAAACCATGAATCTACATTCAGAGCTTATGTTCCTATATCTTACGGGTGCAATAACTTCTGTACTTATTGCATAGTTCCTTTTTCAAGAGGTAGAGAATATTCAAGGCCATACAAAGATATAATAAATGAAGTTAAAAATCTTATCAAAAAAGGCTATAAAGAGATCTGGCTACTAGGACAAAATGTAAATTCTTACGGCATAGAAAATTATTCAGAAAAAACAATCTGGTCAGGAAGAACAAGAAAAGGAGAAAAACCAAAGATAAAAAAAGGTTGCCTTACATTTGACGAGCTTCTTAAAAAAGTAGATAAAATCAAGGGGGATTTTTGGGTAAGGTTCACATCCCCACATCCTAAAGATTTTACAGATGAGCTGATTGATATAATTGCAAAATCAGAAAAAATAACAGACTACATACACCTTCCTGTCCAAGCTGGAGATAATGATATACTCAAAAAAATGAACAGACTTTATACGGTTGAACACTTTGAAAAACTTGTTGAAAAAATAAGAAAGAAGATTCCAGATATTGCGATCTCAACTGATACTATTGTCGGATTTTCAAGCGAAACAAAAAAACAATTTGAAAACACCAAGAAACTATACAAAAAAATAAATTTTGATATGGCATTTATATCAAAATACTCTCCTCGTCCGCAAACAGCGTCACAAATAGCATTTAAAGACGACATACCATCATATGAGAAGGATAGAAGATTTAAAGAGCTAACGGCTGTACTAGAGAAAACTTCTTTAAAAAATAATAAAAAACTTAAAAATAAAATTACACGTGTTCTTGTTGATGAAAAAAATAAAAATAAATTCTTTGGTAGGACAGAATGTATGAAGCCTATAGAAGTCATAGGCTCCGATGAAATTAAGATTGGCGAATTTTACAATATAAAAGTAATAGAAACAGGATCATGGTCACTCAAAGGAAAAATAATAAGCTAAAATTTCTTGTTATATTAGGACCAACAGCATCTGGCAAAACATCCCTCTCCATTAAACTTGCAAAGAAATTTAATGGAGAAATTATATCCGCCGATTCAAGACAGGTATATAAAGGTCTTGACATCGGGACTGGAAAAGTTACCAAAAAAGAGATGCGTGGTATCAAACACCATCTTTTGGATGTTGCAAGTCCAAAATCAATATTTGATGTGGTAAAATATAAGTTTTTGGCAGATAAAGCTGTGGAAAATATAATCAAGGGGAAAAAATTGCCAATTTTATGCGGTGGAACTGGACTGTATATAGATGCAGTTGCAAAAAACATAGTTTATTCAAATATACCAAAAGACTTAGATTTAAGAAAAAAGCTTGAAGAAAAATCGACTAATGAACTCTTTTTAGAACTTAAAAAAATCGATAAAAAAAGAGCAAAAACAATAGATAAAAATAATAAAAGACGCTTAATAAGAGCTATAGAAATAGTAACAGTAACAGGTAAAAGTATAGAAAAAATTCAAAGCAAACCAAAGTATGATCTTTTATTCTTAGGAATAAAAAAAGAACAGAATGAGCTCCATAAAAATATTTTTGAAAGAGTAAAAAAAAGAATGAGGCAAGGAATGATAGAAGAATCAAAAAAGCTCCACAAAAAAAGATTGAGCTACAACAGAATGATGACTTTAGGTCTTGAGTATAAATATCTAGCTCTCTTTTTACAAAAAAAGATAACAAAAGATGAACTCATAAATAAAATTAATATAAAAACAAGACAATACGCCAAACGACAGATGACTTGGTTTAAAAGAAATGAGGATATTCATTGGATTAGCTCACAAAAAGAAGCAGAGATAATATTAAAAGACTTTTTAAATAAATAAAAACTCTTTGATCTTTCCTTTAAAAAATAGCTGAGAATATTTGTTTTCACAATAAAATTTGTTCCTTAAAAGTTAAGTAAAAAATAAAAACACCTTGCGAAATTCGTTATAAACGAATTGATCTGCAAGGTGCTTATGAATTGATAAAGACTAAACTAAATGGTCACCTTATCCATTCCAAACTTTAGAAAAAATAATGCTAAAGTGGTTAGAACCGACAGAATCCCAATAACCAAAAAATGGAATATCTCATTTGCCTTCTTATCAGCTAATTTTGATGTTTGTTTCATTGCCTTTCTCCTTGTAAGTTCTCTACGACACTCTCGCAGAGGTATCAAACACAATGCTTGATTACATTGCCTAATATAGCATAATATATTTTATAAGTCAAGGGCGAGTGGCAAAAAACAAAAACAGAACCTTTTACAAAATTCTGCACAAAAATTCTTAATGGCAAATTATTTTATTAAAACTAATCATTAAAATTTATTAAAAAAATGGCTTCGCGCAAGAACGCGAAGCCATTTTAAGTGAATTATACTCGCTTAAATTGTTAGAGGATATCCGCGATCTTCTTTTTTTGTTTCCGCGATTTTCTCTCCCACAGCCAAAAATTAATTCTGTAATATACAAAACTAATTTTTTCCAATAAAAATAAAATACTAATAAAAATAAACACACCCAATAGAACAATAAAACACAATGCAACGATGACCACAAACACGTAAATTAGTTCCATTTTCTATCCTCCCATTTTTTAAAGCACCCACCAAGCCATCATGACTTGATATCCTGTTACTATACCATAATAAAATTCTGTGTAAATGGCAACAAAAAATCAGCATTTCTGCTGTTTATCGTCTGAAATCCTATGAATTCAAAAATTAAAAAATTTTCTTTTCCAAAAATTAAACACAAAGTAGTCGTCGAGCGAAGCAAAACAAACTAAAACTTTTTAACTTTTATTTTTATGGCGTAGAATACTTGAATTAGTTCGAACGCATTTCGCCGCCGCAAGCAGCGAGGAAGTCCCCACGCGAAAATCCGGAAAGGCGGCGGAGCCGCACGAATGACAATTTCCCCGCCTTATACTTAAATAGGCGGGATTGCATTTTGTAACTTCGCTTCGCTCAGACAAAACGGGAACAAGTTTTTCTTTGACGGATTCAGATTTACTGAAATTCTAACGAATTTTAGTCTCGGCGGCAAATTCTTTGTTCTTTCAAATTCAAAAAAAGAAATGGCTCCGCGCGTGAGCGAGGAGCCATTTGGAGCGAGTTGTGCTCGCTTGACTGTTTGGTGAGTTACCACGACCTTCTCCGCCTCCACCTCACTCTGTCCCACAGAGACGAGATGCCGACGAAGGCGAGCACTCCCAAGAACATGAGGATTGGAAGCACGGCTGGCATGACGAGGTTCCACACTGAGTGAATCCCAAAGGCCACCCAGACGGATTGATACTTGATGCCGTAGTATCCGGCCAAGATGCCGAGGGGCAGAGTGAAGACGACATGGAACACTTTCTGCACCAAAATCCTCTTCCCGGCTTCTTGATGAAGACGGTCCACCTCTGCCATCACATCGTCTGACTTGTGGTCGCCGTTCTCTCGCGCGGAAAGAATTTCTGGTATCCAGATTTTCTTCCCGAACCAGTGCGTGAGCGCAAAGAGTCCGCTTGACGCGAACACTCCGTACCACGCGACTGAAGACATCGCACTGAACGCGATGATGAGCGGAGCGCGGAAGATCAATTCTTCCACCGCCGGCGCCCACACGTTGGTCAGCGGAGTGCTGACTGTCCAGACGACCTTCCACTGGTTCTTCTTGTGCCACTCCACGCTCTTGAAGTTGTCACCGAACCGCTTGATGACCCACTTCATGTAGAGAAGCGTGGCACCAGCGATACAAGCGATGACCAAAACGGACGGAAGGAACGCGTAGATTCTTTCCACTTGTCTATCCTCCTTTCAAGGTACAGGTTGATTTCCACTTCAGCACCATGCCGAAGGTTCAATCAAAGATAGCATATCAGATCATAAAAGTCAAGCTCGCGCAAGTACAAACAAAAACAACATTATTTCAGGCCATTTTTCATCTCTAAATCAAATGATTAAAATTTTTCTTTTCTGCTTCTAACGGAATCGGGAATTTCTTTTTGCCCCGAAAAATCCGTACGATTTGGTCGCCGAGCCCCGCCACGGGCGGGGCGAGGCATTGACTTTTCCAACGTGGTGTGCCCAATAGGAATCGAACCTATGACCATCTGCTTAAAAGGCAGTTGCTCTACCAGCTGAGCTATGGGCACATATTAAAAAGCCCTAATTTAAGCTTTTTAATTTAAATAATATAACATACTTTTAAATTAAAATAAAGGGGTTAAATATTTTTATTTAATGTTTTCTTTTTTTGAAATATTAATTTCTTTATCTGAGATAGAGAAGAGTTTATAAATAAAAATATATAATCTCGCTATTAAAAATCCGTATAAAAAGCTTAATACTAATCCCCATAAAAAGCCTCCGAATGACATCCATACAAAACCTGGAAAAATAATTTCTAGTATCTGGATATGTGTTATTTTGAGAGCAGGCAATGTCAAGAATATAGACCAAGCAAGACAAACAAGATAAATTATACTAGCTGTAAAACCAGCAGTTAAGCTTATTGCTTTTATATTTTCTTTTTTCATATTATCTTTCTAAAATATAATTAAGATATTTATTTTACTTACATCTTATCACATTCCGCCTTATTCATCAAAAAATCTTACCTCCATCTTTTCCAACTTCTGTCCAATAAATAAGTATCCTTATTTAAAAAAGCAACTCAAGAATATTTTCAATATCTAAAAACCAACTCATATTATTAATTCGTTAGATTTACATATTTTAGCATATTTTAAAGCGCTTGATCTAATCTTTCTTTCTAAAGTTTCGTAATTTACCTCAATAAGTCCAAATCTCGGCCAAAATCCTTTATCCCACTCAAAATTATCAAGCAATGACCAATACATATATCCCCTTACATCAGAACCATCTTCAATCGCCTTATGAACCCATCTTAATGATTCAGATATAAACCATTCCCTATTATCATCATGAGCATCAGCGATGCCATTTTCCGTTATGTAAATCGGTAAATTATATTTTTTGAGACCAATAATAGCATGATAAATTGACTCTGGATATAACTCCCAGCCCATATCAGATACTTTTTTATTTTCATTTTTATTAAATCCGTAATCGATTCTATTATGCAGATAATGATTTAAGCCTATAAAATCCTGAAATTTTGATATTTTATTTAGAAAATAATAATTCCACCACCAATCAATAAAACTCTTAATTATCCTATTTATAAAACGATTCTTGTAAGCTTCAAAATATATATTATGTTTTGCTATACCAATCTGAAAATCTTTATTTATCTCTTTTATAGCCTTATATGCAAGATTATGAGCCACTGTTAAACGGTTAATTATTTTAATATAAATAAATATATTTTTCTTTTGCGGTGGCCAAGCGCCTTTAAGATACGAATGTCCGGCATAGATCTCCGGCTCATTTATAGTAATCCAAAATTTAACATATCCATTTAAAGAAGAAGCGACTTTTTTAGCGTAATTTTCAAAATATTTTTCTGAATTTTCCGCTTCCCAACCGCCTTTATCACTTAACCATAATGGCAGAGGCCAATGCCATAATGTCACGAATGGCTCAATACCTCTTTCTTTGAGTGCAATTAAAACATCTCTATAATGCTCAATTTCCTTTTCATTAAATTTTCCTTCCTCAGGTTCTATTCTGGACCATTCAATAGAAAACCTGTGTACATTATGCCCGAGCGATTTAGCGATATCAAAATCCTTCTTGTATAGATTATAATGATTCGTTGCTTTACCAGAAATATAATTTTCTTTCCTAGATATCTCTGGAAACTTTTCTTTTTGCCAATTTTTCCAGTAAATTACTGCATTCTGAGCTAATTTTTTAGCATTTTTTCTTTCCCACTCTGACCAATCATTAATATTATTCCCCTCTATCTGATGAGCTGATGTTGCAGATCCCCATAAAAAATTTTTAGGAAATTCATATTTTTTCATATTTCTTTAATTAAAGATGATCTGAGAGTTATACATTCCCATAGAGCAGAGAATTTGTAATTTCTCTCCTGATTTATGAATTGGAATTTCAACATCTGTAATACCTGATGGCGGTAAATTTGTTCTATATCCCATACTTGGAATGGTTAAGGATGACGAACAATCAAATGTACCTTGAGTTTTTACCCTCAAAATGGTCGGAATATTCGCCTTTGCAGTAGAAATTTTTGGCTCATATCCACCTTTCGCATTAATCTCAACAATCTGCTTTCCATCTACAATTGAAACATTGTCTGCTTTTTGATTTTTTGATTTTTCTTCAGGACCAGTAAACAAGATTACTCCTCCAATTAAAAGTCCTGCTATTATAATAGAAATTGTAGTTGCTTGCATATTATATTGAATACTTTGAATTACGAAATGTCAGATGCGAGGCGCGCCGAGCACCGAAGCTAAGCTGTACTCATCTGTACTGCGAAGCGAGAAGTGAAGGCGGAACGAAGCAGATGGCGTTTTGTAATTCAAAGTTTACTAAAAATTAAAAATTGGCGACAATACTCCGATTGCCACCAAACTATTAATAAGATTAAATAAAGCAAAAAATATCACAACGAGTCCAGCAGTCTTAAAAAATATTCCTGATTTTACCTTATCATGTATACCAAGAGAGGTAAAGCTTAATAAAGCAAGTACTGGAAATGTGCCTAAAGCAAATACAAACATTATCGCTCCGCCACTCAAAAAACTTCCTGTTGAGAGTGTATAAATCTGCATTGATTGAGTAAACCCGCATGGAAGAAAAAATGTTGCTATGCCAAGAAGTAACGGCGTAAGAGTATGATTAAGTTTTTTTACCTTAAGTATATTATTTGATATGAATTTCGGCAGTGTTGGTTGAATTCTTTTTGTCCATTGAAAAATATCAAGAAGATTAATTCCTAATATTAACATAACAACGCCAACTATGAGAGATAAAATAAAAACACCTGTTCCTCCGAGTTGAAAGACAGATCCAAGAGCTCCGATAGTACCACCAAGTAAAAAGAAGGAAACGAGACGTCCGACATGAAACAAAATCTGAGACTTAATCCTGTCGCCTCCTTTTGCAAAATTTGCAGAAAGAGAGAGCACAAGACCGCCAACAATAGCCATGCATGTTGAAAGAGATGCGATAATTCCTATGAAAAATGCCTTGGCATAAGAAACATCTTGCGAACTTATTAGATTAACTATTCCAATTTTTTGAAGAAAAATAAATATAGCTATAAAACCAAGAGCGAATGGTATCGCTATTTTAAAATCTGACCATTTGACTTCATATTCTCTTTTTTCAAGAGAGAGCGAATAATCATGTTTTCTTAAAACCTCATTTAAATCTACGATGATAGAATCTGGCGACTTATCACCAAAATTTCCTATAACCTCAACACAGCAATTCCTAAGATTTGATTTTACATTGTTAATATATGTTAATTCTATAAGCTCGCTATCTATAAGGATCGCGCATGAATTACAATGCATACCGTGGACATGGAATGTATACTTTTTCTCCCCTTGATTCATAATTTTCTAGTTTTAATACGCAATGAATTTGAAACAACTGAAACAGATGAAAATGCCATCGCGAGTCCAGCAAAGATAGGTGACAACATTACTCCAAATATAGGATATAAAATACCAGCCGCAACTGGTATGCCGACTATATTATAAATAAAAGCCCAGAATAAATTCTGCTTAATTCCTCGCATTGTCATTTTTGAGAGTTTAATGGCTTTTGTAAGTTTTGAAATATCGCCGTACAAAAGTGTAATTCCTGCCGACTCAATAGCAACGTCAGTACCTGTACTCATAGCGATGCCGACATCCGCCTGAGCAAGAGCCGGAGCATCATTAACACCATCACCAGCCATCGCCACCACTCTACCTTGAGATTGAAGCTCTTTAATTTTATTTAATTTATCTTCAGGCAAAACTTCCGCCACAACATCATCAATACCGACATCTCGCGCAATAGCTAAAGCAGTATTTTTATCATCACCTGTAAGCATAACAATTTTTATACCGAGCTTATGGAGCTGTTTTACCGCATCAATAGCTTCTGGCTTTATCGCATCGGCGACAATAACCACTCCAATAATCTCCTGCGCAGTTGTTAAAATAATTGGAGTTTTGCCTTCAGATGTTTCTTTTTCAAATATCTTTCTATCAAATGAGAGTTTAATATCTTCAATAAATTTCATATTACCGACAAAATATTCCTTGCCATTCACTAATCCCTTAATCCCCTTACCCTTAATGCTTTCGAAATTTTCTACTGATGACAATGCTATATTATTTTTTCGAGCATATTCAATAATTGCATGAGCTATCGGATGTTCAGATTTACTCTCAAGAGATGCAAGAATAGCAATAATTTCTAAATCTGTCTTTTTAGAATAATTTTTAATAGAAACAAGCTCTGGCTTACCCTTAGTGATAGTTCCTGTCTTATCAACAACTACAATATCTACTTTATGAAGCTTTTCAAGCGTTGCCGCATCTTTAATGAGAATTCCCTCTTTTGCACCCTTGCCGACACCAACAATAATCGCTGTCGGTGTTGCGAGTCCCAAAGCACATGGACAAGCGATTATTAAAATAGAAACAAATGAAACTAAACCCAATGAAAGCGCTTGTGAAAAACCGAGATATTGTGTGCCGATAAAAAGCCAAGCTCCAAGAGCAACAAAAGATAAGACTAATACTATTGGCACAAAAATAGATGATATCTTATCTGCTAAAGATTGTATTGGCGCCTTACTGCCCTGCGCATCTTCAACCATTCTAATAATATTGGCAAGGAGTGTCTCCGATCCAATTTTTGTCGCTTTGAATGTAAATGCTCCACTCGTATTTATTGTTCCGGCAACAACAGTATCACCATTATTTTTTTTAACTGGCATCGGCTCTCCGGTAATCATTGATTCATCTATATAGGAAGAGCCACCAATGATTATCCCGTCAACAGGAATTTTTGTTCCAGGCTTTACAATAATAAAATCACCATGCACAACATCTTCAATTCGTATCTCCTTCTCAATTTTATTTCTAATAACAAGTGCTGTCTTTGCCTGTAAGTTCAAAAGTTTTTCTATCGCATCACCAGTTCTTAATTTAGATCGCATTTCAAGATATTTACCAAGAGTAATAAAAGCAATGACAATAATGGTTACATCATAATAGCTATTCTCTACATTAATGAATGGCCGTAATGTCTCCTCAAATGCAGAAACAACAAACGAGAAAATATACGCCACTGATGTACCTATGCCGATAAGCGTATCCATATTTGCTCTACCATAACGAAAAAAACGATATACCCCGATAAGATATGGCTTACCGACTACAAAAAGCATATAAGTAGCCATGAGCGGTAAAATATGATGAAAAAATTCTCTCCAAAAATATGAAAGAGGAGTAATTATGTCAAATTGAGCTAAAATCTCCCAAGTCATAACAAAAATAGAAAAGATAACAAGCGGAATAGTGGAGATCACCTTGTTTTTCATCTCCAAAAGTTCGGTCAATTTTTCTTTTTTTGATTGATTAAGACCTAAATGTTCAGCATGCTCATCCTCTGACATATTCATTGATTTTGCCGTAGGAATAGTAATAACGGGAACAATAAAAGAGTAGCCCAGCGGTTCTATTGTTTTTAATATCTCATCCGTAGATATCTTTGATTCATCAAAGGAAAGTTTTGCTGTTTCAGTTCCATAATTAACTTCGGCAGAAATAACACCATCTATTTTTTTAAGTCTCTTTTCTATTATGCTCGCACATGAGGCGCAATGCATTCCCTTTATTTTAAATATTTTTTGTTTATTCATAATTAATTTTAAAAATTATAAATTTAACAACACCTTTAAATAAGTTCGTAATCAATTGACTTGCGTCCAATATCAACTGACTTAACTCGAATTCGCACTTTGTCACCTAACGTGTAACGCTTGCGACTATTCTTGCCAATGATGCGATATTTCTCTTTCTCAAAAATATAAAAATCTTTGCCAAGATCACTTATACGCACAAGACCTTCGCATTTTGTTTCGTCTTCTTCAACAAAAATTCCCCATTCAACAACACCTGATATCATACCGTTAAACTCTTGCCCCACACGCACAGACATATACTCAGCTTGTTTATATTTAACGGATGCGCGTTCTGCGTCAGCAGCAAGTTTTTCCATCTCTGATGAATGTATTGATAAGAGTCTATATTCTTTCATCTCTTCTTTTGACACTGGCTCACCGGCAAGATAATGCTCAAGAAGACGATGCACCATCACATCCGGATAACGTCGGATTGGCGAAGTAAAATGCGTATAATGTTCAAATGCAACTCCATAATGCCCTCTATTTTCAGTTGAATAAATCGCCTTTGCCATAGTCCGTATAATTGCAATATTAAGCATTGCTTCTTCCGGCGTACCTTTTATTTTTTCAAGAAGCTTATTTATATCATGAGAAGAAACACGCCCATCTTCCAAGTGAATTTTATGACCAAGACCAGAAAGAAGATGTGCAAGCTCAAGAAGACGTTTTGGTTTTGGCTCATCGTGAATGCGATATATAAAAATATCCTCCGAACCTTTCTTACCGCTAGATTTATTATTTGTCATTTTACTTGATACAAATTCTGCAACTTTTTTATTTGCAAGAAGCATAAATCCCTCAATAAGCTTATTTGTATCTTGGGATATTTTTTTATAAACACGGATTGGCTTTTTATTTTCATCAAGGATAAAACGCACCTCCTCCTGTTCAAAAGATATAGCCCCTTCTTCTTTGTTTTGTCTTATAAGCTTCTTTGCTATGATATTTAAAATATTAAGTTCATTATAAAAAATACCGGAATGCTTATTGAGGACTTCTTGCGCTTCTTCATATGTAAAGCGTTTGTTAGAGTTTATAATCGCGCGACCAAACCATGACTCTTTAATAATCGCCTTCTCATTTGAATTTACAGCACTCTCTTTGGCAAATATAAAAACCGCAGAAAAAACAAGCTTATCGTCTCCTTGATTTAAAGAACAAAGATCATTTGAAAGGATCTCAGGAAACATCGGAATAACACGATCAACAAGATATATTGAAGTTGCTCGTCTACGCGCTTCTTCATCTATTGCCGTATGAGCTTTTACATACGCAGAGACATCAGCAATATGCACACCAATCTCAAAATCGCCATTTTGAAGGGTTTTAATAGATATAGCATCATCAAAATCTTTTGCATCTGCAGGATCAATAGTAAAAGTTATCACATCGCGGAAATCACGTCTTTTCTTTGCTTCTTCCACTATGAATGCTGACGCATTTTTTTTAAGCATCGTCGCTTCATTTTCTATATCTGCCGGGATTTCAAGTGAAAGACCACCCTCAAGTACTATAGCACGAATTTCTGTTTCGTTTTCACCGGCATTTCCAATAATCTCAATAATTTCAGCTTGAGGCGGTTTTTTTGGATCATCCCAAGAAATAAATCTGATAAACACTTTTTTACCGTTTAACACTTTGCCTTTTGGTGGATTTGGAATAAAAAAATTAACATAAATATTAGTATTTTGAGGAATAACAAAAACAACACCATTTTCTTTAATAGTGCCTACAAAAGTTTTCTTTATGCGTTCAAGAATCTCAACAACCTCTCCGGTTTGCTGTTTTGCGCCTAAAATTTTGGGATAAAGCAAAACCTTCACGCGATCATTTGGAAGAGCTGTCTTTAAAAACCCAGCCTCAATACGAATATCATTCTCGCGTAATTCATCTTCACCCTGTGATACAAAACCAGTACCCCTACCAGTAGTTGTAATAAAACCTTCAATATATTTCTTTATCATATCTTCATAATTTCATCTTACAATAGCACAAAATAAAGCTTTTTACTATTTTTATTTTTAATAATTAAAATTCATCTTCCTTATCAATTTCAAGAACCACTAATTTTATTCCTGTTGAAAATAAAAAAGGACTCCGCTAGCAATTTTTTGCTGGGAGCCCCTTGATATTATTGCGAGCTATGATTGTGATATATAAACCACAAGATTCTTATTCGACTGTTCCATTCCCTCAAGAATGGCACAGACATCAGCACCATTCATTATATCTAATTTACCAGAACCCATCAGAATAACAGCGATTTCCTTGCTTCTGGGAGCAATTATATTATCTAGGCACTGCCGAACGAGATGAGGTGTTTCATCCCATCCGCCAGGACCGAACGTATGACAAATCATCCCATGGTAGATCTTTTTATCTTTACTATGATTGAGTACATCACCCATCCTCACACAATTGGGGATGGCGATTTCTGACCATATGTCAAAGGACACTGGTATATCCACCTGCGTGCCGAGTGCAAAAGCAATATGCTTTTGTGGTGCCATTAAGATGCCTCCGTTAAATGTGTCGACAATCATTTCTAATCTCCTATAGTATATGATTTCTGAGATTCAAAAATCTGTCGCAAGCATAACACAAGATGTAATACTATGCAAGTTTTAAACTCATTAAATTAAAGCGAGGATGGCACCGGACTCCTCACATACGAAGTAAGTTTGTAGAAAAGTTATTAATACATCACCATAAAATAAAGTTTTTTACTATATTTATATTGCTTTGCTATATAATAAAATGCTAAGATATTAATTATTTACCTAATGAAAAAAATTATGAATAATAAAGAAAAACAAGATAACCTGAATTATCATAAAGGATTAGCAATGTATTTTTCACCGGAAATTGCTGAAAAATTTGCCGAATCAGAACAAAATGAAAAGAATTTTAAAGTTGCTAAAATTATAGACACTATATTAATGCAAGAATCTGAAAAACTTCAAAATCCTATTTATTCTGCTGAATTAGGAGGCGGTGCTCATCCTGACAGATACCATGAATTTTTTGATAAATTACTTAGCGAACCGCGCGGACATATGGATTGGGTTGATCTTTCGCCGTATATGCTTAAGCTTGCGGTAAAATATATCTCTGAAGAAAAATATAAAAATAGAAATGAGATCATCACCTTCATTGAAAATGATATTTTAGAATATTTACGCACTCTTGAAAATGAAAAGCTTGATACTGCTATAATGAAATATACTATTGACCATATTGATGATCTTAATGAATTATTTAAACTTCTTTCAGAAAAAATAAAACATGGCGGTAAACTAATCGCCACAATCGGAAACATAAATCCTGAATTAAAAAGTTTTTCAACAAATGCCCGCTTTTTGTATAACGGAGAAGAATTTCCTGACGATGAAACTCGAGAATTAAAAGATGGTGATAGCTTTACAGTTAAGTTTTTTAAAGTTTCCGGCGACCCAACAGCTGGTTATATTGATGGCGCTGAAACAAAAAAATATTTCCATTCCGCCGAAAAAATAAAGAATTTGGCCGAATCTTTCGGTTTTGATATATTTTTAGGAGATTGGAAAGATTTTGTTGAACAAGAAAAACAAAATGACGAAACAATGAATCAAGATGTTTTGGTGTTAACAAAAAGATAAAAAACCAGTCAAAACGAATTTTCTCGTTGACTGGTTGTTTTTAATTAAATAATTTTTATTTTTTATCTTGTATATAATCCAAAAGAGATTCTAGCAGATTATTTCCATAATCAGCAAGACAAACTCTATCTTTTATTATGCAAAATTGTCTTGGATCAGATAGGTCTTCTACAAAATCTATCTTTATTTCACGAATAAACTGCCAGATAGGATGACTACGTACATCCTCTTTACTGGCTGGCTCTCCTCTCTGTTGAATATTAACAAACCAACAGATAGTAAAAAGTGTTGGCGCTAACATAGTCAAAATGAGCGACAAAAGAATCGCAAATTGAAGACCAATATGCTTTATTATTTTTGATAATTACGAATGAACCAGTAGTGGCATAAAATCCCGTGATGTTTCCTGAAATATCGCTCTTGCCGATTTTTTCATTGTATCTTTTTACTTCGACGTTCGCTTCTTTAAACACTTTAATAATTTTTTCTGCGTCAAACTCGCCGTATTTTTCAGTTACACTTTTTGTAACGGCTTCGCAAAATACTTTTGCAACTTCTCCAGCTGGAGAAGGATTCGGATATTTTTGATTATCCTCTACTAACTTTTTGAAATTCAACGTAACACCGTCCGAAACAACAAAGACAGGAGGTGAATTTGACGCAATGAGATAATCCTCTTGCGGATGTTTATATGTTTCTGGCAAGTGTTCGGTTAGATTTCTCTTTTCTGCAAACACCCTTATCGCTTCTTTTGTAGGTTGCTCAATAATTGATAAATATTGCATAGGTAAAGTTTAGAAAAAAGAAACCGCTTTGTAAATGAATACAAAGCAGCTAAAGATGCACGCTACATCGTTATTGATATAGCTTGAGAATTTGATCGCGTGCGCCTGTTGCTTGCGCGAGCTTATTCGCCTTATCATACAGCTCATTCGCAGGTGGTAGATTACCTATAGCACACATCTGATGGGACAAATTTGCAGATTGGCGATATATACGCTCCGCTTGCATCGGGTCTTGCTTTTCCGCTTTCTCTGCTTCGACAAGTGCGCAACACACTTCCGTTACAGCCTTGTCATTATATCCTTCGCGCCGATAGATTTCGGCAAATCCTATGTGAAGCAATCCTCGCGTGTGAGCCTTCTCCGGATTCTTGGCGAACGCGACAATAATACACTGTTTTGCCTCGTCGTACTGTCCTCGAAGACGCAAGACACTTTGACGAATATCACACCAATCGGCTGACATGCCGTTATAGCCAACCAGTTCGACAACGCGATCTGAGAGTGGAAGCATACGCCAGTAGCAGTACCCAGCAAGCGGAAACCATGTGAGACACCATGTTGTGACTTTCACCAGAGCGAGCCACTTCGGACGAAGCGCCGCCTTGAGTTGGGCAAAAGCGGTGCCGACGATACTGTAGTAGGTGCTTGATAGAGCGGAATATCCTCCAGCTTGCACCCATAGATTGTCCGACCGCATTTTCTCTTTCTCTTGCTTTCGCGATTTGAGAAGAAGCCATATCTTGGCGAGAAACGATATCTTACGCCAACTTAAATCATAGATTGAAGTCATTTTCTATCTCCTATATTTTTTGGTTTCCGTGATTCGGAAACTGGCATAACTATAGCACAAAATAAATATTATGCAAGTTTTTAGCCGCCTCCTAAAATTGCTTCGCTCTATTTTCAGAATATCCCACAATTCAAAACTTTTCAATTTTTTCGCTGGAGATAAAACTTAATCCTCGTCGCGTCTTGTGGCGCGACAAACAAATAAATTAAAATATTCAGAAATAGAAAATGACTCCCCGCAATTATTTGCGTGAAGTCATCCGATCGCGAACATCGTTCGCTACTAACTACTAATAACGATGCATGGTGCACCCTTCTTCCACATCTTTCTCGATAGAATATATTCAATCTTACCAATGCCCATGCCGAGCAGTAAAAGTTTTTTCACACACTCATAGGAATCAGTCCACCTATTACCGTCTTTGTCGTTGCAAGCATCGAGAAACGATAAACCATTACGTTTCTTAAAAAATCCGTTAGGAAGTTCGTTCAACATTGCCTCAATCTTTATCTTGTCGATCTTGAGGTACTCGGAATCAAATCTGGCTTTTGAAAATTCGTCATCAATCCCAACAACAAAATAGCATTCAACCTCAACAACATTGCTGATACTAGTATCATTGTCTGGTTGAAAGAGACAGTGTTTGAAGATTGAATCAACGAGTTCCGGATCAAGTAAATATGGTGTCAGGTACCTTTTTTACAGTTTTGAAAACCTCTTTCAACTGCAGTCTCATCTAACAAATGGCGCTGGAGAT
>JBBTYT010000005.1:0-61076 GCA_038061695.1 Patescibacteria group bacterium
TAAAGGACTCGAGAGTAATAATGTTTTTTCAATGATCTTAATCTATTTTCTTTAAGTATAGTAATTTATAATTTTCTGTGTTAAGATAAGTTGAATTTGATTATTTATATTTGATATAACTGTATTTATATTGGTTCTACCTGTATTTACATTAGTTCTATATGTATCTATCGTAGTTGATGATAGTCCGGTAGCACTGTCAATTGCGCTGTTTAAGTTTAATAAAAAGTCTCTGATAAGAATAAGACGAGTTTTTGAACTTAAGAGCAAATAGTCAAAATCAGATAATGATGTTAAGCCTGCTATCTCCAACTTAAAAAGACTAACTTGATTTCCGACTATGAATCTATTTTGCTCTAAATTTGCTCTTAGAGAAGCATCAAGAATATTAAATGTTAATTTAAAATCATTAGGCACCTGCTCTGAGAATATTCCTGTTGTCTTATTATTAACAACGTCATACGCTTTTGTATAAGCATCATTTAAAATATCATCTACGCTATCATAAAGATTTTTTATATCTAAATCTGATTTTTGTTTTATATTTTCTAAATTCGTACTTGCATTAGAGAGTGATTTTTTTGCGTTGGCAACCTTTGTTTCTGAAATCTGTATTTCCTCTGCCCTTGTCCCTTTTTTCATCTCATCGAAAATAGACTCTTGCGTTTTGAACGCATATTCATACTGACTAAGTTGCGCTTTTGCTGAATCCACCCCCGCCTCTGCTTGAGCAAGTTTAGCTAAAAGATCTCCTTTGTCTAAGGAAATTAAAACTTTCCCAGCCTCAACAACATCACCAATCTTTACATTTATATTAGATACTTTACCTCCTATCTCAAAAGCTAAATCAACACTCTCAACTGGCTTGATACTTCCAGTCACACTGACCTCCTCCACTATATCTGACATCTTAATAATAAAAGATTCGTAAGTTAATTCTTTCTCGCCACCTAAGGAAATATAAGAAAAAATAATAATCGCTAAAATAGCAAAAGAAATTACAATATATTTTTTTATTATAAAATTCATCATATTAATTTTATACGATCACCATTAAAAGCTTTCTGTATTTGTTTGCATAAAGATACCGCCAACTGATTTTCTGTTGTGCAAATATAAATAACTCCATCTCTTCATATATTTATAATGCTTAATACTCTTAATTGTAAGTATAGCTCTTTATAATAATCTATTCAATATTTTATATTTTATGTGAAGGGTGGAATATTTCAAAATTTCTGTTATTATAATATAATATTAAAAAAAATAATCTATATTTATTATGAGAGGAGTAATAATCGCCGGAGGAAAAGGCTCAAGGCTTTATCCATTAACAAAAACAATAAACAAAAGCTTACTGCCAATCTACGACAAACCAATGATTTATTATTCTATTCTAATGCTTGCTAATGTCGGCATCAAAGAAATCTTAATAGTTACCGGCACAGAACATTCAGGACAATTTATAAATCTGCTTGGATCCGGAGATGCGTTTGGTGTAAAACTTCACTATGAAGTGCAAAGAGATCCTCTTGGACCGGCTGACGCCATCAATGTTGCAAAAGATTTTGCCAGAAAAGAAAAAATTATTGTCATCTTTGCAGACAACATATTTGAAGATGATATCAAAAAAGCTTGTCAGAATTTTAAAAATCAAAAATCAGGAGCAAAGATATTTTTAAAAGAAGTTTCTGATCCTGGAAGATTCGGCGTTGCAGAGGTGAAACATGGTAAAGTTGTTGCTATTGAAGAAAAGCCGAAAAAACCAAAAAGCAATTTAGCTGTTGTTGGACTTTACATGTACGATGAAAAGGCATTTGATATTATAAGCGGACTCAAGCCTTCTAACAGAGGCGAGTATGAGGTTACGGATCTTAACAACCATTACATTAAAAATAATAAAATGACATACGAAATTCTTAACGGTCACTGGACTGATGCCGGAACTTTTGATTCACTTCTTGCTGTTAATAATTGGATCGCAGAGAAAAGCAAAAAAGAAAAATAATGACAGATATAGCAATTTTTCAAAAAATTTATGAATTTGTTATGGAAAACAAAGCATTGAGCTATTGGATTATTTTTTTATCCACACTTCTTGAAACAACCGTATTCATAGGACTTTTCATACCAGCAATCATACTTATAATAGTCTCTGGATTTATTGCGTATAATGGCTATCTTGATGGATCATTAATTATATTTATCGCGATTCTTGGAGCAATAATTGGAGATACTCTGAATTATTTTCTTGGAAAATATTATAAAAATAAGAATAGATCCGGACAAACGACATTGATAGAAAAAATATTTAAGCAGAAAAAATATTTAAATTATTCAAAAGAATTCTTTCAAAAACATGGTGGTAAAAGCATATTGCTTGGAAGATTTATAGGAATCATAAGACCCTTCATATCATTTATAGCCGGTAGCTCAGAGATGCCATTAGGAAAATTTATGTACTTTAATATCATCGGGGCGATTATTTGTATTCTAATTTATTTTGAAATAGGATATTTATTCGGCTCAAGCATTGAAATACTTATAAATTCACTTGAAAGAATAGAATATTTTCTTTTGATAGCACTACTTATTCTCTTATCATTTTTATATTTAAGAAGTATATTTAAAAGAAAGATAAAATCTGAGATTTTAAAAAAGTCCAATGAATTATTGAAGAAAATAGAAGAATAAAAAATAACGATGTATAACTATTTTTATTCTAGAGACTTCTTCAAATAATCCTTTAAAATATCTATCTTCACTCTTTCTTGCTTCATAGTATCTCTGTCACGAACAGTAACAGAATTATCATCAAGGGATTCAAAGTCAATCGTTATACAATAAGGAGTTCCTATTTCATCTTGTCTTCTATATCTCTTTCCTACATTTCCACTATCATCAAATTCACACATAAAACTTTTTTTAAGTTCATCAAATATATCTCTGGCCTTATTTACAAGCTCTGGCTTATTTTTAAGAAGCGGAAAAACTGCCACTTTTACAGGAGCTATTTTTTTTGCAAATTTCATAACAACCCTCAACTCTCCATCAATTTCTTCTTCCGTATAAGCCTCTGTCAATATTGCAAGCATAGTTCTTCCTACGCCAACAGATGATTCTATTATATGTGGCACAAATTCCTCATTTGTCTTAGGGTCTCTATACAAAAGTTTTTCACCTGAATATTTTGAATGTTGAGAGAGATCATAATCACTCCTTGCATGAATACCCTCAAGCTCCTTAAAACCAAACGGAAAATTATATTCTATATCGTATGCCTCCTTCGCATAAAAAACAAAATTTTTATGTTTCTTCCACTTTAGATTTTCCTCTTTTATCCCAAGATATTTTACATAATAATCCCATCTATACTCCTTCAATTTTTCATATTCCAACATCTCATCTTTTGGATTTACAAAATATTGCATTTCCATCTGTTCAAATTCGCGTGTTCTAAATATAAATTGCCTTGCGGTTATTTCATTACGAAAAGCCTTTCCGACTTGTGCTATGCCAAAAGGAACTTTTACTCTTGTGGAATCAAGAACATTTTTATAATTCACATAAATACCTTGACATGTTTCTCCTCTTAAGTAAGAAGGGTTTTCATTTGCGTTTCCTGTAAAATTTCCCAAATTTGACTTTACTAATAAATTAAACTTTTTTACATTCGTAAAATCAGAACCTCCGCATTTTTGACATTTTACCTTATTTTTATTTTCAAAAAATAATTTATTTATCTCATCCTCAGACATTTTTTCATCAGCCATTATCCCAGCCTCTTCAAGAAGATGATCAACTCTTAATCTGCTATTGCATTTCTTGCACTCGGTTAAAGGATCTGAAAATCCTGAAATATGTCCGCTTGCTTCCCAAATCTTCGGATGCATAAAAATAGATGAATCAAGCCCGATTATATCCTCTCTCAATTGAACCATATATCTCCACCATTCATTTTTCAAAGCATTCTCAAGCTCAACTCCATAAGGTCCATAATCATACACTGCAGAAAAACCGCCATAAATTTCAGATGATGGATAAACAAAACCCCTCCTCTTGCAAAGAGATATTATTTTTTTCATTAAATCCTGCTCTACTTCTTTCTCCATAATAAAAACATTCTACTTTATTCAAAGACAAAAATCAATTAAAGGATCTGCCTATTGAAAAAATCTAAAAATTATGTAAAATAAAGATACTAAAAAGAGAATAAGCGGGCATCGTATAATGGCTATTATCTCTGCCTTCCAAGCAGATGATCGGGGTTCGAATCCCCGTGCCCGCTCCAAAAAAATAAATTTTGTTTCTCTGAAAATATAACATACAATCTTGACGAGATTGTTTTTATTTTGTATCATATAGTAAATAAAGTTGATCTTTTACAATCCATAGGAGGTGAAAAATGGCTGAAAAAAATGTTTTGGTTGTTGTGCTTGGGTACGGGTGTCATCTCACCGAACCCATGAAGCATTATCTTGATCTAGTTATTGATTTCTCGGAAATCTCCGATGTCGTGGCTATCGTTACTACTGGCGGATATACGAACCGGAAAAATGCGCCTGGAGTTAGTGAGGCTGGAATGATGGCAGATTACCTGAAGGAGTGTGGTGTTGTTGTTCCTCTTATCTTGGAGGAATCCTCTGTAACGACGAACCAAAACCTGCAAAGTATTACTCGGGTCATCAGTGAGAGAAATTTTGACTACAAGCGATTGGTGATTTTTTGCGATGGTGCGAGAAGCATCAAAGTGAAAATTCTTGCACGACTCATTCTAGGCCATTGGCCCGAAGTGATGACATACGAGCTAACGAAAAGTTTTATCGCGAAACTCAAACAACTTTTCATTGCAACGCCGTTTGATGTTCTTGCTTCGAAGTTTCCATTTTTCGAAAAAATGGAACTTCGGAGAAAAGAACGCATTATGAATAGCAGTTGAAATTGAAATATAAACAATAGTTGAGAGGAGACACCACGTGCTCCTCTCTTTTCTTAAGCAGTAAAAATCGCTACAATCAATAAAAGAAAACGATACTATGAGCAACAAAATAACCGAAAAATACTTTACTCAAGATGACTTCTCTCAACGGGAAGCTGACGTTTTAGCGCAAGTTACAAGCGAGACTGGATTCGTCGTGGAAAAGGAAATTTTTCGTGGCATGATTTACGACAAGACCAAAGTTGGTAGCCTAATTTACAAGGGCATGTTGAATGGCGAACCAGCCGTACTAAAACTTCAAGGACTGAAGCCGGAAGTTGATGAAGGCAAAATCGTCCGACACTTTACCGATCAAAATAAGAGTAACCTAATTCATGTTCCCATTATATACAGACATAAGCCGTGGAGCGAAGAACGTGGATATGGCTATCTCATCACCAAATATATTGACGCGCCGAAGATTTTCGAGATGCCGTTCGCCAGCACGGAGCAAATGCTGGATTTCGCCCGTTTCTACCAAGAGTATCGAACTTCTGCGCTTACGCGTTCTTGGATTGAACCAGAGACAAAAGACAGCTTGGTATTTACAGTTCATAGGGTAGACCACTGGCGAAAAATATCCGAATATAAAAAGCGAATAAACTTGAAAGACTATGCACCGTATCTTGTCAGATATTATCCGCTGGCAGTCAAACATTTATCATCGATTCCAATGGTTTTCTGTCACGGTCATCTTACCGCGAACGACATCTACTGTTTGCCCGATGGTTCTTTTGTAGTTCTCTCAAATTTGTTCTGGTCATATCGTCCGCAGTGGTACGATCTCGCGTTCAACATCTGGAGTTGCCTGATGCATATTCGAGACACCGACTACACTTTTGAGCAACTATTGGAATATATCTCAAAGTGGCTTGCCGTCTATCACACAATTCCGGTCGTGCAACAAGACAAGGATTTTGAACGCAAAATAAACGCTCTTCTCCTTGAACGAACAATAGGCGCAATATTGGTTGATTTGGGGGCAAATGACTTCTATGAAAAAGAAGAAAATAAACCTTACTTCAAACATCTTCTTAATCTGCACCAGCAGTTATTTGATCATCTGGTGAAAAAACTATAAACTGCATAACCACACAGCGCTTGCCGAAATTCGGTAAGCGCTTTTTTATTTTTGTTTTTTATTAGTTTATCTTTCTTGATGAAGAGTTAATTATATTACCTAAAGCTTTTTTTCTTAAACTTATAAACTCATCTTTCTCATCAATTATATCACCTACTAATTTCTCCAGAACATCCTCCAGCGTAACAATCCCTGCTGTCCCACCAAATCTATCTTTTACTATAGCCAAATGAAAACGTTTCTTTTGAAATAAAGGCAAAAGCTCATCCGCCTTAGTATCTTCATAAACAAAAATAGGCGGTGTTGAAAAATCCTTAACATTCACATTACCTCTACCTCTATTTAATGCTACGAGCAAATCCTGTCTATGACAAACTCCAACAATATTATCTATACTTCCTGAATAAATTGGAAATCTAGAATTTGACAGATTATAAATTTCCTCTTTCACTTCATCTAAACTTCTTTCTGCCAATAAAGCGACTACCGACATTTTTGGTGTCATTATATCTTTTGCCTTTATATCATTTAAAGTAAAAACTCTATTTATGATATTCATCTCATCCTCCTCTATCGAACCTTCAAGATATCCTAGCTTACTTAATATTTTAAGATCATCTTCTGAAACACTCTTTTTTATCCTTGAAAACTTACTCGTTATTTTTTCTAAAACCCAAATAATAGGATAGAAAATTCTTGCAGATAAAAGAAGTGGCTTTGCCGTGAAGAGAGAGATTTGTTCTGCATAATTTTCCCCTATTGTTTTTGGTATTATCTCACCAAAAATTATAATTAAAGATGTGACGATTGCAGATATATATCCAAGCCAAACGCTTCCGAGAGTTTCAATAGCCACAGCACCAACAAACATACTACCTATTATATTTATAGTATTGTTAAAAATAACCAAAACCGTAATTGGACGCCCCATCCTCTCCTTAATCATAACGAGGGATTCGGCACCTCTCTTCTTTTGCTCTCTTAAAATTTGCGCTCTTCTTAAATTAACAGAAAAAAGAGCAGCTTCAATACATGAAAAAAAAGCAGAACCAATTATTATAACTACTATCAAAATAATAACGCTCATTTATATAAAATTAAATTATAATCCTCTAAAAGAAAATCCCAAGATAACTCTTGGGATTTTCTTTCTATTTAAACTGCCTCAAAATGTCTATCATAAGTGATAGAATCAAAACCATAATTATAGCAAGCGGTCTAAATTGAAGAATCTATTTTACCGCTTCTTTCAAAGCCTTCCCAGCCTTAAATTTAGGAACTGTCACAGCTGCGATTTGAATCTTTTCACCCGTCTTTGGATTTACACCCATTCTAGCTGCTCTATCAACAACTTTAAAAGCTCCGAATCCTGCAATAGAAACCTCCTCTTTCTTTGAAAGAGTTGCGGTAATTGTATCAAACACTGCATCAACAGCCTCTTGTGCTGCCTTTTTTGTATCTAATCCTGCCTTTAACTGTACAACCTCGGCTAAAGCATCTTTGTTCATATTTTTAATATCATTTAATAATTATAAATAATTAAGCTTACTTCTAATAAGTTTATCTTAAAACTACTATTTAGTAAACTCTACGCATTGTGACCTTTTTTATTTTCAAATACCAATTAACATAATTCTACCAAAAACCTTTGATTTATGCAAGATTCTAGCTTCTCATAGCTTAACACGTGTTTATATGCCCTTGTCAATAGCAAACCGCCTATCAAACCAAATAAAAAATTTAATTTTATCTAGCATATTCAATTACCCTGTTCTCTCTTATTACATTCACTCTTATTTCTCCAGGGTATTTTAACTCTTCTTCTATTTTATCCGCTATAGATCTTGCCATTTTTCTTGCTGCCAAATCATCAATTTTCTCTGGGGTAACAAAAACTCTTAACTCTCTACCGGCAGATATTGCATATGCTTTTTCAACGCCCTCATGCGACATTGCAATAGCTTCAAGCTCCTCTAATCTCCTAATATAAGTTTCTAATGTTCCTCTTCTTGCTCCTGGTCTAGATGCTGAAAGCGCCTCTACTGTAGCAACTATCTTTGATTCTAAAGTTGCATATGGATATTCATCGTGGTGTGATCTCATAGCTAATATAACTCTTTCATCAACTCCGAATTTTTGAAGAATTTTGATTCCTATCTCAACATGTGTTCCTTGAACTTCATGATCAACTGCTTTCCCTATATCATGAAATAGCGCCCCCATTCTAGTAATCTTAACATCGCCTCCAAGCTCTTCCGCAAGCATTGCGCCAATATGTACGGCTTCCAAAGAATGTTCCAGAACATTCTGACCAAAAGATGTTCTATATTTTAATCTACCCAAAAGATTAACAAGCTTTGGATCAACACCTATAACCTTAGCCTCAATAACAGCATCTTCCCCGGCTTTTTGAATACTTTTTATTATCTCAACTTTTGCCTTTTCAACAGCTTCCTCTATCTTAGCCGGCTGAATTCTTCCATCACTTATAAGTATTTCCAAAGCAAGCCTGCAAACCTGTCTTCTTATGGGATCAAAGCATGAGATTAATATAGATCCCGGAGTATCATCAACTATAATCTCTGCACCGGTTAATTTTTCAATAGCCTTTATATTCCTACCTTCTCTACCTATAATCTTCCCCTTTATCTCATCTGAAGGAATCTTAAGAGTTGTTATTGTGACCTCTCCAGCCTGAGAACCTGAAAATCTTTGCATTACATCACTCAACATCTCTTTCGCTTTTTTATCTATCTCATTGCTTGTTTCATTTTCAAGCTTCCTCATTCTCACAAGCAAGTCATCTTTATTTCTCTGCTCAACCATAGAGAAAACAACATCTTTTGCTTTTGCTTCATTATAACCTGATATCTCTTCCAGTTTTTCAATCTGTTTCTGTTGAATAATCTTGACTTCTTCCTGAACATTTTTTATCCTTTCCACCTTTTCTTTAATCTCCTTTTCGTCTTTTTCCTGTCTTTCAAGCCTATTTTCCAATGCATCTTCACGTTTCAAAAGATGCTCCTCTAGTTTTGAAATCTGGGACTTTCTCTCCCTATCCTCTTTTCTAGCCTCATCCAAAATAGCTAAAGATTCTTCTTTGGCTTTTTCAATTAAAGACTTTGATTTTTCTTTAGCTTCCTCAGTGAGTCTTGAAATCTTAGACTCAACAGCATCTGCTTTTTGTTTAGCTATTACCTTTCTGATGAAGTAACCTGTAACAATACCGGCTACTACACCAAAAAGTCCAATGCCTAATGACAGTAAACTTTCCATAAATATTAAATTGATAAATCGTTCATATCAAGATATCTCTGCGACACAGAATGGTTTACATAGAGTTACAACATAAATAGATCTATTTTAAAATGCATTTCTAAGATTTTTTATATTTTTGGCTATTTTAAATTCCATTTAAACAAATATAAGAATTAAAACTTACATCTATAGACCCACCGCAGAAAATTCCGAAGAACTTATATCAAAAACAAATTAAATTTTAATATATTATATAATACTAAATAAACGTTTTTTTGTCAAAAACTTAGTGTATATAAAAATCTGACTTCTTACTTAGAATATTCTAATCAATCCTTAATTATCGTTCCAATTTCCTTACCCTCAACCAACTTTAAGATAGACTCTTTTTCTAAAAGATTAAAAACTATGATAGGCAGATTATTCTCCATAGCAAGCGTTATGGCAGGCATATCCATAATTTTAAGCTTCTTAATCACAACATCATGATAGCTTATTTTTTTATACTTTTTTGCATCCTTGTTTTTAACTGGATCTTTATCATATACTCCTGAAACTTTTGTCGCTTTTGCTAGTATGTCGCAATGCATTTCAAGAGCCCTCAAAGTCGCCGCCGTATCAGTTGTAAAATATGGATTTCCCGTTCCAGCTGCAAAAATAATTACTCTGCCTTTTTCTAAATGTCTGATAGCTTTTCTTCTTATATACTGCTCGGCAACCTTAGGAACATCAATGGCACTCTGAACCCTTGTATGCATTCCTTTTTTCTCTAAGGCATCCTGCAAAGCAAGTGCATTCATAATAGTGGCGAGCATACCCATATAATCTGCTGTCGCTCTATCCATACTACGCGTTGAAGCTGTATATCCCCTAAAAATATTACCTCCACCTATAACTATAGCTATATCAACGCCTTTCTCTACAACTTTTTTAATTTGTAAGGCTATATCATCTAAAACTTCAGGATCAATACCATATTGATGCGATCCCAAAAGCGCCTCCCCAGAAATTTTAAGTAATATTCTTTTATATTTTAACTTTGCTTTAGACATAAATTTAAATTAATTTTGATAATAGATCAACGGCGTAATTTTCACAACGGAATTATTATGCATTAAGTCTATCATATCATTCAAGAAAGAAAATTGAAAATTTATGCTATAATTAGATTATTATGATCCAAAAACTCACAATACAATTCTTAGAATACCTTGAAATAGAAAAAAATAGATCTCAAAAAACACTTGAGAATTATGACCATTATCTAAAAAGATTTTTAAATACCACAAAAATAAAAAACCCCTCAGAGATAAGTCAGGATGTCATAAGACAATACAGAATATATTTAAACAGAGTAATGGATAAAAATAATAAAACATTAAAAAAAACTACTCAAAATTATCATATGATAGCCTTGCGGGCATTTTTAAAATATCTTGCCAAAATAGATATAAAAACCTTGAGTCCAGAAAAAATAGAACTTGGTAAAAACTCGGAAAGAGAAATAGTATTCCTAGACAATGAGGAGCTTAAAAGACTCCTCTATTCTCCGAAAGGAGATGATATTAGATCATTAAGAGATAAAGCAATATTAGAAACTCTTTTTTCTACAGGACTTCGTGTCTCTGAGCTTTGCTCTTTAAATAGAAACTCAATTAATATTAATAGCGGTGAATTTTCAGTTTTAGGAAAAGGCGGAAAAATAAGAATAGTATTTTTATCAGATTCTGCCAAGGATATTTTAAAAAAATATTTAACAAAAAGGGATGATATAGATAAAGCGCTTTTTGTAAGAGATACAAATCATAAAAAAAATAATCTAAGATTAACTGCAAGATCAATCCAAAGAATAATAAAAAAATATGCTATGCGAGCCGGAATAGTAAAAAATATATCACCCCATAAACTCCGCCATAGCTTTGCGACAGATCTACTGCAAAATGGCGCTGATATAAGATCCGTTCAATCTATGCTCGGACATTCAAGTATATCAACAACACAAATATACACCCACTATACAGATAGGCACCTGAAAGATATACATAAAAAATTCCACTCTAAAAATAAATTAAAATAAAAACCTATTTTATTTTTCTTCTAAAGCACTCTCTATACTCTGAATTATATCTACAAGATGCACTTTAGTTTTAACAAAAAAAAGTGTCGCTCCCAACTGCATAACTCTCTCAATATCATCATCGCTTCCCTCATCAGAAATAACAAAGATTGGTATTCTTTTTAATCTCTCATCAGCCCTTAATTCTATAAGTGCTTCAAAACCATTTTTTTTAGGTAAAGCAATCTCAAGCATAATAAGATCCGGGATCTCTGATTTTGCCATATCAATAAGATCTTCTCCATTAGAAGCGGAGATAACATTATACCCTAAGGCACCCAACCTCTCCTTATAAACATTGCTGATTGCTAAATTATCCTCCGCTATTAATATTTTTTTTGAGTCATCTACCATATTAATTTTTAGGTGGATTATTTTTTCTTATTTTGCACTATTTTATCTATTATACCATAAGACTTAGCTTCTTGAGCTGACATAAAATAATCCCTGTCAGTATCTCCTTCTATCTTTTTATACGACTGCCCTGTATGATTTACTAAAATATTATTTAACTTATCTTTTGTTTTTAATATATGTCTTGCAGTAATCTCTATGTCAGTTGCTTGTCCTTCCACTCCTCCCATAATCTGATGGATCATAACTTCTGAATTCGGCAAAATCAACCTTTTGCCCTTTTCTCCTGATGCAAGTAAAACCGCCCCCATAGAGGCCGCCATACCAACACATATAGTAGAAACATCGCTTTTTACATATTGCATGGTATCATAAATAGCAAGTCCAGCCGTAACAGAACCTCCAGGAGAATTTATATAAAGCTGAATATCTTTATCTGAGTCCAAAGAATCTAAAAATAAAAGCTGGGCAACAACTGTGTTTGCCATAGCATCATCAATGGGCCCGCTTAAAAATATTATCCTATCTTTTAAAAGTCTGGAATATATATCATAAGCCCTCTCTCCATAATTTGTTTTTTCTATAACTGTCGGTATTAAATAACTCATTTTTTTATTTTATAATTTATTTCTGACTCTCTAAAAACTCAAAAACCTTTTCATTCGTTAAAACCATCCTTGCATATGACTTTAATCTTTCAGGATCCATAGTATTTTCTTCTAATGAGGCCTCTTTATATCTTAATAAAAATTCATTTGCCTTTTTAACCACGCTCTCATCTTCCACTTCTATTTTTTCCTGTTTTGCCAATTCATCAATAACCATAGATGCTTTTAATCTAATCTCCGCCTGAGGACGCATATCCTTTCTCAATTCGTCTCCGCTTTTTTTTAAATTTAAAAGATAAGATGCGAAATCTAACCCGTGCTGTTCAATACCAACCTTCATCTCTTCTGTCATCTTATCAAGTTCTTTTTCAATCATCACTTCCGGCAATTCAATTGTTGAATCCTTCGTAACTTTTTCTATTAGAGAATTCCTAAACTTCTCTTTTTCCTTCATCTCTTTTTCCTGTTTTATACCATCTCTTATACTATCTCTAAGTTCTTGAAAGGTTTGAAACTTTCCAAATGATTTTGCAAAATCATCATTAAGCTCTGGCAAAGAAACTTCAAAAACATTATTAGCCTTTACAAAAAATTCTAATTCTCTTCCTGCTAATTCCTTTTTAAAATAATCTTTCGGAAGAGTTATTTTAAAATTCTTTTTATCACCAACTTTCATTCCTATAATACTATCTTCAAAACCAGGAATAAATTTTTTACCTCCAATCTTAACAGGATGATTTTTAGAATCTCCTCCTTCAATTTTAACACCCTCCAAACGAATTTCAAAATCAACTTCAGCCAAATCACCTGTTTTTACCTCCCTATTTACTGATATCTCTTTTGCCCTTGAACCTTGTAAATTAAAGACGGCATCGTCAATTTCTTTTTCCTCCACCGTAACTTCCTTATCTCTATTTTTTACCAATTCCTTTGCAATTTTTTTATAATCCGAGAGCTTCACATCAGGATAAACAGATACTTCAACCTTAACAATAATAGGTTCTCCTTCTACAATTTTTTCAATTTGAAGATGTGGAAAATCTACCGACAATATATTATTCTCATTAACAAACTCATCATACTTTTTTTCAATAGCCATCTTTCCCGCCTTTTCAAATATCATTTGTTTGCCAACAACACCCTCTAAAACATCCCTAGGAGCTTTTCCTTTTCTAAATCCTTTTACCTCAACATCTTGTGATATTTCTTGTGCCGCATTATTAAGATATTTTGAAACCTCTACTGGTGATATTTCAAATTTAAATTCTACTTTTGACCCTTGTAATATTTTCATCTTTTATCTTTCTTCTACTTTTTAAATTTTTCCTTATAGAGCTTGACGCCTTCCAAAATAACTTTCTTTGCTTCCAAGAGACCATCAATAGATGTAATTTTAACTTTCTTATTTTGCAAATCCTTATAATGTTCGTAATAATGCTTTAACTCAGCCAAAATATGTTCCTCTATATCTGAAACATCTTTAATGCCATTAAACCTGGGATCACCAGTAGGAACTGCTATAATCTTTTCATCTCTATCTCCGCTATCTATCATTCTCACAACAGCTACTGGTCTAACTTCAACTAAAATTCCTGGAAGAAGAGTGTATGTTGTCATTACGAGAACATCCAAAGGATCTCCATCATGCCAATAAGTTTGAGGTAAAAATCCGTAATCCATTGGAGAAAACATAGCAGAGTAAAGAACTCTATCAAGTCTCATAAGTCCTGTTTCTTTATCTATTTCATATTTATTTGAAGATCCTTTAGGAATTTCAATTATTATGTTAAATTTTTCTGGTGATTCTTTTCCCAATGAAACATCATGCCAAGGATTCATTAATTTATAAATAATAAATGACGAATTATGAATTAGATAATGCTAATCTAATTCTTTCTTCTTGATTCATTATTTGAATTATTTAATTCTTCTAATATCATCCACATTTAACTTATAGCATATCTTTCGGCTCTTTTGCTATATCATCATCCACAAAGTTAGGATCATCCTCAATTTGAGTCTCTTCTACAACAGATGCCTTAACATCTATCTTCCAACCTGTCAACTTAGCGGCTAATCTAACATTTTGTCCACCCTTACCTATAGCAAGCGAAAGCTGGTCATTAGGAACTATAACTGACGCTATTCTTTCAACTTCATTTATCTCTATACCAACAACTTTAGATGGTGACAAGGAATTTGAAATAAATTCTGATGGAATTTCTGACCACTCAATAATATCTATCTTCTCTCTATTTAACTCAGAAATAATTGTATTTATTCTACTTCCTTTTTGTCCAACACATGAGCCTATTGGATCAATACCTTCTTTAATTGTATAAACAGCAACCTTTGATCTTGACCCTGCCTCCCTTGCTATTGACTTTATTTCTACAACACCTGAAGCAATTTCAGGAATTTCAAGCTCAAATAATCTTGCTATCATCTTAGGATGTGATCTTGAAACTAAAATAACAGGTCCCTTTGTGGTTGTTTCAACTTTTACTATATAAACTCTCAATCTTTCTCCAATCCTATACTGTTCTCCTGAAACCTGCTCTTCCGGATACATAATTCCTGTTGTTTTCCCTAAATCAACAATAACATTTCTTCCTTCCAATCTCTGAACTTGAACATTGACAATTTCACCCTCTCTCTCTCTAAATTCCGAAAGCACAACTTCTCTCTCAACTTCGCGTAATCTTTGAACTATAACCTGTTTTGCTGTTTGAGCCGCTATTCTTCCAAAATCATCGTGTGATTCCAGAGGAAATACAACCTCCCCGTCAATCTCAACATCTTTTTTTATCTTTTTAGCATCTGCGATCATTATATGCCGATCTTCATTAAATCTAACTTTTCTTATATAGTTTTCATCCTCCTCAATATTCTTCTTTTCCTTATCTAAAAAAATCATCCTTTCTTCATCTGACATAACCTCCTCTTTATCTACATCTTCCTGACTCTTCACACGACTTTCATCAACAACAGTCTTAATCTGAAAAATCTGCATTTGACCACTTTCCGGATCAAGTTTCACCCTAATAATTTGGCTCCTTGTGCCGTAATCTTTTTTATATGCCGCCGCTATAGCAATCTCAATAGTATCTATAATTCTCTCTTTTGGAATTCCCTTTTCTTCCGCTATTTGATTTATAGCAACCAAAAATTGTTTTGTATCTATCATAATATTTTTTAAATTAATTATTGACTTTAAATTTTTATAATTATAATTTAAAGTATCTCTATGAAAAATGCCCGCCATTACTGACAGACACACCTAAGAATAATCATTACCAATATTTAATATATTATTCTAAATAAGAAGTTATGTCAATAGATTGCATCTTGCCTATTTTATCTATTAAATTTATTTAAATAATTTATTGAATAAGGAAATTGTGTGGATAGTTATTTCCCTTTCATTTCCTTATTATTTCCCTATTGCCCCCAAGTTATCCACAGATGTCTAAATTACAAAATTTAGTTATACTTAAATAATACTAAATCATCTCTAAAATAATAAAATGCCGAGTGAAAAAAGAAAATTTGGAGATATTGGGGAAGATATAGCAAATAAATATTTAAAAAATATTGGATATTCTATAATAGAGAAAAATTACCAATTGAAATTTGGTGAGATTGATATTATAGCACAAAAAGGTAATGAGATGATATTTATTGAAGTTAAAACATCAAATATACACTCAACAATACAACCGGAAGAAAACCTCACTAAGTCTAAATTGCATAAATTAGCGAAAAGTATAGAGATTTACCTTATTTCTCACACGCTATCTGAAAGATTCACTTGGAGATTAGATTTAATATCTGTAAAACTTAATGAAAAGACTAGAAAAGCTTCTTTGGAACATTTTAAAAATATATTTTAACTAATCACAAAGTTACTGCAATTTATAATTTAAAGTTATGTAACACCCGTAACACCCGAAACATCCGAGGTTACACCCTAAACTTTTTTTTCTCCTCCTTCTCTATAATCTCAATACTCTCTTCAGATTTTTTAACCATCCCTGATAAATCACTAATAGAAAATTCATTTAATTCTTTAACTCTTTTTTCGAGATATTCCTTATGATTTCTATTAGAATCATCTAAAACATCTGATAAAAGAGCATTTAATATCAATCCAACTTTTGGTCCAGGTTTAATATCTAATAATTTCATAAGATCAGCCCCATTTATCTTCAACATTTTAACTGATATAGGATCTTTAGAAACCTTATCTATCATATATTTAAAATGCCTCAATTTATAAGGCTCTGCTTTTGGCGTTCCTGAACCTATTCTATCTGCATATCTAACCTTAATTAAATCCTCCATATTTTCTAATCCAACCTTGCTCACCAATCTTCTTACTGATGACTCAGAGACCTCATCAACATTATAATAGAATAAATGATACCTCACGAGCAAAACGACTTTATCTATTTCCTCATTTGAAAATTTTAGTCTTTTCATTATATTCCTAGTTATTTTAGCTCCAACTATATCATGATTATAGAAAGTTGAATTATAACCATCACCTTGTTTAGTTTGTGGTTTAGCGACATCATGAAATAAAGCCCCCAAACGCACCTCTAAAGAATATTTTTGCTCTGCTGTATATTGTAAAGCATTAATATTATGCTCATAAACATCGTAAATATGGTGTTTATTCTGCCCTACACCAACACCACTAAATGTCTCAGGTATCACAAATTTCAATAAATTCAACTTCAACATTAGGTCAAAGCCATATTTTGGATTATCAGAGATAACTATCTTTACAATCTCATCTCTTATTCTTTCTTTTGAAACAAATGCAATATTTCCTGATAATAGGGAAATTTCCCTTTCCGTATCTTCCTCAATCTTAAAATTTAATTGGGAAGCAAATCTCACAGCCCTCATTAACCTCAAAGCATCCTCTTTGAATCTATCTTCTGGATTACCAACAGCACGAATTTCTTTATTTTTTAAATCTTTCTGGCCATCAAATGGATCTATGATTTCGCCACTGGAGCCTAAGGCCATAGCATTTATAGTGAAATCTCTTCTTTTTAAATCTTCTTTAAGGTTTTTTGTATATTCTACAGAATCTGGATGCCTTTTATCTGAATAATCAGCATCAATCCTATAAGTAGTAACTTCTATTTGAAAAGTCTCAATAAAAACAGTTACTGTTCCGAATTTATTAATATAAATGGTTTTAGAAAATAGTCCTTGGATCTCTTCCGGTAAAGCGCTAGTTGCAATATCCCAATCTTTTGGCTCTTTGCCAATCAAAAAATCACGCACACAACCGCCGACAGCATATGCTTCAAATCCAGCTTTATTAAGCTCTTCTATTACAAAAATAACTTCTTTTTTTAATTTCATAATTTAAATATACCATATAAGATCGATTATTTACAATCGTGAAAAAAATATAAGTTGTATAAGTTTGATTTTAAATAAAATTTAATATATCATTCTTTTCATGCGCTTGCTCTCGTCGTTCAATGGATAAGACACTCCCCTGCGAAGGGAGAAATGCAGGTTCGATTCCTGCCGAGAGCACCACGTAGGAAAAGTCAATTCGAACCATATTTTAGGAGAAAGAAGAAAAGAAAAATTTTTAATAATTGAATTCATAGGATTTTGAGCAAAAAACAGCAGAAATGCTGATTTTTTTATTTGGCTTGACAACAAACACCAGATATGTTAACCTTTGCATAGAGAATCGGAATCGTCCGAAATCCCCTTACCATGAGGGAATCGTGGTAGTAGCACATTCCAAAAAACGAAAGGAGACATAGTAGTATGAACATCAACAGGCTGTATCAGATCCTTCGGGAAACCACCGCTCAACTTCGGAAGGGCGGGGAAATCGAAGGCGACCCCAAGCTCGTGGACGCCGTCAAGAACTTCAAGGAAGGCGACAACATCGACAAGCTCCCCGGTGGCTCGGTGCACATCTACGCCATGCCACACGAATCGCAGACAAAGGACGGCATCGAGAAGGTGGACCTCCACTTCATCGTCGTGGGCGTGGACAAGGCCAAGGCGGAGCATTACAAGGACGAGCTCATCGCCATCCTCAAGACCTACCCGCAGCCGGAGCGCCTCGCTGGTGGTCCCTCCTACATCGAAGTCGGCAGTGAGATTGGCGACCAGGGGGTGGCGTTCCAGTTGTTTGCCCTCGGCAAGGTTCTCGGTCTCTGGGACATCATCACGCCGGAGAAATTTGGCTTAACCGGGTCCGAGGCAAACGAGATGGCGAGCATGGGCTTCGTGATGATAAGTGGTTTCAAAGCCGCCTAACTCACGAGCAATCAGTTCCGTTTGTTTCATCACGAGCCCCTTGCGAAACACGTTTTCGCTCGGGGCTCTATTTTTTTCTAAAATCATTGAAACTTTCATAGAAATGTTTTATTATTTAAGTATTCGCTTCGCGAATTATTGGATTGAATGCCACCAAAAAAACTTGTTCCCGTTTTGTCTGAGCGAAGCGAAGTTACAAAATGCAATCCCGCCTATTTAAGTATAAGGCTAGGAAATTGTCACCCAGTAGGTGATTATGCTAAATCAGCGGTGCGGCTCCGCCGCCTTTTCGGATTGTTTTCGCGAGGGGACTTCCTCGCCACCGCAGGCGGCGAAATGCGTTCAGACTAATTCAAAAATTTTGGATTCTTTCAACGGGAGAACCTTCTTTAGAATAAAAATCTCATATACCAATGTTTGATTAGAGAATTAGTTTCATCAATATATTCTTTTTGTTTATCTGGTTTATGTGTCCATTGAGGGACGCTTGGTAGAATCATCAAGAAGTAGAGTAGCGCATAAGGAAGATATCTCTTCTGAAGCTCTGCAGAAAGTGGATGAATAGATAAGTAGCCCTCTGAAAACTTTTCAATAAGATATTTACTCATGGCACCCATAGTGCTCGTTGGACCTGGGCCACGATAAAGTACGTTTGCTAACTCTTCTTCACTATGTCCAAACTTTGCCATAAATTCAATTATATTAATTGGCCTAGTTGTTCTATACACCTCTACGGTTCTATAAAAACGATTACCATATGCATTCAAACGACACTTTTGGCGTTTTAGATTAAAAAAAAGTATATTCAACCGACCAGAAAAAGAAATTTTAAGAGTATAAAAAGATTATTTATTAACTCCTTGCATATTTTTTGAATATATGATATTGTGTTTAAATATTAGTAAATTATCTTATAAAAGACTATGTTAAGAACAGAAAAGAAAGCTGGAGCAATTAAACTAACCAGATTACATAAAAATGATACTGGTTCTCCTGAAGCTCAAATATCTTTATTTTCAGAAAAAATAAATGAATTAACCGATCATCTCAAGAAGCATCCTAAGGATAACCACTCCAGAAGAGGCTTAATTACTATGGTTACCAAGAGAAGAAGCTTATTAAATTACCTAGGGAGAGAAAGCGAGAAAAGGTATGATTCTTTAGTAAAAAAACTTGGTTTAAGAAAATAAAAGAAAGAAAATTCTGTTTTAAAACGGAATTTTCTTTTATATCTTTATACAAATGCCTGTCATAAAACATCCTAGTCAAAGAGTTGGTATATTTATAGATGTACAAAATCTCTATCATTCTGCAAAAAATCTTTACAAAACAAAGGTAAATTTTAAAGAAGTCCTAAACACAGCGGTAGCCGGAAGACAACTTGTTAGAGCTATTGGTTATGTCATCTCAACAGAGTCCGGAGAAGAAAGAATATTCTTTGATGCTTTAACAAAACTTGGAATTGAAACAAAGGAGAAAGAACTTCAGATATTTTTTGGTGGTCTTAAAAAGGCGGACTGGGATGTTGCTATAGCAGTTGACGCCTTACGCTTAGCACCATCTTTGGATACTGTCGTGCTTTGTTCTGGGGATGGAGATTTCGCACCGCTTGTTGAACAGCTTCAAAGTATGGGAAAACAGGTTGAAATAATAGCATTTTCAAAAAGTGCCTCATCAAAACTACAGGAAGCATGTGATGATTTCGTTGATCTTTGTGAAAAACCTGAAAAATATCTTTTCGGTAAAAAAAGAAGATAATTAAAAAATAATCAATTTCGTCTGAATTATTGATACTCGGATAGGTAGACTATATATGTAGTCTAAAATCTGGGTGTCAAAAAAAGGCGATATTTAAAATAATGAAGACACAAGAATTCTCCATCAAAGTTGGAGATAAAACTCTTAAGATTGAAAAAAATATACTGGCAGAACAGGCAAATGGAGCTATTTTGATAACCTCCGGTGAAACTACCGTACTCTGCACAGCTGTTATGGGCAGACATCCTTCAAACCTAAATTACTTTCCACTCAATGTAGAATATCAGGAAAAATATTATGCATCAGGAAAAATTCCCGGATCATTCTTTAAAAGAGAAGGTAAATCATCCGATACGGCAGTATTAAAATCAAGACTTATAGACAGATGCCTAAGACCTTTATTTGATCATGGTGTTAAAAATAGTATTCAAATCATCGCCTCTGTACTCTCCTCAGATATTGAAAATGATGCTGATATATTAGCAATGAACGGGGCATCTTTAGCTCTCACGATTTCAGATATACCATTTATGGGTCCTCTTGGAGCTGTAAGAATAGGCAGAGTAAATGGAAATTTCGTTTTAAACCCAACCGAAGAAGAAAGAAAAAATTCTGACCTGGATCTCATCGTTGCAGGCACAAAAGATAGAATAAATATGGTGGAAGCCGGAGCAAATCAAGTTCCTGAATCTGAGCTTGTTAAAGCATTCCAACTTGCTCAAGATGAAATAACAAAAATAGTTATAGAACAAGAAAAAATTACTAAAAATATAGGGAAAAAGAAAGTAATCTTCAATTTGTCAAAACCATCTGAAGAGCTGATAAAAGACGTTAAATCTCAAGTTTCAGAAAAAATAGAAGATTTCTTATACAATCCGGACAAGCTAGAAAGGATGCATGAAATTAATGAGGTTAAAAATACACTACTAAAATATATCAAGGAAAAATATCCTGAAAATCCTGAAAATACAGAGATGTCGGAAAAAATATTTGAAGATGAAATTGATTATATAACTCATAAAAATATACTTGAAAAAGGAAGGAGATCTGATGGTAGAAAACCAGCAGAATTAAGAGCTATAGAAACGGAAGCTGGTTTATTAGCAAGAACTCATGGCTCAGGATTTTTCAAGAGAGGTTCAACTCAAGCCTTAACAATCCTAACTCTTGGTGATCCGCTAAGTGGTCAAATAATAGACACTATGGATGAGAGCTACAATAAGAAATTTATGCATCACTATAATTTTCCACCATTTTCTGTCGGCGAGACTGGTCCGTTAAGAGGTCCCAGCAGAAGGGATATAGGACATGGGTCATTAGCAGAAAGAGCTTTAAAAGCTATTCTTCCTAGCCAAGAAGAATTTCCTTACACAATAAGACTTGTTTCTGAAATATTATCATCAAATGGATCATCCTCTATGGCATCAGTTTGTGGTTCATCTCTTGCGCTTATGGACGGCGGTGTTCCTATTAAAAAGATAGCTGCTGGAATAGCAATGGGTCTCATGACTGGGAAAAATGGCGAATATGTAGTACTAACAGATATCCAAGGGCCTGAAGATCATCATGGAGATATGGATTTTAAAGCTGCCGGAACTGATGAAGGAATTACCGCCCTACAAATGGATGTTAAGATTGATGGCGTTACAATTAAAATGCTTGAAGATACTTTAAAACAGGCGAAGGAAGCAAGACTTGAAATTATAGAACATATTAAAAAGACAATATCAGAACCAAGAAGCTCTCTTTCAAAATATGCTCCAAAAATTGAAACGATAAAAATAGACCCTAAGAAAATTGGTTTAATTATTGGAAGCGGTGGGAAGACAATAAATGGTATTATAGAAACAACTGGCGCTAAGATTTCTTTGGAAGATGATGGCTCAGTGTTTATAAGTTCAACTGATGTCGGAGCAATAGCAAAAGCCAAAAAAATCATTGAAGGATTAGTCAAGGAACCTAAGGAAGGTGAAATATATAGTGGCGTTGTAACAAAGACAACGGATTTTGGAGCTTTTGTTCAAATACTTCCAGGAAAAGAAGGCTTGATTCATATATCAAATCTCAAAAAAGAACGCGTTAAATCAGTAGAAGAAGTTGTAAGGAGAGGTGATACCGTGAAAGTAAAAATAATGAATGTGGATCCGTCAGGTAAAATTCAATTATCTATGAAAGATATTGAATAAATACCTATCTTCTAAAAAACCGCGTATTTTATATATGCAGTTTTTTTCTTCTTATCCATTATTTTCTTGTTAAGAAAATAAATATATTGTATAATACAAAGTAATAAAATAATTATTAGAATTGCTTATATATTATGGACTCAAACACTACTCCTGCAAAAGAAGTTGTCACACCGAATAACTTACCAATCCTTGATGACAAAAAAATTGAAACTCATACCATGCAACAAGATTTGCAACATCCTAATTTAAAAAAATCTTCATCTTCATCAGATGTATTTGATGTGGCTACCCCTTCCGAAAAAACAAAAATACCAGAACCTCCGAAACCGCCAACATTCACATCTGATTTAGGAATTAAAAAACCATCTCCTTTTGATAGATTCAAAAAACCTCAAGATCTTGAAAAAGAAGGAGTTGATATGTCAAAGCTTAGAGAAATGATACCAAAAACTTCCGATCAGTCAAATATGATTAAACAGCCATCAATGGAGGTAACTAATTCTACTCTGCCACCGATGCCTTCGGAAATAAAACCAACTGATGTGAGGAAGTTAGCAATAGATATTCCTGGTGAAAAAAGCAAGGCTTCTTTAATAATAGCATTAGCACTAATTATAATTCTTGTTGCAGGTGGAGCTGGCTTTGGCTATTATTGGTTTTTTATTAAAACGACTGTGCCACTAGAAATAACAATGGAAGAAGAAAAAGAAAATCCTGAAGTTGTAATAATCCCGGAACCAATTACTCAAGAACCAATAATAAATACGGAAGAGGTGATACCACCTATCATTATAATAATTCCAGAACCAGCAACTCCGCAAACAGATCTCATCTTCAAACAAACAATGATTACAACATCTAATCAAAAAGATCAGATTGAATTAATAAAAAGTCTAAAAGCAGATGCAAAGTCTATCGCGGGAGATGGGACGATAACAAGACATCTATTTAAAATTTCAAATGATACGGAAAAAAGATTTATAATAAATAGAGAGCTTCTGAATATGTTTGAAATATCTATACCGGAAACAATATTAGCATACATAGGCAATATTGAATTTGTAAGTTACAAAATAGATAATTCTATAAGATATGGAATAATAGCAAATATACAAAATAAAGATGCCGTAATGACAGCATTAAAAAATTGGAATATTGACGCGATTAAAGAATTAAAGACCCTTTTTATGAGTGAGCCCATCACAATACCTGAAAGCCCTAAATTTTCAGAAAACATATATCTTAACTTCAGCAAAATATATATCAACCTAACAAGTACAGATATAAGTCTGGACTTCGGCATTTCCGACAAATACCTCATTATAGCAACATCAAAAGATATGATATTTGGATCTATACTTCACACTCAACAATAGTAAATGCAAAATTTAACGCTAAAACAATCAATATTATCAACTTTAGCGCATTATGAAGCAGAGAGAGGGCTACCTCTTTCTACTTTTGAGATTTATAAATATCTTCACAAAGGATCTTTTGATAGAATAATTCTCTCGCAAATCATAATAGAATTGCAGAAAATTATTAAGAATGATGGTGTAATAAAAAATAAAAATGGATTTTTCTCCTTAAATGAAATAGAAGAGAAATGCCGAGATAGAATTTATAGAGATAAATTATCAATTAAAAAGTGGCGAAAAACAAAAAAAATAATTTCACTAATGCAATCAATTCCGTTTATTAAATCAATCTCGGTCTCAGGATCATTATCTATGAATAATATTTTTTTAAATAGCGACATAGATCTTTTTATCATAACAAAAAAAGGAAAAATATGGACAACAAGAACTCTAAGCATGCTTTTAATACAACTGATTGGACAGCGCAGACATAATAAAAAAATAGATAATAAGATATGCCTTAATTATTATATATCCGAGAATAGCGATATACCAATAAAAAATATGGCGTCCGCAAATATTTTTCTTAGAATGATCCCTATTTTTGAAATAAAATTATATCAATCATTCCTACAAGAAAATTATTTTTGGATAAAAAAATATTTCCAAAAATCAAAAGAAAGATTACCTTTGAAAAATTTCAGAGAAATTAAAAGAAATGGCTTTTTGTTATTCTTAAAAAAAATATCTGAATATATACTCTCAGGAAATATTGGAAATGGTATTGAGCTTATGCTTTCAAGATGGCAGAAAAAAAGAATAGCAAAAAAAATATATGGCTTAAATAATGTTACAAATCTTATATTTACTAACGAAATACTTATGTTTCATTATCCAAATCCAAGGAATGAAGCTATACTGATAGGTTATAAAAATATTATGGATAAAATCAAACAATAAAAAATTAAACTCCTTGTATTTAAATTAAAAAAATATTAAACTACAGTTAATATTAATTAAAATATCTAAATATGAATCAATCAAAAATAGATGAATTGAAAGAGAGACTCTTAGAAGAGAAAATGGAGACAGAAAGAGAGCTTTCAACATTTGCAGAAAAAGATAAAAAAGTTGATGGGAATTGGGATTCTAAATTTCCTCAATTTGGAGATACCACATCAGAACAAGATGAAAATGAAGATGAGGTTGAAGAATACTTGGTAGAGCTTCCTTTGGAACGTGTATTGGAAGCAAAAATAAAAGATATAAATGAAGCATTAAAAAAAATTGAAAGAGGTGTTTATGGGAGATGTTCAGAATGCGGAGATGATATTCCTCTTGAAAGACTAACAGTAAATCCAGAAGCTAAAACATGCATAGAACATGCTGAATAATATCTAAATTAGGAATGAATTTTAATTCATTAATCTTAACTCGCAGTTAATTCATAAAGCTATGCCATCAAAAGTTTTCTCGGCTTCATTGCACGGCATAGACGCCAAAATAATAGAAGTGGAGGCCGACATATCACACGGTCTCCACTCTTTTTCTATTGTTGGACTTCCTGATAAATCCGTTGATGAGTCAAAAGATAGGGTAAACTCCGCAATTAAAAATTCCGGCTTTACTCCTCCAAAAAAAACAAATCAAAAAATAACGATAAACTTAGCGCCGGCAAATATAAAAAAAGAGGGTCCATCTTATGACCTGCCAATAGCATTAGCTTATCTACTAGCATCAAAACAAATTATCTTTGATTCTAAAGAAAAATTATTCATTGGTGAACTCGCTCTTGATGGCAAAATAAGATCAGTCTCTGGCGTTCTATCTATTGTAAACACAGCGAGAGATAAAAAATTTAAACAGGTAATCGTACCGAGAGAAAATTTTGAGGAAGCAAGTCTAATAAAAAACATTGATATTATTCCGGTTGGAAATTTATATGAATGTATAGACTATCTTAAAGGCAAAGAGATTAAAACACCTCAAGAAATAAAAAAAGAGATTCAGAGAGATATAGATTTTGACGACTTTGATTTTTGTTTCATAAAAGGCCAGGAGCATGCTAAAAGAGCCCTAGAAGTAGCGGCATCTGGGGGACATAATTTATCTATGTCTGGACCACCGGGATCTGGAAAGACTATGCTTGCAAAAGCATTCTTAACAATCTTGCCAAGCTTAACAGAAACAGAACAACTGGAAACAACTAAAATTTACAGTATTATGGGAAAATTAAAAGATGGGGAATATCTTATAACAAAAAGGCCATTTAGATCACCGCATCACTCATCATCATTAATATCTTTAATAGGAGGCGGTCAATATGCAAAACCAGGAGAAATATCTCTCGCTCATAACGGAGTACTTTTTCTTGATGAATTCCCTGAGTTTCAAAAAAATGTGATTGAAGCATTAAGACAACCTCTTGAAGATAAAGAGATAACCATCTCAAGAGCATCAGGATCATTTTCATATCCCGCAAATATCATTTTAATTACAACTCAAAATCCTTGTCCTTGCGGATACTACAACACCGGACAAAAAGAATGCATATGCAGTATGATTAGTATATTAAAATACCAAAAAAAGATATCTGGACCAATTCTAGATAGGATGGATATTCAAATAGAAGTTCCTATGGTTGAACATAAAAAACTTGTAGATAAAGAAATTTCTGAAAAAAGCTCTGCTATAAAAACTAGAATTGAGGAAGCAAGAATAATCCAAATAGAACGATTAAAGAAAGATAACATATCCAAAAATTCCGAAATGAGACAAAAAGATATTAAAAAATATTGCAAACTGGATAATGATTCTGAAATATTCTTAAAACAACTTGCTGAAAATAATAAAATATCCGCAAGATCTTATTATAAAATAATAAAGCTGGCTAGAACAATAGCAGACTTAGATAAGTCAGATGAAATAAAAATACGCCACTTGGCAGAAGCGGCGCAATATAGAATTAAGTAGTTGTTAGTTTATAGTTTTTAGTTTTTAGGTTATAAACACCCTAGCACCTATAACCTGAAAACTAGAACCTACGTCAGTAGCTTCTATACTTAGCAAGGGGATTATTTGCGCCCCTAACCTCAAAGTGAAGATGGCATCCTGTTGATTTGCCTGATCCTTGCATTCTAAATAGCTTTCCATTAACATATTCAAACCCTCCACCCATACTCCCTATCTCTTGACCCTTCTTGACAAATTGTCCAGATTCCACAGAAATATCCTTCATATGAGCATACAATGTTGCAGTTCCATTAGGATGTGTAATTTTTACATGATTTCCATAACCGCCAAAAACAGTTGCTCCGAACTTTGATCTTGATTTTGTCGTTAATGCTGTTGCAACAAGACCGTCAGCAGCGGAATAAATAGGAGAGCCACACTTATTTGCCACATCAACTCCATTATAACCATGGACTCCTTGAGACCTAACTCCTTTAGCTGGAAATATAAAATACGAATCTGCATTTACAGTAGATTTGGAATAAGTTACTACCGTCTTTGTTTTTGCCACTGCATATACTATAGGCATCTCACCATCAGGAATAATTAAAATTTCACCTAATTGAAGCGCGCCATCTAGAGACAAACTATTAAATGTTATAATATCCTCTTTTTTCACTTTATATTTTTTAGCTATCGCAACAATTGTGTCTCCTTTTTTTACATCATGTTGAATTCCTGTTACTGGTAAAATTTTTAATTCTTGACCCTCTTTAATATAACTTAAAGAATTTAAATTATTTGCCCATAAAACAGTATTTATTGTTACGCCAAACTCTGCGGCAATCTTTGAAATAGTATCGCCTTGTTCAACTTTATAGATTATGGTTTCTGATCTATCATTCTCAGAAGCAACCGTTGTTAAAGATGCTAATCCAGGAATCAAAGAATCATCTCCAGTTGTTGAAATATCAGTATAATCTAAATCTCCCTGATCGTTAGGTCCGCCTTTTGCTTCTTGTATATCAGCATCAACTTCATTATAACTCAATGAATCTTTATTATGAAAATTTTGTATATTAATCACACTCGTTCGTATAGCTGTATTCGGAAGATTTAAGGATTTTACATCTAAGTAATCTAAGGAGAAGATGGAATCAAAAGCAGAAACTCTGCCAGTGCTCTCCATTAGATTAAGAAGAAAGACTAAAATAAAAAGAGAAAAGACAAATGAATAGGTAAAGTTAACTCTAAAAAATCTATATATGCTTATTATATACCTTAAAGCCTTTCTTAACGAAAATAAAAATAAACTGCCAGTCCAAACTGTGAAGTTTTTCGCTCCAATACTATCTATTTTACCCTTTAACAAAGAGTAAAAATTTTGTTTTTCAGTAAAAATATTATCTAAATTAAGTATTAATAAGAATTAACCACCATAATTAGACATTACTGCATTTTTTTGATACTTTATTATATATAGAATATCAAAAATTTCATAAAAAGTCAATTAACTTATTAAGATTGTCAACCCTTTTAAATAACTTAAATGAACCGCAAAAAGAGGCTGTCCAAACGATGAATGGACCGCTTTTAGTTATTGCTGGCGCAGGATCAGGCAAAACAAAACTCCTAACATGCAAAATAGCATATTTAATAGAAAAGGGTATAAAACCTTATAATATTCTTGCCGTAACTTTTACCAATAAAGCGGCTGGGGAAATGAAAGAACGCGTAAAAAAGCTAGCCCAAAATATAAAAATAAGCGTTGATGGTTTAAATATAGGAACATTCCATTCTATCTGTATGATAATCTTAAGAGAAAATACAGACTTAGTAGGAATTAAGAAAAACTTCGTAATTTTTGATAGTGATGATCAAATATCTCTTATAAAAACTATATTAAAAGAAGAAAATCTTGATCCAGAAAAGTTTAAACCAAGGACATTTCAATCAAAAATATCCAATTTAAAAAGTAACTTAAAAAGTCCCTCCGCTTTTGAAAATGAGGCCTCTGACTATATATCCAAAATAACATCAAAAATTTATACAAAATATCAGCAATATATCAAAGAGTATAATGCTGTTGACTTTGATGATATTATTATGTTTTGTGTAAAATTATTCCAAAATAATCAAGAAATACTCGAAAAATATCAAGAAAAATTCAAATATATACTAATAGATGAATATCAAGATACAAATTCCGCTCAATATAATCTGGTGAAACTCCTAGCTCAAAAACATCACAATATATGTGTGGTTGGTGATAATGATCAAGCTATTTATGGCTGGCGAGCGGCTGATTACAAAAATATTCTGAATTTTGAAAAGGATTATCCGAGCGTAAAAGAGATAATACTTGATGAGAACTACAGATCAACAAAAAACATTATAAATGCGGCTAATGGAATAATCGTAAAAAATAAAGCTAGGAAGGAAAAAAATCTGTTCACTTCAAATGAAAAAGGAGGAAAAATAAACCTTATTTTAGCATCTTCTGAGCGAAAAGAGTCAGAATTTATCACAAAAAAGATAAAAGAGTTAGCTAAAAAAGAGAATAGACCATTCTCAGACTTCGTTATTCTCTATAGGGCAAATGCTCAATCTCGCGCAGTGGAAGAGGAATTTATGAAAGCATCTCTGCCTTACAAGATAATAGGCGGATTTAAATTCTATCAAAGAAAAGAAGTGAAAGATATCATCGCCTATCTACGCTATATCCATAATGAAAGTGACAAAACTAGCTTTCAAAGAGTTGTAAATACACCGGCAAGAGGAATTGGCAAAGTAACATTAGATAAATATTTACAAACAGGCGAGATATCAAAAAATCTTCAATCATTCTTTCAGATGATAGCTTCATTGAAGGAAGATATGAAAAGTATCTCTCTTTCTAGACTAATACGAGAAATAGCAAAAAAAAGCAAAATAGAAGAAAATCTAAAAGACGGAACAAAAGAAGGTGAATCAAAACTGGAAAATGTTTTAGAACTTATATCAGTCGCATCAATCTATGACAAAGAGGAAAACGCCATATCAAAATTCTTAGAGAATATAGCTTTAATATCGGATCAAGATGATGTAGATCAAGAAAAACCGCTTGTAAATTTAATGACTATTCATGCCTCAAAAGGACTTGAATTTGATGTAGTATTTATTTTGGGAATGGAAGATGGTATATTCCCTCATGAAAGAAGTAAAAACTCCACTGAAGAGCTTGAGGAGGAACGACGACTTTGTTATGTCGCATTAACAAGAGCCAAAAAAAATATTTATCTTCTTCATACTGAGAAAAGAAATATATTCGGAAGAACAGAAACAAACCCGCCATCAAGATTCCTTTATGACATACCTCAAGAGTTAATAGAATTTGAACAATATCCAACAGCTGAATTTAAATTCAGAGATGAAATGGAGGAGGGAATAATAGACTTTGAATAATAGTGTCGTATTCACTCTTTGTTAGTGTCGTATTTGCAAAAATCTCTTTATTTATGCTATACTTTTAAAGCATAAAAAGTGTCGTAAATAAGAATGTACAAACCAAATTTTGAAATAACTCCTAAAATATTAGACCTGATATCCAAGATATCTTCCGCTAGAGAGACGATTTTTTCCGCTCAATTAATCCCTCAATGGGAAGTTTCTTTGCGTCGTGATGCTATTCTTAATAACGCTCACGCTTCAACAAATATTGAGGGAAACACCCTTTCTAAAAATGAGGTTACAGAACTCTCTTTGGGAAGAGATGTTTTAAAAACAAAAAAGGAAAAACAGGAAGTTTTAAACTACTTGAGCGCTCTTTCTAATTTGGAAAAATTAACTAAAAATAAAAATATCACAAAAAAAAATATCTTAAAAGCCCACAAATGGATAGTAAAAGAAACTTTAGAAAATAAAGAATGGGAGGGCGCCTGCAGAAATATTCAAGTATACATCGGCAACACAAAGACCGGTATCATCTCTTTTGTTCCGCCAAAACCGGAAGAGATAGAAGAACAATTAGATTCTTTTCTAAGCTGGCTTAACTCGGATCACAAAATACATCCCATACTTGAGGCCGGCATAACGCACTATGAGATTGCGCGTATTCATCCTTTCGCAGATGGCAATGGAAGATTAGCAAGATTTATTGCCACATGGATATTAGTAAACAGAGGGTTTGATATTAAAAGATTCTTTGCATTAGATGATTATTATAATAGTGATAGAAGAAACTATTATGAAGCTTTAAAAACAGTAGATAGAGAGACAATAAATATAACAAAATGGCTTGAATATTTTATAGATGGAGTTGCTGTCTCATCTGAAGCTACGAAGAAAAAAGTTCTAATGCTTTCTGGCGGAAAGAAAAAATCCGGCACCAAACAAATAACTCTCGCAGAAAGAGAGATAAAAATAATAGAATATATAAACCGCCATAGCCAAATAACAAATAGCGAGACACAAAGAATATTAAATGTAAAAAGACAAGTCGCAACAAAAGAACTTGCCAAGCTTGTGAAAAAAAATGTTATTAGAAAAATCGGCACATACAAAGATGCAAAATATATTTTAAAAGATTAATTATTTTAAGTTAGGAATTCCTGAACAATGAATTTAACATCTCAAACAGAAATAAAAAAACTACTAAATGAAATTGGAGCAAACCCAAAAAAACACTATGGTCAAAATTTCCTTGTAAATAAAGGGATTTTGGAGAAAATTATTACATATTCAGATATTAATGAAGATGATATTATTCTTGAAATAGGACCTGGACTTGGCACCTTGACAAAAGAGCTTTCAAAAAAAGCGAAAAAAGTCATTGTCATTGAAAAAGATTTTGATATGTTAAATATTTTAAAAAAAGTTTTAATATCAGAAAATATTAAAAATGTTGAAATTATAAATGGAGATGTTTTAAAATTAGATATAGCCAAACTCAAAATAAAAAAATACAAATTAATAGCAAATATTCCTTACTATTTAACATCTGCCTTGATAAGAAAATTTTTGGAAGAAAAACTCCGGCCGGAAAAAATAATCTTAATGATGCAAAAAGAAGTGGCTCAAAGAATTTGCGCAAAAGAAAAAATGAACTTACTCTCTTTGTCTGTTCTCTTTTACGCAACGCCGAAAATTCTTTTCTCTGTTTCCAAAGGATCATTCTGGCCTATTCCAAATGTAGATTCAGTTCTCATCAAAATAACTCCCAATGAAAAACCATTGATGGAGCCTTCTATATTTTTCAAATTTATAAAAGCCGGCTTCTCCTCTCCAAGAAAACTGCTTATAAGCAACTTGTCAGAAAACTTAAAAATAGACAAGGAAAAAATGAAAGATATTTTTAAAAAAACAAACTTAGACGAGAAAACAAGAGCTGAAGATCTAACTATACAAAACTGGCTAAAACTTATACACATAACAATCATAAAGATAAACTTGGAGAGTAGGACACCAAATGATATTATATAAATATACATAAAAAAACAGAAAGATAATGGAAAATTTTGAAGAAAATTATACACAAAGATTGAATCAAGCAAGAGCCTCAGAGCGACTACAAGCAAATGCAGAATTATCTGATAATCTTGAAGACGAGGAAGATGAGGAAGATGATATGACCTTAGAATTAGAAAACCCGCCAAAACATCCATCTTTTCCTTTTATTATAATGCTTTGCGCTGTTTTAAAAGATATGTCAGATGTTCTAACTGCCGGATTTTTAGGAATTATAACATCAGCTTTTTTTGGTCTTCTTATATTCTTTTGGATAATGCTTCAAGATACAGGCATTATAAGAAAGTTACTCATAAAAAAAGTCGTTTTGAGAATTGTATTGGCATTATTGATAGGATTAATTCCTATAGCTGGAGCTATAATACCGGAAGCGACTATATTGGTTTTATTAATATATTTAAATCATTATAAGATAGTTAATAATTTTTATGCGACTTTGGAAAAAATTGAGATAGTTTAACTTGATAAAATAACTATCCACAGTTAAAAAATTCTTATTTTACCTTTCTTTATGGTATAATTTAAATTAAAGAAAATTTAACTTTCAATATAAATGATTGATGAAAAAAGAAAGTTTTCTATTCAGAAAGGGAATGTGATAATTCCTGTTGTTTTGATTTTAGGCGTATTCATTGGCGGAGTTGTTGTCTTGCAAACAAAAGGAATCGGGGCGAGCCTAATATCAGAGGGTAAGAAGATATTCATACCGGTAGCAGATGAACCAGATGCAGACCCTGATAGCGATGGACTTAAAAATTGGGAGGAAACAACTTACAAAACAGATCCGAGAAAATTTGATACGGATGATGACGGCTACTCTGATGGCGAAGAAGTTTTATCCGGATATAACCCGATAAAGCCAGCTCCAAATGATGCGCTAGAAGGAACAGATACAACAACGCCAAGACCAACTCCAAAAAATTTAACAGAATATCTATCTCAACTAATAATAGATAAAGTGGCAACAGGAGAATTTAAGCCTGTTTCTGATGCAGATACAGCTCCTGACTCCGCACTAATTAACAACGAAGAGATCCTAAGCGAAGCTCTTGTCCATATCGCGGCAACAGCAGAGAGAGAGTTCGTTTTATCAAGAATAAATGACTCAGAAATTAAAATATCTACAAAGGATACAAAAAAAGAAGAAGTTTTTGCATATATCGCTTCTATCTCTGCTGTTTTGGAAGATGAAAAAGTCATTACAGATATAGGACTTTCTGAAGCCGAAATAATAGAAAAAACCGTAGCTACAAAAGATAAAAAAAATATAGAAAAATTAATAGATTTTTATCAGGTTGGCATAGATAAGATTAGAAAGATTACAACACCTAAAGATTTTGCGGATATTCATAAAGAACAACTGGCAATATTTGAGCTGACAAAGAAGATATTAATTGCGATAAAAAACTTTGAAGAAGATCCTGCGACAGCGGCGGCGGCGGCAGAGAAATATCCTGATATGAAAAACATATTGGAAAATTTTACAAAAAAACTTGTTGAAAGAATGGGAAGGTATAACGAATAGGATTTATACGCTTAAACGCAATTAAAAACTTAATGGGAACATTTGAGAGAATATTTAAGCCAATATCAACGCTCTTAGTTGCGATACTCATCGTCAACTCTTTTCTCTTTGCTATACTCTACTCTCCGAATCCAGCACGAGCGATATTAGGAGCAGGTGATATCGTTTCCGATCCTATCCAGACCGCATTAACAACGGTTTGGAAAGCTATAAAAACAGCTTTTGATGCCGCAAAAGCCGCCGCAGACAAAATTTGGCAAGCGTCAGTTACTTTTTTTAATACTTGGGAAAAAAGCGAAAATATAATGGCGCAAGTCTCCTATGCGCTTCTTTATGCAACAATAGAGCTAATGCTGGCAAAGATGACTACTGATATTGTAAATTGGATTAACGGCGGAGCAAAAGGATCACCGAAAGTAGCTCTGGATTTTGAAGAAATCTTTGAAGATTCGCTTGATCAAGCGGCTGGCTCTGTCATAGGTGATATTTTAGGTTTGCCAAATGGCGAGCTTTGCGACCCTAATTTCTTAAAGGTTAATCTCCCTATCTCTCTAGATACCATCCAAGCACCAACATTTCAAGAGAAGTTAAAATGTTCCTTTTCTGAAATTGGAACAAATATAAAAGATTTTGAAAAAGATTTCTCTAAAGGCGGTTGGATAGGTTGGATTAGATATGGCAAGGGCGCAAACAACCAAATTGGGGCTATGATGATAGCAAAAGATGAGCTAGCTAAGAGAGCGGAGAAGGCTGAAAAGGCGGCAGAGCTAAAAATAACTACAGGAGACGGATTTTTACCTCAAGAAGATTGTGTAGTTACGAGAGATATAAATAAAGAGATAGAAGCTTCATTTGCGTCCTCCGGAGATGGAGATATAGTTGGTGGAATAGCAGAATTTGGAGGAAGATCTCTTATTGGCAAAAAACTTAAAAATATATTAAGCGCATATGGATATTCCAACGAAGATGATTTTAAATCTTTCTGGAATAGCTCCGGCGGAGCATTTACTTGCAAAATTAAAACTCCTGCAAAAATTATAGCTGATATAACATCTCAAACTATAACAGCTCCGTTAAAAAAATTAAATGATCAGATGCAAGCGGCGGCTAGCGAGTTAGGCTCAAAAGCACCTGCAATTCTACGGCCTTACCTCAACGCTATCTCCACCGCCGCCATCAATCTTATCATTAAAAAAGAGCAAGGCATTATCTCAGGAGTTATACGCCAAAATAAACCAAGAACTAACAAAAGACAAAATACCGATGCTTTCAGAGATTCCTCCAATACTCTCTTTGCTAGCGAGAGCTTATCAAGCTCAGCAACAGATTTACGCTCCCTTCTTATGAGAACTACTCTGGATTTTTCTCTCTTTGCAGGAGTGCTTAAAGAAGTAGTAGAAAATAAAAATATTTTATTTGAATCTCCGATTCTAGTATCAGAGCTTATTCATAGCGGGTATATTTGGTCGTCTGGATTTGGATATGGAGCAAAAGCTTCCGTTATTTGGCTTCCAAATCCTCCATACTCTGACAATCCTACTTCCGTAAACGACCCAAGTATGGATGAATTAATCTCGACTAGAACAAAAGAGGTAATAGACAAAAAAACAGCTATAGGCTATCCTACACTTCCAATTGCCGGAACTATTAATCTGGCTGGTAAAACTTGCGGAGCATTTACTCAAGAAATTACTCCTACAGTAACGACAACATCTAACGAAACCATATCTCCACGTATAGGATATGTGAGTCTTGTAAGTATTACAAATGCTGATGGTAGTATAAGTCCTGCTGGTAGCATAATTTATAATAACACTGTATCCGGCAACACTGGTTTTTTTAATGGTCCTCTTGGTCAAACAAGAATAATAGCTTTCAATGACAAAGGATTTATAAATCCAGATAGCCTCCCTATTCCTACCCCTATTCCTGATAGATTCGTCAGACAAATAGTTAGTCCAAGTAATCCTAATGACCTATTATCAAATACGGTAACATTCATAGATGTTGGGGGTTTTAATAGTATAGTTGTTGGAACGCCTCTTAATACTACTGATCCTAATTATGATACTACTATTTTATACACAAGCGAACTCTTTTCAGTTGGTTCAACAGACCTTAGAGTAAGCACTTCCGGAGCAGGAGATATATATTATATAACAGGCAATAAAAATCCAGGCAACTTAATCTCCAGTGGCAATATTACTTATACCTCAGTAGGCATAACTAGCGACTATAACTACCGTTACGCTGTCCAGCTTGGAAATGGAACTAGTGGTTCTGGACAATTTGTAAGACTACCAGAGTATAGCTCGCTAAGCTTAGCGATAACACCTGCCTATACTGATCCTGATACTTTCGCCTACATTCCTGCTATATATACAGACCCAGCCACAGAGGTTCTATTTAAAGATATTTTCGTTGGTGGTACTATTAATTATAGTAATACTGCAAACGGACAAGCTTCATATATAAACTGTAGGAATGATAATGGGTGGTATATAAATCTTTCTACTTGTCGTTACTGGGATGGAGGTACTTCCAATGAAGTACCCGCTGAAGTAATACCACCGCTCTATACTGGTGGTAATTGCACATGGATAGACTCAGATTTTGCAGAGCTGTCTCAAGTTCAATGCGAAAAAAATATACCTATACTAGGGTATTCTTCTCAACCGGACTTAAACCTGATCGGCATTCCAGCATACAGAAGCGACGAAAATTATAATTTAAAATATTTCTCGCCATCATTCCCTGGAGCAACTACATCAATAGAAAATAAAAGATTGATTGTCAGATATGACGACATCCTTATTGATCCATCTCAACCTGCTAGCGATACTAACCCGCCTACAACATTAAAAGATGGCGAGGATAAAGTAACTATTAACAATAGTAATCCTTTTAAGATGACTCTGCTTGATTTCTTTCCTGAGGTAGATGAGCTACAAAATGAATTTATGGTAAAGATAAGAGTGCTTCTGGGATATACTCAAAGAACCAAAAAGAAAACACATTTCTCCTCTTTAGCCGATCAAATAGGAGCTATACCAGATGACGGAAATATATCTGTGTTAGAATCTTCACCAGGAATAAATTTGCCGTATATCTCTGTCAGCGATGTTCTGACAAAATATAATAATCTTTCTAAGCTATATCAAGAACTCTTCCTTGGCGTATCAAATGAAGATTCTCTTGAAGGACTTGATCCTCTATTTAACACCTTAAATGCAACGGAAATAAATATAAAACGCGCCTTGATAGGTCAAAGATGTCCGACGATACCTCCAACTCTCCTTTCGTCACAAAACCTCATTGATGGTTGCGGTAGATTTGGCGCAACAACGATAAATCCAACCACTACCGGCGAATATAATATGGCAAAGAAATTCATCTTTGAGAGAGAAAGAGTAGAAGCTCCTAATAGCGGATTTGCGACAAACCCATTTAATGGCACAAATAGTAATGTTATTGCCGGCGTTTTAAACTTGGATGAAATGACTCAACAATTAGCGACTTTAGCTCCTGATAAAAACATCATAAAGCTCATCAGATTAAGACAGATATTGGAACAACTTCAAATCAATTCTCAACCAATAACATTTTACGGTGAAACAACAAGCAAAGATAAGGTTATTACGCCAACAATATTAAGCGGAGTTGACACTATCCAACTATCTTTAAGAAACTATCCTGAGATTGAAAACTTTTTGAATGATATAACAACAGATAATAAACCTATAACTGATCTGATAACAGCTTATGCATTCGCCGTCACAAATACAAAAGAAGCATATCCTGTAATAAGCGATGATCTTGATAATATTCTTCCTGATATAACAACTCAGATCCAAGACCAATTAAAAGAAGTCTTCCTAAAAAGGGTTGAGCTTGAGCTTGAACAAGCAAAAAAAGAAGCTCAAATAAGATTACTTGACTTTATATACTTTGCTGAAGATCTTTCTCCTGCTGTTCAAGTTGAAGTACCGAAAGGCTTCATAAATAGTTCGGATGCGATCATTATGGGATTGGATGCTCTTGCAAGTAGGATAATACGAGTTGGCACATCTACATTTAATACTCAGATGGGAATGACACTATCAACGCCATTAGCGCCTGGAGTAGAAAATAACTGTTTATCTCTATCTGGAGATAAAATATTAGCTATAGCACCATCTACTAACTGCTCGGAAAATCCTGAATTTAAATTACGCGGGATGAAAGTTTTACCATGGAATCTTTTTTCAGCTGACCCAGATATGACAATAATCCAAACTAATACTCCTACTTCTCAAGAGATGGAAAAAGCATTAAAAGCAGTCGGTATAAGAAAAGCATTGATGGCTGGCATAAGAGAAAAAATGAAACATTTTGGAAGAGCTATTGGAGTAAATGTGGACTCGGTAGAATTTGAAGCTTTTCTATCTCAATATGTCCTTCCTTTGACAAAGAAAGGCGACATACTCCCCGATGGCACCACTGATCTAACAGGCGGGAAAATACCTATTAATGATTGGGATGGTAGAATCGCAAGAGGATTAGCGGATGTGGATATTATGTTTACAGGAATATATAGCACAAAGATCAATCATCTAAATAATCCCGGAATAATACTCTCAAATGGAGAGTCTATATATACTGACATACAAACAAAAATGACAGATATCTCAAATAATTTCTCCCTATTACAAGTGGAATTTGAAAAAATAAAGGAGATTTACACATCTTCTGGAAGCTCATCCATAGCATCATCCAAAGCCTCTCTAGAAGAAATGATTAAACTCTTAAAAACTATGGATGACGCTTTCTCAGAAGCCCTTGCTTGTACGGATACTGCCCTAAGAATTAATAGCAATGCTAACCAACTTCAACTTGCTCTAGCAACTGGTGGATTAAGTATTCTTACAGACGGATTGGGGATAGCTTTTGGCGGTCCTGTAGGGCTAGCTACGGGTATGATAATCGGCGCTTGGCTTACAAGCAGAGCAAAGAAAAAAGCGAAGAAAAAAGCAAGACAGATAGCGGATACCTGTGCCTCTAAAGCAACGGACTTCAATAATGCCGCTATTGAACTTGTAGATAATTTTATTTGCGGAAAATAAAAAAATGAATTTCAAAAAGAAACAATTTATTCTCATCTTATCACTGCTTTTAATAGTATTTTTTGGTTTTTTTCTTACACCAAATCCAGCATATGCTGGGCTGGGAGATAATGTTATGACTGGATTCCTAAGATTAATAAACTGGGTACTTAGAATGATAATGGATCTTGAATCTCTTATTTTAGCCCTTATCGGATCATTCGCTGACTCTGTAATGCAACCGGAACCAATAACAAAGTCTTTTATAGTAGAAAACGGCTGGAATATAGCAAGAGATTTTGCAAATATGTTCTTTATCTTAATACTTCTTGCTATTGCGTTATCTTTTATCTTATTTCCTCGTTTTCAAATAAAGCAGGCTTTACCAAGACTTCTAGCCATTGCTCTCTTGATAAATTTCTCATTACCTATAGCCGGTCTCTTCATAGATTTTGCAAATATTTTTTCCGCTACCTTTTTTAAATTAGCCTCTGCAGGAACTGCAGGCATATCTGAAACAGTAGCTGGGGGCTTAGGCATTACCAATATATATACTTTCAATGCCAGTGGACAATTTGGAGGCGATACATTGGATAGTGAACAAAAACTTTTCAAAATTCTTTTACTTGGAATATTTTTTATGGGTATTTTAATATTCATATTCTTAGCACTTGGTATGATGTTTTTAATTAGAAATATGTATCTATATATATTATTAATATTACTTCCTCTCGCTCTTGTGGCTTCTATCCTGCCTCAAGGAAAATCTTACTTTTCTAGCTGGACAGGCAAATTTTTTCAATGGACATTTTTTGCTCCAGTAGCGCTCTTTTTCATATATCTTGCAATAGCTTCCTTTCAGAGCATCATTGGTTCTAAAGCTCAAGATTTTGCGGCTAAAGCTACCATGGAAGATGGTATTCCTCTATTAGCACAAACTTATAATTATATAGCAATTCTTGGACTTCTAATCGGTTCGCTTGTAGCCGCAAACTCCTTAGGCATAAGAGCTGCTGGAGCATCTTTAACTATGCTTAAAAAAGGCGGGAAGATTATGAGAAATGGAATTGGCAGAGGAGTAAGAGGTGTCGGCAGATATGCCAAGAGAGAGGCAGTATATAACGCTGAGAGATTATCAGCTTCTAAGGGAATTGAGAATGTCTCTTCATTTCTATCAGGAATACCTTTAGTAGGAGCTTACGCCGGCAGAACAGGACTAAGAGCCGCAACAAGATTCAAATTGTCCGCTGAAAGTAGAGGTAAAATATCTGATAAGGAGAAAAAGCTTTTAGATAGTATGTCAGATAAACAACAGCTGAAATATTATGAGGATATGAAAAGAACAAATTCATCAAGAGCCACAACTCTTGCTGGCATACTCGCTGAAAAAGGTACTCTCACAAAATTTGATCCTAAAAAATCAGTTGACGAAAATAATGTTGCAACGAAGAAACTCAAAGATGATGCTTATGCGGATGCTGTTAAAGTTGGAAATAAAAATGCTCAGAAGGCTATAGAAAGATCAGCACCTCAAATATTTGAGGACAATTTAAATAAAAGAAAATTTGTTGTACAAAGGCAAGGCGAAGAAGCAAAAGATAGTGAAACTGGTCTGACAAAAAATGAAATGACTCAAGCATATTATAGAGGATTTCGGCCTAGTGATGTGGAAAAAATGGATAAAGGAATGCTTAGTAGCGAGGAAGGTAAAAAATTCTTAAAGAATCTCCAAATATATGGAAATATGTCCGGTGAACATTTAAAATCAGCTTTAAGAACTGGTTCTCATGACTTCTTGAAAGCATTTGAGGATTCTATAAAAAGTATGAGTGCCCCAGAAATACGACAGATATCAGAAAACAATAAAAACTTTGTAAACTTCGTAGGTAGCACAGCCGCTAGAGGACTCTCTGGCGCAAAAGAGCTGTCTGAAAAGATAAAATTATCACAGGGTATTATGCAAACGATATCGACAGTAAGACAGGATACCGCGCAAGCGCTAAAAAATCCTAGAGCCACCGCAAAAACACCTTAAAAAAGCAGTTTAGAGATTTAATATAATAAAATTATATTTAAAAAATGCAAGATATACCAAAAGAACAATTAATAAAGAGATTTCAAATATTATCCGACTCTTTGCAGGATATTATTTTTTCCGAAACAACCGCAGATTCAATCAGAAAGGCATCTGTGCTTGGTGGTGTTGAAGAAAATCAAGGCTTGCTTGCTGAACTAACAGGTAGAGTCTTATTAGGATATTTAAATCCAATTCATTTTGCTGAAGAATTGGTAAACGAGCTTGGGATATCAGAAGAAACGGCTCAACAAATAACAACCATTCTTGATGCAGAGATATTCTCTCTTGTAAACACCGATTTAAGAAAGCTATATCCGCCAACTATAAAAACTCCGACAGCGATGTCAAAAGGATTTTCTCATGAGGAGGCAAAAAAATATGAGAAGAAAGATGAAAAGAGAGTAAGTGAGTTTGAAAAAAGATTTTTAGGCAAACGGGATGAAGCATCTGAAAAAATATTTTCACAAAAAATGGGAAGCAAAGTGCTGGATACTGAAGAAGAAACGAAAAGCTATACTACACCTATTTCGGAAAAAGAGAAAATTATTGAACAAGCTATCGTTATTCCAAAAGCTCCGGAGATCCCAAAAAAAATAGAAACTATAAGAAATATAAACTCAAATAAAAAACCTGTTGAAGAAAGAAAACCAGAACCGATATTAGCAGAAAGAGAGATAAAAACAACAGAACCGCAATTAAGAGCGCAAAAAGAAACGCCTCATATAAAACCTGTGGTTCCTTTGCCGACATTTTTACAATCCCAGTTTCAGCCAAGAAAGAAAATGGCGAGCGCATACAATGAAGATCTACCTAAAGAAGATACAAAAAATGAGACAAAACCAACACCAAAGATATCTGGAAATGTGATAGATCTTCGTGACCTTTAATCAGCTTATAACTCTTAGATTTATAATTCATAAAAATGTTTTCCTAAAAAACTAAAAGCCACTAAAGATAAAAGCTAGCCTATGAAACAATTTCAAGTTCCACAATTTATAGATATAGAAGATAAGATTCTTGGATTTGTAACTATGCGTCAGTTTTTTACTATGCTCATTCCGCTAACCGTAGCTATTGTATTATATTTCATATTGGATTTTTTTCTTATGATAATTATTTCTGTGCCAACTACGATTATCTCAGCAATATTTGCTTTTTATAGACCTAATGGAATGAAGTTTTCAAAATTTATAAGATCATTTTTAAGCTATACATTTAAACCAAGATTATATGTTTGGAAAAGAGAAGAAAAATCAATGTCATCTCAAGAAATGGAAATAACGGAATCCGAGAGAATAAAGAAGTTAGATGGATTGAAAAAATAAAAAAGGAATTTTTGAATTTAACACTTTTAATTTTTAATTTGAAAGATGGCAAAATTAAACGCGCAAGCAACACAACAGCTGGTAGATATAGATTCTATAAGAGAAAATGTGGTCATATTGAAAGGCGGGGCATTACGCTCTATCTTGCTGTGTTCATCTGTAAACTTGGCGTTAAAATCTCAAGATGAACAGGATGCTTTAATATATCAATATCAAAATTTTTTAAACGGATTGGATTTTTCAATAGAATTTGTTGTACATTCAAGAAAGCTTGATATCTCAGAATATATAACCAATGTAAAAGAAAATTTAGAAAGTCAAAAAAATGAACTTCTAAGAATCCAGACGGAGGAGTATATAGAATTCATAGAAAACTTCGTCTCTATGCAAAATATTATGGCAAAATCATTTTATGCTATAATACCATTTTCACTGACAGAAGATTCAAAACAAGGATTTTTCAGTAAGATGTTATCACCAAAAACAACATCATTCAAAAAAATGTCTGATGACGAATTTATCAAGTACAAAAACCAACTCTGGCAAAGAGTGGAAAATGTAATATCAGGACTAAGAACTGTCGGCGTAATATCTGAACCACTGAACGACTCTGAATTAAAAGAATTATTTTTTAATATTTATAACCCAGGCGAAACAGGAAAAGAGATCTTAAACAAATCTTAAATTATTATGTCATCACAAAAATACCAAGAAAATATCAATATACCTCAAATATCTGATCCTGCCGGATTTAAAGATATCGTTGCGCCATCAGCCATCCAGATAGAAAGCAGGTATATTCAACTTGGTGATAAATTTTTACGAACTCTATTTTTATACTCTTATCCGAGATTTTTAAATACAAATTGGTTTGCTCCCGTGATTAATCTAGATAGATTTTTTGACATCTCCATACACTTTCATCCTGTAGATACTGCCATAATAATGAAAAAACTCAATAGAAAAGTTACTTCTGTTGAGGCGCAACTTAATGAGAGATCAGAGAAGGGACTTATAAGAGATCCCATACTTGAAACAGCTCTGCAAGATTTGGAGGGGCTAAGAAATTCCTTGCTTCAAGCTACCCAAAAACTTTTCAGAGTTGGTGTCTATATAACCATAATAGAAGATACCCTTGATGACCTCAATAAAGCGGAGAGTGAAATCCGTGGAATCTTAGATGCCAGAATGATCTTAACAAAAAACGCGAACTTCCAGCAGGATATTGGATTTATGTCCACTCTTCCGCTAGGCAGAGATATACTGGACATTCACTCAAACCTAAATACAGGACCGGCATCAACTATTTTTCCGTTTGTATCCGCTGATCTTACATCAAATAAAGGCATCTTATATGGAATAAATAGACACAACAATGGTCTTATTCTATTTGATAGATTCTCTCTTGAAAATGCTAACTCTGTCATCTTTGCAAAGTCCGGATCAGGAAAAAGCTATACTGCAAAGCTTGAGATATTAAGATCTTTGATGATGGGAACAGAAGTTATTATTATAGATCCTGAAAATGAATATAAATATCTTACAGAAACTGTTGGTGGCTCTTTTTTCAAAGTCTCACTAAACTCTTCAAGCCATATCAATCCGTTTGATCTGCCAAAACCGATTGAAGGAGAATCTCAAGCTGATGTCTTAAGATCAAATATTATAAATCTTGTTGGTATGATGCGTTTAATGCTAGGTCAAATGTCTCCGGAAGAAGACTCTATAGTAGATAGAGCTCTTGCTGAAACTTATGCATCAAGAGACATAACTCCGGATGTAGATTTCTCAGATACAATACCGCCGACACTTTCTGATTTTCAATCTATATTGGAAAATATGGATGGTGGTTCATCGCTAGCAAAGAGGCTTGAAAAATATACCGAGGGTTCTTATGCCGGATTTTTAAATAATCAAACAAATATAGATATGCAAAATAAGCTCGTTGTATTTTCTATTAGAGATATGGAAACTGAGCTTAGACCGATTGCTATGTATCTTATTATAAGATATGTATGGAATATCATCAGGGCAAAATTAAAAAAGAGGATACTCCTTGTTGATGAGGCTTGGGTTATGATGCAACATGAAGATGCGGCATCATTTCTATACGGCATCGCAAAAAGATGTAGAAAATATTATTTAGGACTTACAACGATTACTCAAGATGTTAATGATTTCTTGAGCTCAAAATACGGAAAAGCAATATTAACAAATTCATCATTACAGCTTTTACTCAAACAATCTCCGGCTACCATAGGAATGGTTAAGGAGGCTTTCAATCTTTCTGAAGAAGAAAAATACTTGCTTCTTGAATGTGGTGTTGGTGAGGGCATATTCTTTGCTGGACTCAAACATGCCGCCATTAAAGTTATTGCATCATATACCGAAGATCAGATAATAACATCCAATCCAGAACAACTACTTGAAAGAGAGAAAGAAAGGGCTGACCTTGAGAGAGCAGGAGATAGCGTGGTATAATAGATGTGACTTACAAACTTAATAAAGCTTATCCTGTTTGAGTGTGTAAATTCTAATAAAAAAGAATGGGTTACAAATTTAAAATTATAAATATAAAATCTTTAAGCTCTTTATCCTTAATAGCTCTTTTTCTTTTTTCACCAATTTTATCTAACGCCCAACAAGCTTATGATTATGATAAAGAAATTCAAGATCAAATATCAAGTGCAGAAGATGAATTCTCTGCTCCTTCTGTTGAATTAAATACATCATCAAGCGGCAGAATTGGTCAAACCGCCAATATCTCGGCTACTTTAAATAATATAAATCCAAATACGACTGAATTTTTATGGTATTTGGACGATGTATCAGATCAAAAACAATCAGGAAAGGCAAAGAGCGAGTTTTCATTTACAACTTCAAAAGAAAATCATGTCGTCAGATTGACTATTTTGGAGAATAACAAAAAAGTGGCTGAGAATGCGGTATTAATAAGCTCCTATAATATCTCTCTGATCTGGAAAGCTGAAACTTATGTTCCACCTGAATATGAAGGAAAGGCTATGCCAACAAGAGGAAGTAAAGTTACTGTTACAGCAATACCGGACATTAAAGATGTTGACTCTAAAGAACTTCTGTACACATGGTATCTTAATTCTGAATCACAGGTGAGAGGTGTATTAGGAGAAGATGCATTTTCATTTATAGTATCAAAGAGTGTTGATTTTATACCAGTATTTGTAGAAGTTTCAAATCTCTCAGGGTCAATAACAGTAAGCCAAGCTATATCAATACCTGTAGTAAGACCTTCTGTCTTGCTATATCATAAAACATCTGAAAAAAGATCTGAGCTCGCCTTAAATAATATAGATATCTCTCCCGGAAAATCAATATCAGTGATAGCAAGGCCATTTAATTTTCAAGCAAACAATCTGACAGATTTTGATTATATTTGGGAGTTTATAGGTAATAAGGCATTCGGAGATAATATAGATCCGAGCCTATTAACATTACAAATATCTGAAAATTCTGCTTTGGGAAGTAAAAATTTAACCTTACTAGCAACTAGCCGTAAATCATATAAAGAACGAGCCGTCTCAAACCTGACTGTTAATATAATAAAACAGCAAGAATAATGAAATACAAAAAGATCATCTTAATATTATTTTTTACCGTAGTGCTTGTCGTTATTTCAGATACGGCTAGCGCTGTTATATTGGAATCAGGGATCCCTGGAAAAGATGGATATGCTCCTGGCGTCGAAGCTCCTGACATCAAAGAATATCTGGAGTTAATTTATAAATTTATGATAGGCCTTATCGGTATTGCCGGTTTCGCCTCACTAGTTTGGTATGGAATAGTTTGGATATACTCAGGAATATCAGAGAAAAAATCAGAAGCACTGGAGGGCATAAAAAATACTCTCATTGGCATAGCTCTTGCCCTATCTTCTTATGCAATATTATATACAATAAACCCTAATCTTCTAACACTCACAATACCAACACCTCCAAAAAATATAATTACTACACAGCCTATGACCCACCCTCAAATGGTTTATAGTACTAGAGAATTTGGAAATTGGTATTATGACTACTACTCTACTCTAAATGGAACAATACGGAACAGCTTAGGATATACTGGACCTACAGCCGAACTTAATTGCCAAAAAACTGTATTAGCATTTCAAAATACATTATATGTCAACTCAACATTGCCTGACAAACTAATAATAGTCAATCCATGTTATGAATATTCTGGGTACAGATAAAAATGTTGCATCGTCGGCAATCCTATCATCTATAATTACTTGCCAAATAATAAAAAAATATGACAAAAAAAAGTAAAATTTCATTAGTTATCATAATTATAATCCTTATCGTTGGGTCTGTTTTTGCTTACTACCTCCTTGTAGTCGGTAAAAAACCAACTATCATAAAGGAGAAGGATACTCCTAATAAAGAAATCATAATATCAACAACAGAAAAATCAAGCAAATTAGTTCAAATAACTGATGAAAATGTTGTATCACCGGCAATAAATGAGGAAAAAAAGAGAATAAGATATATAACAAAAAATGATGGTGTTTTGTATCAATCCGACTTGAAAGGGGAGAATAAAATAAAAATACCATTCGTAAGCTTAGGCGGTATTATAAAAATTATCTGGACGGAAGATCAAGAAAAATTCATCAATATCTATTCAGATTCTTTTGGTGTCAAAAGCTTCTTTTATGATTTAGCGTCAAAACAAGCCGTGCCTTTAAATAAAAATATAACTTGGCTTGATTATTCAAAAAATACAGATAAAATATTTTATCACTACTACGACTCCTCGCAAAGCATAAATTCAATTGCTACTTCAAATTCAGATGGTTCTCTTTCAAAAAGTATAATCAATACAAGATTACAGGATGTTAGACTTCAATGGATAACAGATAAAAAAATTGCAATATCCACAGCGCCTTCAGGACTTGCGCAAAATATACTTTATACCTTAAATCCTGAATCTCCAAAATTTATTAAAATATTAAGTGGCATTTACGGATTAACACATAAGTGGTCTTCCGACGGCTCCAAGTTCGCCTTCTCTCAAACAGATAAAGATGGCGCTAGTCTAACATTAAATATATCAAACGAAAGTGGACTTGAGATATCAAACACTAGAATAATAACATTGCCTGAAAAATGCGTATTTATGAAAGATAATATATCTCTTTTATGCGCAGAAATGTTAAGTGTGCCGGAAAATGCAATAATGCCTGATGATTATTACAAAAAAACATTCATCGCAAATAATAGACTATGGAAATTAAATACCGAAACAAATAAAAAAGATATCATCTACGATTTTAATGAAGACATTAATTTTGATCTTGACAATCTCACCCTCACAAACGACGAAAAATACTTATATTTTACAAATAGAGCAAATGGATTTCTTTATAGATTAGAACTCTAGAATTTACTTGACCTGCTGTTTAATAACTCTGATTTAAGAATTAAAACTACTCCTAAAAACAGGAAGAATGTTAATGCAAGATCATTTTTCCAAAATGGCGTATCAACGATACCGTGAATAGAAAAATATATAAAAAATGAAGAGACAAACAATCCTACGCTTGCCGTGAAAGATGGTTGACTCCGCCTGACAAGCTTTATAGAATCAGAAAATACAGATATTAATATAATTAAAAAACCCGCTAACCCAAATATTCCGTTTTGGATCCAAAACGCAAGAAATATATTGTGAGGATAAGGAACAGCCCACTCAAGATATGGCTCTTTAAATTTATTCTGATAATTAAGATAATATTCCTGAAACATTCCCGGACCAATACCAAAGATATAATTATCCTTGAGTATCAAGAGAGATGATTCAAAAATCATCTCTCTTGAAGCAATCGATGATCTTTGATCATTAAAAATAATATCTTGTGTTTTTTTATCTCCTAATTGAAAATAAAATATTATTAAAGATAATATTAAAATCATCAAAGAGAGCATTATCTTAAATTTAGTGGACTTTAAACTTAAAGAGATTGAGAAGAAAATAGCGATAAAAAGCCCTAAAATTGCACCGTAAGAATATGTCAAGATAAAAGGAATAAATACAATAATTAAAGAACCAAGGAGAAATAAGTTGAGCCTCTTATATTTTTTACTATTAAGAAGAATGGAAATGATAGCTAAAATAACTGGAGCGAGTGTCATCGCTAGAAAATTAGGAGAGTTAAAGAAGGACTCCAGGCGATTATCATAAGTTACTTTTCCTAATAAAAGATAAACTATTGAGATAATTGAAATAAAAATACCTGAGAATACGAATGATAAAATAAAATATTTTATCCTATTTTCTGAAACAATAGATATAAAAATAATAAATAATAATAGAGGATCTATAAAATAGGCTTTAAATATTCCAAAAGAAATTCTTGTATCGCTGGAAAACATAGATGAAACGAAAGCTCCTATAATAAAAATTGAAATCCCAAAGAACAGAGGCTTATTCTGATAAAAGATTTCTCTTATTTTCCCTAACTTTTCTTTTTTATTATCAATGAATATTAAAATAATATATAAAGATAAAGTAAAGTAGATGCAAAGCTCTATAAAAGTCGTTGGTATATTAAAAATTTCAAACCTCAATAAATAAGTTTGGAAAATAAAAACTATCATAAGAAGCAAAAAATATATAATTTTATCTAAAAAATTTATCATAGTTTTGCAGTCATATTCTACTTAATAACTTGCCCATTTATTTTGTCTTTTAAAATTAAAGATAGGGCAAGAACAAAACAGAGCGATGTAAAAACCTGAAGAGAAAATATTGATGTCTCAAAAAAAGAATGTATCAAAAACCAAACTAAAGACCAGATAATCCCAAATCTTAAAAAATTAAAATGATCTTTTTTGTAAGATAGAAAAATAAAGGAATATATAAAAAATCCTATGAAAAGCAAAAACCCAATCAATCCGAGCTCTGATAAAATATCAAGATAAGTATTGTGCGCGTTGATAGGAGACTTAACTGATGTCGTAGGATCAAAAAATATTGGCAGATTTCCTAACCCAACACCAAAAATAGGGTTATCTAAAAATATATCTATGGAAGTTTTCCAGATTTGAATTCTTCCTGTATTTGATATATCTGACAATGAGAATGATGATGAAAATCTCTCTCCAAAAACAGAGTTTGAAAATGATAAAAGGAGCATTACAACAACTACTGGCGTAAAAAGAAAAAATTTCTTATTTAATTTAATCTTAAAATAAAAAAAATATAAACCAATAATAAATATCAGGGAAAGAATAAGACCGAAATAAGCGCCTCGTGAAAAAGTAAATAATAAAGCAAGCAACATTACCAATATACTTAAAATATAAAAAAACTTTTTCTTTCTATTATTGTAGAAAAAAAATCCTATAGTAAATGGTATAAGAATTCCGAGATAAAGTGCGAATGTATGGGGATCAGGAAATAAAGAAATTGCCCTAAAATAATCTTTCCCTCCAATATTTACAAACCAACTTTGATTCTGCACTACAACAGAGCCAAAATTCTGACCATATATAAACATAGCAACATTATAAGTCCAGAAGTTATATATACTATCTAACTTAAAGATAAATTGGCTTAAAAACTGAAAAATCCCTATTAGAGAGGCTAAAAAGCCTCCGAGTATGAAAAATTTTGATGCTTTATTCAGCTTTTCTTTTGAATTTATGAAAAAAATGATAAGGAAATAAATGGGAAATAATGTTGCAAAAAATAAGAATTTCCTTATACTCCACACTGGATTAATCGCCCAGAAAGATGACATAAGTGTGAATAAGAAAAACGCTATAAAAAATAATACCTGCTTATTTTTAAACTTATTTAAAGATACTGGAATATTGTTATATAAGACATAAAAGATAAAAAAAATAAATATAAAAGATATGAGGACTCTTAAAAAAGCTATATCCACATCCATCTGCGGATTAAGAGCAAACGAGAATGGAATAAAAAATAATATAAAATATATAATCTTCTCAAAATATATCATAGGAATATTTAGGCTATCGCCTTACTATCTATTTTTTAAAAAATAGGAGAAAATCATCTTTCGATATTCCCCTCACAATGTACATCACGCTAAAATAAACAAAAAGACCGACAAAAAATAGAATAATAATATTTTGAACCGGGAACAAAAACAAAGCAAGCGTCATAAGTAGAGAGGAGATAGTGGCTTTAAATAAGACCATAACTTTTGGAATATATTTTATAGACCTGTAAATTATAAAAAACATCAGGATTGTTGCCAGAAACTCTGTTATAACATTAACAAATGATGCTCCAATATATGAATATTTATTAATAAAATATATATTTGCGGAGATATTGAAAATAGCAGAAATTCCATAAGCAAACATAACTTGTTTTTGTTTATTTATAGCTATAATTGTACTGCCGAACAATGCTCCTAGAAATATAAAGAAAATTGAAAAAATTAATACTCTTAACGTTAAAACAGACTCTTCAAAACCACTTCCCCCTATAATATTTATAATCTCCGGCGCAAGATAAAAAGCTCCGCATATTATCGGTATAGAAATAATATTTAAAAAATCAAATGCTTTTTGAAATACTTTTTTGAAATTATCTGTGTTCAAGATAAAGTAATTTGACAAAAGAGGCATCACTAGACCAACAAACATCGCCGGAAAAAATATAATATTTTCTATCACCTTATAAGCTATATTATAAATTCCGACATCCTTAGCATCTTTTAAAAAAGAGATGATTAGCGTATCGCCTTTAAAATATATGAGAACTAAAATGGATGATACCGCAAGCGGCCAACTCTCTCTTAGAATATTATAAATAGCTAATCTATTAAATAAAAAAGAGAAGGAAACATACCGCTTTGTAAAAATATAAACAAATATAAAATTGACGAATGCGCCAATGACAAAAATCAATAAAAAATCTAAAAAGCTTGATTCTCTCTGGTATAAATAGACAACCAAAACAAGTTGAATGATTCTTGCAGAGATATCGGCGATTGCCGGCAAAAGCGTTTTTAAATACTTTTGAAATATACCCATCAATACCTGCGACAAAGACAAAAAAACAAAACCAAGAGAAGCTGTCATGATTCCTAATTTTATCTGATTAGGATAAACCGGTATAAAATAAACTACAATAAAAGATATTGTATAAAAGAAGAAAAGTAATAAGACTCTTGTTGTAAATATATACGAAACAATCCTATGCTCAGCGACATCATCTTTTGATATTTCTCTGGTTAATATTTGATATAAACCAAAATCAGCAAAAACAGAGAATATATATAAAAAGGCTATTGCTGTATTATAACTACCAAATCCATCCGGACCAAGCTCTCTTGCAATAAAGGCAATTGAGATAAGACCTATTAAGCTTGATATTATTTTGCCTAAAAAAGAAATTATCGTGTTTTTCGCGACCTGTTGTTTGAGGATACTCTGTTCAGATATACTTTTGGAATAAGTTCTAAACATTTTCTGTTCTGTAAATAATATTCTCGGATCCAATATTGATAGATGTTTCAGAAACTATAATTTTCTTATTTTCTATTCTTAAGATTTGAGATTTATCTATGATAAGAGATTTGCCAAAAAAAATAAATAAAAATCTTCTTCTAACGTAAATTTTTTTAAACTCGCCATTGTTTTCGTCTTTTTCAACAAATGAAACAACTCCGAGACCATAACCGCTCTCTGTATAAACAGATAATCCTATTAAACTATTTTTCCTCTTTTTTTGAAAATACATACCATTGTTGGAAGATAGAAAATAAAGTCGTCGTAATCCAATAAAGGGCAAGTCCCGCATGCAATGATGAAGCTATTATAACTGTCATTACAGGCATAACATAAGTCATCTGCTTTGAAATTGATATTGATATATCATCCATTGGATTTTTTGACTTATTCTTAATGCCAATTCTTGCCTTTAACTGTTGCTTTAAGACCATCTTTGATTGATAAAATTGAAATATACCGGCAATTAAAGCAATATAAAAATTCTTTTCGGATATATTTATAAATCCAAGAAATGTATAATTTATCTCTCCAGGGTTTTTAATAAAAGAATAAAGATTGTTGAGATTTTCAGAATCAAAACCAGACATAAAAACCCAATAAAGCGCTATTAATATCGGTAGTTGAACAAGGATTGGTAAACATCCAGAAAATGGATTTACCTTTTTCTCTTTATACAATGCCATAACCATCTTTACTTGCTCCTCTTTTTTATCCTTATACTTTTCTTGTATTGCTTTAATTTCGGGTTGTATCGCAAACATCTCCTTCTGAGACCTTATCGCTTTCTGTGATAGGGGATATAAAGCAAATCTTATTATTATGGTAAGAATTATTATGGCAAGCCCCAAATCAAAAAAGGCCACTGTTTCATAAAGAAAAATCAGGATATTGAATAGCGGTTTGAATAAAATTTCATGAAAAAATGAAGTCATTACTATTTTAGAGGATCATAGCCACCCTCATTCCAAGGATGACACCTTTTAATCCTATTTAAGCCGAATATTAAACCTTTTAAAAAACCATACTTCTTAATAGCATAATAACAATATCCTGAGCAAGTCGGATAAAATCTACACTTGTAAAATGTTAGATAATTTTTCAATATACCGTGGTCAGGAGATAGCGTTTTTTGATATGCTCTTATCAAAAATAAAGCTAAGTATTTCATATTATAGCAGATTTCTCTCCTTAAGAGAATTTAATATATTATTTTCTAATTCAGAGTACTCTACACCACACGCCTCTTTTTTTATAACAAAAATAATATCAAACCCTGATCTTATATTGTCAATATTAAGCCTTATAATCTCACTCGCTCTTCTTCTAATCTTATTTCTATCAACAGCCTTTTTTGACACTTTAGCACTAATAACAAAGCCAAATCTGCTGTTTGTTAGATTATTTTTTTTATACCTAAGCAAAAAGAGTTGATTTCTTAAAAACCCACTCTTTTTGAAAATAATTTCAAAGTCCTTATTTTTTATTATTCTGTAAGACTTTTTAAGCAAGTTAAAGAAATTACATAGGACTATACTGGGCTACTTTTTGTAAGCTTTTACAGCAACCTCTAATCTACCCTTCCTTCTTCTTTGGGTTAGAACTTTCTTGCCACTCTTACTCTTTGATCTGATTAAGAATCCGTGAGTTTTAGCTCTTTTCCTTCTTTTTGGCTTATATGTGATTGACATTTTTCTATCTTTATTAATTAGTAAGCATTTAATGATACTTTACCTCTAAATGTATATAAAGTCAATTGTAAAAGCTTTCTTATAATAAAAATGGTATTTTCTAACCTGTAAAGAGGCTCGATTGAAAAATGTTTTATACAGCTTATAAACAAGTTATCAACACAGCTTCTATTCTATTAGTTTTATTGTGGATACTTTGTTTATATTTACGACTATGATATACTTTTTAAAGCTTAATCCTTAATTCGAAAATATAAAAATTATGGATCATCAAGAACTATGGCAGTGTGTATTGTCGGAAATAGAAATTTCTGTTTCTAAGGCGAATTTTAATACATGGTTTCGTAATACTAGTATTTACGATAGGGATGGAAACACTATCATAGTTTCTGTTCCAAGTTCATTCACCAAAGAATGGCTCGAAAGCAAATTTAATAAATTTATATTAAAATCATTGCGAGATTTAAACTCCGAAATAAGGGAGGTTAAATTCATAGTATCAACTAATAAAAGTAAACCGAGCCAAAATGACCACGCGACAGCAAAGAGAAAGAAAGAGGCGCCAAAAAACACAGAAAGCCAACTTAAATTAAATGGCTTAAATAAAGACTCTGATAATAATTTAAACCAAAAATATACCTTTGATACATTTGTCGTTGGCTCTTCTAATGAACTTGCTCACGCAGCAGCAAAATCAATCACAAAAAATCTGGGAATAGTATATAACCCCCTATTCATCTATGGCGGATCAGGGCTTGGCAAAACACATCTAATACAGTCAATTGGCAATGAAGTTTTAAAACAAACTCCCAATGCTCGCGTTAAATATCTCTCTGCTGAAAAATTTGCCAGTGAACTAGTATCCTCTATTCAATGCGGTGAGATGGAGAAGTTTAAGAACAAATACCGCCAAATAGATCTTCTCATTATAGATGATATTCAATTTTTATCAGGAAAAGAGAAGACTCAAGAAGAGTTTTTTTATACATTTAATTCATTGTATGAAAAAAATAAGCAGATAATAATAAGCTCTGATAGACCCCCTAAAGCAATAAAAACTCTTGAGGAAAGATTGAGATCAAGATTTGAAGGTGGGATGATAGCCGACATAAGCTACCCGGATTTTGAAACAAGACTCGCTATTCTAAAATCTAAAATAGCCATTAATAACACATCCCTACCAGAAAATGTAATAAATTATATCGCAGAAAACTTTAAAAGAAATATAAGAGAGTTGGAAGGAGCTTTAAATAAAGTCATTATACAAGCAACTCTTTTAAATAACACTGAAATTTCTCTTGATTCCATTAAAAAAACTCTTTCTCCTGACTCTGATATGCCTAAAAAAATAATAAGTATTAAACAAATAATCAAGGTTGTCTCTGATTTTTATGATGTTGAAGAAAAATTACTACTCCAAAGAACAAGAAGACAAGAAATAGTTAAGCCAAGACAAGTAGCTATGTTTTTATTAAGAAACGAATATAAGGCATCTTTCCCAACTATTGGAAGCAAAATAGGTGGGAGAGACCACACAACAGTAATACATGCTTGTGAAAAAATAGGTAATGAGCTTAAAAATAATAATATGCTAGTTGAAGAAATTAATCTTATAAAACAGCGACTATATACTTAGGTGTTTACATCTTGTTGATAAACTATTTATATATTCTTAGTAATTTGTTTTTCTACTTGTTTATAAATTATTACTAATGTATTTATAAAAAAAGTGTTATTTTAATATAACTTACAGCTAAGTTTAAATTAACAACTTATTTAAGTATTTATACACAATCTTATCCAGATATTAAAAAGCTTAAAAATCACTATTTAAAAAGGTAATACACTCTTATCCACAAGAAATTAAGTCTCTAATAATAATAATAAATTATATATTATATAAATAAAAATATTATGTCTAATACTGAAAATTTGTTAAAAATAATTTGTCTTCAAGAAAATATTAAAAGTGGTCTTGCTATCTCTGAAAGAATATCTAGTAAAAACTCATCTTTACCGATTTTAGCTAATACACTTCTAAAAGCAGAAAAAGGATTTTTAAAAATATCCTCAACAGATCTTGAAATTGGTGTTGAAATATTAATACCATGTAAAGTTGAGGGAAATGGAAGTTTAATTATACCTACTAAATTAGTCTTAAATTTTATAAATAATTTACCAAACACAAAAATTTACATAGAAGAACAAGATGGGAAGCTTTTAATAAGCGCAGATAATTTTAAAACAAGTATACCAATATTAAATAAAGATGAATTTCCAATAATACCAAAAATAAAAGACGGTTCGGAGGTGATTATTAATTCTCAGATATTAAAAAATGCAATAGGGTGTGTTTTAAATTCTGTTTCTTTATCAGATTTAAAACCAGAAATATCAGGTATTTTATTTGATTTTAAAAAAGAATCTTTGAATATTGTTGCTACTGATGGGTTTAGATTATCAGAAAAAGTGATTTTAAATAAGAATATATATCAATTAGATGATAATAAAAGTTTTATATTACCTCAAAAATCAGCTCAAGAGTTGGTTAAGATTATAGATTCAAATAATGATATTAAGATTATTATAGGAGAAAATCAAGTGGCATTTTTGTTTGATAAGATAAATTTAATATCAAGAATTATAAATGGAGAATATCCAAATTATAAACAAATAATACCAAAAACAAATAAGACAAGGATATCTTTAAATAAGGAAGAGTTTGTTTTAAAATTAAAGCTGGCAAGTATATTTTCATCAAATATTAACGATATTAAATTTTTAATTAATGTTGATAGTGGAGAATTTAATATAAAATCACAAGATAAAATTAAGGGTGAGTTAAATTCTAGTATTGATTTTGATGACTTAAGCGGTGAGAGTGTAGAAGTTGTCTTTAATTGGAGGTATTTATTAGATGGTTTATCTAATATTAATAATGATAAAGTTGTTTTTGAATTAAATAGTCATACCTCCTCAGCTTTATTAAAAGCAAAAGATGATGATCATTATTTATATATTATAATGCCTATTAAACAATAATATAATCTAATTAAATGTGTAATCATCAATGTTTACTTCTATAAAATCAATTCTATTAAATAAAACCAAAAGATTAGGTATAAAAAATCAAGTTAAGGTTATTGATGATTGTAGGAGAATAGAGTGTGTTATAAATGGAAAAATTAATCAAAACTTTAAGATTAAAGTTTTAAAATACAAAAACAATACAGTATATATTAAAACAAATAATTTTCAATTATCTAATGAAATAAAATTAATAGAATTCTCTATTAAAAATGATCTTAAAAAATATAATATAAGCATCAAGGAAATAAAGTATGTTGTCTGATGATTTTTATAAATTCTGAGCTTGAGTTTTGATATTCATCATAAGCTTTCACAGAAATGATATTCTCTCCATAATTAGCATCTAACAAGTCTATTTGTGCTTTGTATGGAGGATAAAAATCGGAAGATAAGAAAGAGTCGTTTATGTAAAAATTAACTTCCTTTATTTTAAATTTTGATTCTATGTCCGCAATAATATTCGTGTAGTTTGTTTCGGAATTTGGGTCAGATATATTTTTTATTGTTATTTTTGGTTCATTTTCTTTTGTGTGTATGTCATCGTATTCTATAGGGGGATATTCATTAAGGTATAAAAATCCTGGATTTGTCTTTATCCATCCAATAACTCCATCTTCCCAATTTTTATATTGAGGATCATTTTCTGGATTTTTAGGATACTCTCCTAAAATATCATTTTTATCTATGTAATGAAGAATGTTATGGGTTTTTTTGTAAATTTTTTCTATAATCATACTTTGGGGGGTTAGCTCTGTAATTAGTTTTTCAGATGCTTTATCTATTTTAACCTTCATTTTATTCATATAACCGCCATTTAGAATCTCTTTCTCTCTTATTAATGGTTTCGGCGCATCAAAATTTCCAAAAACAATTATATCAGAAAGGCTTTTAATGAATTTATTGAAGATTGGCCCCGCAACTGTGGCACTGCTATTTTTCATTGAGCTATTATCGTTATTTCCGACCCACACAGCGACAGAAACGTTAGTTGTGTAACCAACTATCCAAGCATCTTTAAACTCTTGTGTGGTGCCTGATTTGGCGGCCACAGCTATATTCGGAAAAGTGAGGTAGTTGTTTTGTCCGAATATCGGCGCCCGCAAATCATTATTTGATAATATATTTGTTATTGTTTTTGCTATATTTTCATCCAATATCCTTTTTGATGATTCACTCCATTTTTCCAGGATTTTCCCCTTAGAATCCTCAATTTTTAATATAGAAGCAATAGGATTTCCAATTCCATTATTTGAGAAGACAGAATAAGCAGATGCCATTTCAATCGGCTTTACTTCGGCTCCGCCAAGAGCTAATGATAGTCCGATTCTACTTCTATTGTTAATTGTTGTTATGCCCATTTTTCTGACAAGAGCTAATGTGTCATCTATCCCGGCTATATAAAGAGCTTTTACAGCAGGAATATTTAATGATTGAGCTAGCGCTGATTTTAATGAAACAGGCCCTCTAAACTTACCATCGTAATTTCCAGGCTTATAAGACTCTTTTTGGTCAATTGATGTTGAAAATTCTGTCTCGGAATCAAAAAACATTGTTTCTGGTGTAAATCCTTTTTCAAGTAATTTTGCATAAGTAAATGGCTTAAATGCAGAGCCAGGCTGTCTTGTCGCTGTGGTGACATTGAAGTTTCCATTATTTTTTAAATCAAAATAATCTTTAGATCCAACCATAGTTAAAATTTGTCCAGTTTTGGAGTCAAGCGCTATGATTGCCACATTTGATGCGCCATATTTTTTTAAATGATCATCTATTCCAAATAGAGAGTCTTCAGCTAATTTTTGAGCATTATAATCTAATGTAGTGTAGACTTTAAGTCCAGCTTTTTGAATATACTCATAACCATATTTTTCTTCCAGATATTCTTTTATATAGGCAACAAAATGAGGAGCTTTAATTCCTTTAGATTCTTGCGAAAAAGTAAGAGTCTCATTTTTAGCTGAGTTTATATTATTTTCATCCGCATAGCCGAGTTTATACATTCTATCTAAAACATAATCTTTTCTTATCAGTAGGTTATCTAAATGTTTGCCATAAGGAGAGTAATAGCTGGGAGCTTTTGGAAGAGATGCTAATAAAGCTGACTCTGCCAAGGATAATTCAGAAGCTTTTTTATTAAAGAATGTCTGAGATGCTGATTCTATTCCATAAGAATTTGAGCCATAAGGTATCTGGTTTAAATATAATGTTAATATTTCATCTTTTGTGTGTGTTCTTTCAATTTGCACTGAAAGCAGAGCTTCTTTTAATTTTCTTGTTATCGTTTTTTCAGATGTTAAAAATGAATTTTTTACCAGTTGTTGTGTTATTGTTGATCCGCCTTGAAGATCATCCGGATGAAGTATGTCATTTATTAAAGCTCTAAGGATAGCTTTAAAATCTACGCCTTTATGAATGTAAAATTCGTCATCTTCGGCCGCCAAGGTGGCATCTTTTAGGTATTGAGAAATTTGTTCAGATGCAACAACCGTTCTTTTTTCTTCACCATGAATATCGTATAAAAGAATATCACCGGTTCTGTCGTAGATTTTCGTAGATTCAATAGTATTTTTATTTGAGATTGCAGTCGGGTCAGGCAGATTATTAGATATTTTAAAAAATACTATAATGGCGATAGGTATTAATATCGCAATAAATATTAAACTTGTTTTAAATAGAAATTTAAAAACGGTCATTTTTTTTCGTTGTTTGTATTTGTAATTTTTTTTGCTTGGCATTTTAATTTTGAGAAGTGATTTTATACTTCCAATGCTTTTTTTAAAAATAAGAACCCATTATTGAGATCGGTTTTATTGTAAGATTTAATTTAACAACAAGATTTTATATTTATAACATATTTTTTTAAAAAATCAAGAGTTGACATATGGATAATAATTGATAAAATTGTCAAAGAAAATATTATTAATAATTTTTTTATTAAATTATATGATCGAAAAAGATGATGATTTAGGATTTGCTGTAGAAGCGGAGGACGAGTTGGTTGTTAGCGAGGAGTGGGATGATTTAGACGATGAAAGTCTAAGTGAGGTTGAGCTTGATAAGGAGGATTTCTAGCGCTATTTTATCAGTATTTCGCTTGTATTTGCCGTACATATAGCAATTGCGAGGGCATCAGCAGCATCGTCCTGTTTAGGGATTTCAGTAAGCTTTAAAATGGTTTTAACCATCGCCTGAATTTGTTTTTTATCAGCTCTGCCGTAGCAAGCTACGGCACGCTTAACTTGGAGAGGTGTAAATTCTAAAATTTTTAAATTGTACTTTTGACATGTAAAAAGCAGTACGCCTCTTGCTTGAGCCACACGTATAGCTGTTTTTCTGTTTTTAGAAAAGAATAACTCTTCAATACCCACAATATCAGGCTTATATTTTTCTAAAACAATAGAGAGTCTTTCATTTATTTCCAAGAGTTTCTCAGATGGTTTTTTGACAGGATTTATAATTATAGATTCATGGTGAATATGTTCTAGTTTGAAGCCTTCTTTTATTATAATTCCAATCCCAACAATCGTCTCACCAGGATCAATTCCTAAGACCACCATAGTTTTTAATATTAATATGTAGGATTATTTACCTGTCATTATTTTATATTTTAGCTTTTTATTTAAAATAAGACAAATTAAAATTATTTTTTTTGATAGTTATAGTTTAGTAAGTCTTGCGTTAACTTAAAGTAAGGTGATATAATATATTTATTGATTTAATATTGATGTATAATATTAGATATTAATTTATCTATAATATAAGTTTATTTATGAAAAAAATTATTTTTGTAATACTCGTTGTTGTTGTTGGCGGAGCGATATTTTTTATTTTTAATCAAAATCAGAAAAATACAAAACAGGAAAATATTCGCACATATAAAATAGGTCTTATTTATCAAGGAGATTCTTTTGAAAGTGTAGTAAATGGATTTAAGGAGGAGTTAGATTTAATTGCTAAATCTGTGAGCGGGCGTGTTATAGAGTATGTTGCCAAGAGAGTGGAGAGCAGTAATCAAGTTGATTTTGATATCGCGGCAAAGGATCTTGTGGATCAAAAAGTTGATCTTATTTTTGCTACCTCAGTTGAGCCAATAGTTGCGGCAAAGAAAGCTACTGAAGTAAATAAGATTCCTGTGGTGCTTGCTCTTGGCGGTAATCCGGTCTCCATCGGTCTTGTTGAGAGTACTCAAAAGCCAGGAAATAATTTGACTGGTATGACATGGTTAGCGTGGGAGCTCTCTGGAAAGCGTCTTGAGTTATTGCTTAAGATAGATCCGCGAATAAAAAGAATAATAGTA
>JBBTYT010000006.1:0-56340 GCA_038061695.1 Patescibacteria group bacterium
ATAAGAAAGCAGTAACAAAAGTATTTGATGATTTTGATAGGATTGTAGGAACGAAGTATTTAAGGATGTCTCATTTAAATGATTCTAAAGTTGATATTGGTGAGAGAAAGGATAGGCATGAAGATATAGGAGTTGGTAAAATAGGTATAGCTGGATTTGAAGCGATTTTTTCAGATAAAAGATTAAAAGATTTATCTTTTGTTCTTGAAACCCCGGGAGATATGGAGAAAGATTTAAGGATAATAAAAGAGATGAGAAAAAAATTAGTAAAATAAATATGAGATCAATTTCTTTGCATATTAAAAAGGAGATACCAGGCGCTTTAGGAAGGACTGGTATTTTAACAACGCCGCATGGAGATATAAAAACACCAGCTTTTGTTGCCGTTGGTACACGCGCTACTGTTAAGGGTTTGAATTCAGAAGACTTAAAAGCTCTTGGTGCTCAAGTTGTTTTAGGAAACGCATATCATCTTTATTTGCAACCCGGTGAAGATGTGATTGCTAAAGCCGGTGGACTGGCTGATTTTATGAATTGGCAAGGTCCTACTATGACAGATTCAGGAGGGTTTCAAGTTTTTTCGTTGGGTTTTGCATATAAAAAAGGTGTAAGCAAAATTGCAAAAGAATCTCAAACAGAAGCAGAGCTTGAGGAAATAGACTCTGGTGAGAATGGTCAACATTCAAAATTAGCAAAAATAGATGATGATGGCGTTACATTTACATCGCATTTGGATGGTTCAATTCATAGATTTACACCGGAAAGTTCAATCGCTATTCAAGAAAAAATAGGGGCAGATATGATATTTGTTTTTGATGAATGCACCTCGCCTTTAGTTCCAAGAAAGTATATGATAAGGGCTTTGGATAGAACTCATAAGTGGGCCAAAAGATGTATTGAGGCAAGAAGAAGGGATGATCAAGCGCTTTTTGGGATAGTACAAGGTGGCAGGTATAAGGATTTAAGAGAGAGGAGCGCAAAATATATTGCTTCTTTACCATTTGAGGGTTTTGGCATCGGTGGCTCATTTGATAAGGATGATATGAGGCAGATTGTTGAGGTTATAAATAAAATTTTACCAAAAGAAAAACCAAGACATATGCTTGGTATCGGCGAGGTTGTAGATATATTTGAAGGCGTTGAAAGAGGTATTGATCTTTTTGATTGTGTTATACCAACAAGAGTTGCAAGACATGGTATTTTATTCACTAAGAATGGAAAGTATGATATTAAAAAATCAAATAATAAAGATAATTTTGAGCCGATTGTTTTAGGATGTGGATGTTATGCATGTAAAAATCATTCAAAATCATATTTACATCATCTGATGAGAGCTAATGAAATGTTGGGTCATAGCTTAGCATCCATTCATAATCTTTATTTTATGATGAAACTTATGGAGGATATAAGAGGATCAATAAATAATGGAATATTTTCAGAATTTAAAAAAGATTTTATAAGTTATTATTTAGAGAAAAAAGATGCAATTTAAGATTTTTACTCCAACTGAATACGCAGTTTTTATAAACGAAGGATTGCATGATTATGCGGCTGTTGTTGAAGGCGAGGTCTCTGAATATAGAATTAATCAAGGTAAGTGGATATTTTTTAAAATCAAAGATGAGAATTCTGTTTTAGATTGTTTCTCAACGACATTTCAATTAAAAAGTCCGCTTGAAGATGGTATGAAAGTCAGATTATACGGCATTCCAAAGATATATCCTAAGTCTGGAAAGTTTTCCTTGTCTGTTCAATGGGCGGAGGCATCCGGAGAGGGGTCACTTAAGAGGGCTTTTGAGCTTATGAAGGCAGAGCTTGAGAAAGAAGGTATTTTTTCCTTATCAAGAAAAAGGGAAATTCCTAAATTTCCCAAAAGAATAGGAATAATAGCTTCAAAAGAATCTGCAGCATATAAGGATTTCCTTAAGGTTCTTTCCCAAAGATTTGGTGGAATGGAACTTTACCTTTATAATGTGGCTGTTCAAGGGGAAAATTCAATCATTGAAATAGTTGAGGCATTCAAATATTTCAATGATAGTAAAGATAAATTAAATCTAGATATGATAATACTTACAAGAGGCGGAGGCTCTCTTGAGGATTTAAAGTCTTTTAATTCAAAAGAAGTTGCTTATGCTGTTTTCTCTTCTTCTGTTCCGGTAGTCTGCGGAGTTGGTCATGAGCAGGATATTTCTTTGGCTGATTATGCCGCTGATATAAGAGCATCAACTCCATCAAATGCCGCTGAGCTTATATCCCAGCAAAGGTCAGATATTTTAATGCATATGAATAATGAAGTATATAAAATTGAATCAAATTTAAATAGATTAGTTATGAGCAGTAATTCTGATATTGAGCGGTTCACAAGATTATTAGATGGTTTTATTTCAGGTCAAATAAATGCTTTTGCGAATCTTCAGTCAAGGCTTTTTAATGGTTTGAAAAATTTTGAAGAAATACTTATAATGCAGAGATCGCGAATAGATGTTTTTTTAAGGCTTTTAAATTCTTTAAATCCTAGAGAGGTTTTAAAAAGAGGTTATAGTATAGTCAAATTTAATGGAAGAATCATTTTGAGTATTAGAAATATTAAAAAGAAAGACACGGTTAATATAAGTCTATCTGATGGCGATATTAACGCGCAAGTTTTATAATAAAATATGAAAAAGAATTTTAATTTCGCAAAGTCATATGAAGAGCTGGAGATTATAGCAGAGGAATTTGAGTCTGGTAATTTATCTTTGGAAGAAGGTTTAAAGAAGTTTGAAAAAGGACTTATTATAGCAAAGGAGTGTAAGGGATATATAGAGAATATAGAGAACAAAATTATAGAGATTAAAAAAAGACATAATTTAAAGTAGATGAAAGATTATATAGTTTTAGATTTAGAAACTCAATATGAATTTGCTGATGTCGGCGGTAGAGCATACCCACATCTTTTAAAGATTTCAGTAGTCGGTCTTTATTCTTATAAAAAAGATAAGTTTATGATTTTTGAAGAAGATAGAATTTACGAACTTGAAAAGATCTTAAAAGATGTCGGACTTCTCATTGGTTTTAATACAAAATATTTTGATTATCAAGTTTTACAACCATATATGAAAGAAATTAATCTTAAGGATATTCCATCATGCGACATAATGGAGGACATTGCCAATGTTTTGGGGCATAGGCTTTCACTAGACTCAATAGCGAAAGCAACTTTAAATACAAAAAAGAGCGGGCATGGACTTGATGCTATTAAATATTTTCGTGAAGGAAGAATGGATGAATTAAAAAGCTACTGTTTGGATGATGTTAGAATTACAAGAGATATATTTGATTACGGCAGAAAGTATGAACAGATATTTTTTAATGAAAAAGGCAGTGAGAAAAAATTAGCAGTGCCGGTGTATTGGGAGGAATATAATTCTAACTTTAAACACAAGATAGCAATAGATGAAATTTCTAATATAACAGAGAATATAAATAGCGCTGATACTATTGAAGATAATGTTGAAGATTTGCCGGTTGCTTCTGATGAGGTAAAAAATAAAAATTATTCTTTATTTTAATTAAGTAATTTATATGAAAAGAATTTATTTAGATAATGCCGCATCTACACCTACGGATCCGAGAGTTTTAATAGAGATGATGCCATACTTTCAAAATAAGTATGGCAATGCTTCGTCCATTCATTTTTTTGGGCAAGAGGCCCAATCTGCAATTGATGATGCGAGAAGAAAGACAGCTGATTTTTTAAATTGTGATAGAAAAGAAATTTTCTTTACCGGCTCTGCTACGGAATCAAATAATCTCGCTATAATCGGTGCTATAAGAAAGTTTAAAAAAGAAAAGCATACTGGCAAGCCTCATATTATAATATCTCAGATAGAGCATGAATCTGTTTTAGAATCCGTGAGATATTTAACAGAGATTGGAGAAATAGAATCTACATTGTTATCGGTTTCAGATGACGGAATTATTCTTCTTGATGAGTTAGAAATTAATTTTAAAGATGAGACAATCTTAATTTCAATTATGCATGCGAATAATGAGATAGGAGCGATACAGCCGATTAGGGAAATTTCCCAAATAATAAGGAAATTTAATAAGGAAAAAGGGAAAAATATTTTATTTCATACAGATGCTGTTCAATCTGTGAACTTTTTAGATTGTGATGTTGCGGATCTTGGGATTGATATGCTTACAATATCTGGACATAAGATTTATGGTCCAAAAGGTGTCGGTGTACTTTTTGTTAAAAGTGGCACTAATATAGAGCCTTTAATTCTTGGTAGTAAACAAGAGCTTGGTATGAGATCTGGAACAGAAAACATTCCAAGTATTGTTGGTATAGGAGTGGCGCTTGATATTGTGAAAGAAGAGAGAAAAAATGTTGATAAGATATCTAAGCTAAGAGATGAGTTAATGGATGGAATTCTCACCAATATTAATAATAGTAAAATAAATGGTACTTTGAAAAAAAGATTGCCTAATAATATAAATGTTTCAATTTCTGGTATAAATAAAGATGATATTATAATTGCATTAGATTTAAAAGGTGTGGCTATTTCAGGTGGCTCTGCTTGTTATTCTAAGACATCAAATATTTCACATGTTTTAGATGCCATAGGTTTGTCTCAAGATGAAAATGAGTCCAGTATAAGGATAACCTTAGGAAGGCACATAACTCAAAAAGATATAAAAAAAGTAATTGAAATTTTAAAAGAAGCAGTCATAAGTTTAAAAAATAAAATATCTAAATAATTAAATTAGCACTCTTGACCATAGAGTGCTAATTTGCTATTCTTTAAATAAGCTAAAACTTAGTAAATATAACTTAATAAAAAATGCAATTCAATAATTTTACAAATAAGGCTCAAGAGGTGCTTCAAAAAGCGCAAGAACTTTCTGTCAGAAATGCGCATACTAATATAGACTCACAGCACCTTTTATATGCTTTAATAGTTCATAAAGATTCAATGATGGTTAGCATCTTAAATAAACTAGAGATAAACATAGATCTTTTTAAGAATGACATTTTAAAGTCAATGGAATATTTGCAAGTTGGCAATCAGCAAGGCATCTCTTTTGGAAGAGTACAAGTTACAGAAAATTTAGCAAGAATTCTGGATTCTTCTATTAAGATAGCTATATCTTTAAAAGATGAGTTTATTTCAACAGAGCATCTTTTTTTAGCATTTTTTGAAGTAGAATCATTATCAAAGGATATCTTAACTAGATTCAATATTAATAAAGAGAATGTATTAAAAGAGCTTGCGGGGATAAGAGGCAATCAAAGGGTGACTGACTTAGAGCCGGAAGCAAAATATCAGGTACTTGAAAAATATACTAATAATTTAACAAAATTAGCTAGAGAAAATAGACTTGATCCTGTCATTGGAAGAGATGGAGAGATAAGGAGGGTGATCCAAGTTTTATCAAGAAGAACAAAAAATAATCCTGTTTTAATAGGTGAGCCAGGGACAGGAAAAACTGCTATCGCAGAAGGGCTTGCTCAGAGAATTTCAGCCGGAGATGTTCCAGAATCTCTTAAGGGAAGCGAGCTTATATCTCTTGATCTTGGTATGCTAATCGCTGGTACAAAATATAGAGGTGAGTTTGAGGATAGACTTAAGGCGGTATTAAAAGAGATCAAGAGAAATGAAGGCAAGATAGTATTATTTATAGATGAGTTGCATACCATAGTTGGTGCTGGAGGAGTGGAAGGATCTATGGATGCTTCCAATATGTTAAAGCCTGCTCTGGCAAGAGGTGAATTGCATGCGGTTGGAGCGACAACTTTAAAAGAGTATCAAAAATATATAGAAAAAGATCAAGCTCTTGAGAGAAGATTTCAGCCAGTAATAATAAGTGAACCAAGCGTGGAAGATACTATTTCAATATTGCGTGGAATAAAAGAAAGATATGAAGTGCATCATGGTGTGCGTATTACCGATCCTGCAATAGTTGCTTCCGTCACTCTTTCAGATAGATATATAACAGAGAGATATCTGCCTGATAAGGCTATTGATCTTATGGATGAAGCGGCTGCAGAATTAAGAATGGAGATAGATTCAATGCCTCAAGAACTAGACTCTTTAAAGAGGAAAATAATGAAGCTTGAAATTGAAAAAACCGCTTTAAAAAAAGAAGAGGATAAAGAGTCAAAAGAAAGATTAAATGCTATTAAAAAAATATTGTCTGAGCTTAAGGAAAAAAGTAGAGGTCTTGAAATGCAGTGGAATGTTGAAAAGGAAATCATCTCAAACATAAGGAAATTTAAAAAGGAATTAGATAGACTAAAGCAAGAATCTGAAATGGCAGAAAAAAGAGCTGATTTACAAAAAGTGGCTGAGATAAGATATGGTGAAATACCAAAGATTGAAGGATATATTATAAAAGAAGAGGAAAGATTAATAAAGGCGCAAGGTGATAAAAGAATTTTAAAAGAGGAAATTTCAGAGGAGGATATAGCAAATATTGTTTCCAAGTGGACGGGTGTAAAGGTTTCTAAGATTTTAGAAGAGGAGTCTGATAGATTACTTCATATGGAAGATTCTCTTAAGAGGAGAGTTGTTGGTCAAGATGAGGCAATAAATATAGTTTCAAATGCAGTAAGAAGATCAAGGTCTGGTATAGCAGATAAAAATAAACCGATAGGAACTTTTATGTTTCTAGGTCAGACTGGTGTTGGTAAGACAGAGCTTGCAAAAGCTATGGCGGAGTTTATGTTTCAATCCGAATCATCAATTATCAGAATAGATATGTCAGAGTATGCGGAGAGGCATTCTTTATCAAAGGTGATAGGTTCTCCTCCTGGATATGTTGGTTATGACGAAGGTGGACAATTAACAGAGAAGGTGAGGATGAAACCATATAGTGTTATACTTTTTGATGAGATAGAGAAAGCTCACCCGGATATATTTAATATTCTTTTACAGATATTAGACGAAGGTCATTTGACTGATTCAAAAGGTAGGAAAATAAATTTTAAAAATACTATTATAATAATGACATCAAATGTTGGTTCCGAATCTCTTTCAGAGATGGGGGAGCTTGGTTTTTATGGTGAGGAGAATGGAAATAATAAGGAAAAACATAAGGAAATAATAAGGAAAGTAAATATTTCCCTAAAAGAGACATTTAAGCCGGAGTTTTTAAATAGAGTAGATGAGATAGTGATCTTTAATTCCTTAAATAATGATATTCTTGAAGATATAGTGGATATTCAACTGGAAAATATATATAACAATTTGAAAGAGAAAAGGATTAAATTAAGGGCAACTAAAAAGGTTAAGTCTTTTTTAGTCGAGCAATGCACAGAATCGCATTACGGAGCAAGACCGCTTAAGCGTCTTATTCAAAAAAACATACTTGATAATTTATCTAAAAAAATTATTAAAGGAGAAGTTCAGGACGGAAGTAATGTGACTGTGGATTTAAAAGATGGTAAGATTGAAATAAGAGTGAAGAGTAATTCTTAAGATTTATCTGAATAATATAATATAGATTTTAGATTATGCGGAATATTTTTCTAGCCATAATATTTTTTATACTATCTGAACTATTTATTAGTAGTGGCGGTTTTTCTAGTTTAATTGCAGTTACAGTTTGTTTATTTGTTTTAGGAGCTTCATGGTATTTTCTGAAAAAAGCCTCACTCATTAGCATAGTATCTATATTACCGATTATTCAATTTTCACTACTTAATCTTATTTTTAATACGCAAATAAGGCATTTTATAGTCCTATTTTTCACATTCATTTTCTTTCTTATATTCTCTCACAATATTAAAAAGTCATACATAATAATAATTTCATTTATAGAGTTTATATTAGTAGCTTTATTAATCACTGTCTATCAAGAATTTTTCTACATATCTCACTGGTTAATTTTACCAATAATGTTCATAGCATCTTTTCTTATATTTTTCTCATCAATATCATTCGTTCTGAAGTTAGCATTTGCTTTAAAATTCAGGCTTTTTATTTTTTCTTTAGTAGCAGCACTTATAATATCCGAATCTTATTGGCTGATCTCAAAATTACCTTTAAATTTTGTGACCTCAGGATTTGTAATATTTGTTATATATTATGCTATATGGGATATAACGATAAGATATTTTGCCGGTAATTTAACTAAAAAATCTATATACTTTATTCTCGCATTGCTTGTTTTAACATTATCAATTATATTTATTACAATTAAATTATTATAATTAACTTCATGAATTTAATAAAAAAAAATCTTTTAAATCTAATATTAATATTTTTCTTGGGAGGAATCGGAGGTGTTTTTTTCTCAGACATTTTATTACCGAAGCTTTTAAGTTATAATGTTTTTTCAGATTTAGCAGTAGCGATAGGAGAGCGTATTACTATTGTGAATAAGACAGAAAATATAAGTATATATGAATCGGAGATTTTAGATAATCTTATAAAGAAAAACAGAGAATCACTGGTTGTAATAAAAAATTTCAGAGATGATAAATTTATATCTTCTGGAGCCGGATTTATTGTAAGCTCTGACGGTCTTATCTTAACAAGAAGAGAGGTTGTCTCAGATCAAAATAATGATATTTCAATAGAGAGGGATGGTAATAAATTTTCTGCGAAGATCCATAAGAGATTAGATGATAATGGTTTGATTTTGCTGAAGTCAAATGCCTCTAATCTACCGGTCGTATCATTTGCAAGTCCATCGGATATTTTATTGGGAAACAAAGTAATTTTAATAGGGAATAAAATTAATTCATTGGGAAATTATGAATTTGTAGATGTAGGATTTTTGAGGAGTATTGATGATTTTATTTTAGAAACATCAATACAAGATGATACAAATTTATTGTCAGGGACACCTCTTTTAGATTTAAAGGGTAATGTTTTAGGTATAAATTTTACTAATTCAAAAGGTGATGTTCTTTCTGTCCCATCAGAAGTTATAAAATCTTTTATATATTAAATAGTTGATCTAATTTCCTAATTAATATTCCCAATCAAGATGCCTTACTTTAAAATAAGTAAGGCATCTTGATTTTTCCCTTTGAATAATCTATACTCTGAATTAGCTTAATAAGGAAAAGTATAAAAATATGTATAATTTTGATTTTGAAGATAATATAAAATGGCAGAGAGTGCTAGATTTAACACACGCTGTTTGGAAGGTTCTTGATACTTCCATTGAAAGTTCTATTTTAAAGAATAAAATTAAAGATCTTTCAAGCGATATTTTAACAAAATATACAGCCTATATTTCAGAAGAAGATAATAGTCATATTATAATTACATATATAGATTCTTTAGTGGCACTTCTATCTTTAGCTCAAAAGACAAGTAATATAAGGGAAATAAATTTTTTAATATTAAAAAATGAATATAAGAAGATTAGATTCTATATATCTTCAAAGCTGGAGATAAAAGATTGGAATAAAATAGATGATGAAGTCGTAGTTAAGCCAAAGATAGATATTCAAAAAAAAGATATAGAGAAAGAAAGTTTTGTTGCGTCAGAAAATATAGAATCAGTAAAGATCAAAGATCCTTTGGATACAGAGAGTAAGGATAAATTAAAAGAACAAAGTCAGATAAAAAAACCAATACAAAGTATGCAAGAGGGTTTAACAGAAAGACAAGATTTTATTATGAAGTTTTTTAAAGAGAGTAAAGATGGCAAGCTTCGCTTAAAAGATATTATGAAAAATTTTTCAAATTATACAAGCAGAACAATACGCAATGATCTTAAAGGTTTATGTAATGAGGAATTTATATTAAGGTCAGAAAGTAGGGGACAAGGATCTTTTTACTATATAAAGAAAGATAGGATTTAATAGAGAAATCTTTAGGAAATAATAAGGATATTTTAAGGAAATTGGCTATATTATAAGGAAAAGATAAGGAAAAATAAAATATTTCATAATAATTAAAAGAAAAATGACTTTATATAAAGAATTTTTGAAATAAAAAATTAAAGATCTCTTTTTAAGAATCAGAGATTATTATATAAGATATTATTTTTAATTTTTTCGCAGAGTTATTTTTTGAAAATGTATTTAAAATTTCTTTAAATAAAAGCGTAATCAAATTTTCTTCCAGTACTGATTTTTCTTCCAATTTATTTTTTTTTTATGAATAGTCATTTTCTACTGTGAATAACTGTAACATTCTTTTAATCTAAAAGATCATTCAAGAATAGTTTTTAAGATTAAAGTTATCCACATAATAAATTTGTATAGACTCTTATTTTTTTTGAATGTAATATTTAGTATCTTAAAAAGTCTTTTATTTGTAAGGTTTTTTATTTATACTTATACATTTATCATCCTACTTTTCGGTTATGACTTGAATTCTTGATGTATTGTATTGATAGAATTACCTCTCTTTGGTATAATTGTTTTAAGTGGATGAGTTGTAATGTTGTGTCAACTATTGATATAGATTAAAAAAGGTGCTAAAATAATTCTAGAAACTTTATATTACTTTTTGTATTGTTTCTCTTTCTTATTTTAATTAAAAATATTTTAGGTTGCTCGTCGTTACTTTTTGGGCTATACTTTAATGTAGTTCAAAAAGTGACGGTTAGAGAGATTAAAGAGAGTTCGGTAAGAACATTGAAAACTTAATACGAAATCCGTTCACTACAACCTCTTTTTGGTTGTTTAAATTAAAATTGTTAGGGAAATTAGAGCTTTCCAATAGGGAAGTGGCTATTTTCTGCAATTTCTGCATTTTTTGGCTTAGCGAGGCTAATTAGATTCTTGAGATTAAATAGTATGAATAAACAGAGTTAAGGTCGATCCTTGATTATTAAAAGGGGAACTCGATTCTATATTCATGTTTGTATTGAGAGTATAATTTTAATCATTTAATATTTGCTTAATAATAATTCCTATAGGTAAGTAAGTCTATCTACTTTTATATTTATATAGTGGCAGCTAGATTTGCGATTTAAGGATAATTAAATATGAATTCATTATCAAGTGGAGCTAGCGAGAAATTCAAGCAATTTCTTGCGATAGCTTTAACTTTAGCAACAACTGTTGTTTTATCTGGTCTTGCGGCACTTGTGCCTGTAATATCAGCAAACGCAGCTGGTTTGCTAGAAGGCAGTCTTATCAAGTCTGCTGACGCACCGGCGGTTTACATTATAAATGACAAAGCGCACGGCACATATGCAGGATGGAAGAGACATATCTTCAATCCAGATGTCTTTAATATGTATGGTCACTTAAGCTGGGCTAACATTCAAACTGTTTCCCAAGCTACACTTGACTCATATCACACATCTGATCTTTATAGCGCAGATGGAGATCCAAAAGTTTACTCTCTTGAAGAGATGGGAACATCAGCTGTTAAGCACCACGTTGAAAACGAGGCCGCTTTCTTAGCTAATGGATTTTCATGGGATCAAATCTTTCATGTAAATGAAAGAGAGAGAGATTACTATGCAACAGGTTCAATAATCACAGCTACAGTAGTGCCACCAGTAGTAACACCACCAGTAGTTACACCTCCAGTAGTTGGTTCAGGTTTATCAGTATCTCTAGCTTCAGATACAGCTAGTGCAAATACAATTCTTTCAGACGATACTGCAAATCAATATCCACAAGCTTTGATTCCTTTTACAAAAGTGAACTTTGCCGCTGGATCTGATGGAGATGTAAAGGTTACATCATTAAACTTTACAAGAACAGGTATTGCTTCAGATTCAGATCTTGGCAATCTTTATCTATATGATGGAGATGTAAGATTAGCTGAATACACATCTTTTAATAGTAAAGTTCTAACATTCACAAATTCAGCAGGTCTTTTCACAGTAGCAAAAGGCACAACAAAGAGCGTTACTTTAAAGGGTGACTTAGCTAGAACTTCACCATCAGTTTCCGCTTCAAAGAATATCGGATTTGACCTAGTATCAGCTTCAAATGTAACAACAGATGGAGCATCAGTATCAGGATCATTCCCAGTATCAGGAAACAAAATGACAACAGCTCAAGTTACAGATCTTGGAACAGTTCATGTAGCTGGATCTTACGCAACAAACCCTGCTACAACAGTAAAGGGTGATGCTGTAAATCAAGAACTATGGAATTTCTCCTTAGTTTCAAGTAACCAAGATATGGAAGTAAGAAACTTGAAATTGACAATGATCGGAACAATCGCATCAACTAATATCAAGAATTTGAAATTAGAGGTTGGCGGAGTTCAGGTTGGAAGCGCAATGGCTCTTGAAGCAGATAATTCTGTAACATTTAATCTTGCATCATCTCCTATCATGATTACTTCTGGACAGACAAAAGTTCTATCTTTAAAAGGTGATTTAACAGGAGGAGCTTCAAGAACATTCTACTTCTCAATCCAGAGATCATCTGATCTTTCAGTATATGACGCTGGATACGGAGTATATGTAACACCAGCTAAAGATGCCGCAACAACAGCGTTCGGTATTATTAAACCTACATCTTCTTCAACAGTTGATTCAGGATCTATGGTTGTTGGCGTAACAACAGATTCACCAACAGGTAATATCGCAGATGCCGCAACAGGTTTGACATTAGCTAAGTTCTCCTTCTATTCAGCAGGTGAAACAGCTAAGATTTCTGATTTAACAGTCGGTTGTACTTCAGCATCAAATGTATTAACTAATGTAAAACTTCTTCTTGACGGAAGCCAAATCGGCACAACAGATTCCTCAGTAACTTGTGGAACAGCAGAAAGCTTTACATTTGGAAATACATTCCAAGTACCTGCTTCAGCAACAAAATACTTAACAGTAGTTGCTGATACAACAGATTCAACTGTTCTTGTAGGTGAAACAGTAGTTATTACACTTGCAGTTGGATCAAGTAATATTCAATTCCAAACAACATTAACATCAGCTAACACAACAGCTCAAACAGCTAGAACATTAACAGTTCAATCAGGAACAGCTTCAGTTGTTAAAAATGTTGCATTGGGTGATAAATCATCAACTAATCCAACAGGAACAGTTAATGCTACTGATGTTAAAATTGGATCATTCCTTATAACAGCAGGTTCCGGAGAAGCTATTAATGTAACACAAATTGCATTAGCAGATGTAACTTCAGGTACCGTTATGGGAACAGATTTCCAAAACTTGAAGATCAAGAACAGCACAGGAACACAGATTGGTTCAACTGTTACTTCACTTAACACAACAGCTGGAACATATACATTTACACCTTCCCCAGCTATAAATATAGCTGCAGGCCAGCAATATGTAGTAGATGTCTATGCTGATCTTAAATCTTCTGCTACAGAAGTTGATCATAATCCTGTAATGGCATTTGATAGCGTAACTGCAACAGGAGTAAGTACAAGCTCAGATGCAAGTTATACAACAAATGTTGATTTGCAAACAGCTTATGTTTCCGCAAATGGTAATTTGACTATTACTAAGGGAGCAGATACACCAATAGCTCAGCAAATAGTAATGGGATCAACAGAGGTATCATTGGCAACATTTAAGCTTGCCGCAGATGCGGCTGAGGCTATCTTAGTTTCTGATATTACAGTATCTGATACTGTATCATCAGCGGCAACAGGTACACTTAAGAACATCAAGCTTTTTGTAGATGGTCTTCAGATTGGACAGACAATTCAGCTTGACACAACAAGCGCTACATCAACTTATGCTCATGCTGTATTCTCAGGACTTTCCTTAACAGTTCCAAAAAATGGAAGTAAGCTTGTAACAGTAAAAGGTGATGTAACAACTTCAGATGATGGAGCAGTAACAGGTTCAACTCACTCATTTGCAATGCTTGCAAATAAGGGTTCAGCTGTTGAGTCAGTAACTGCTAAAGGTTCTTCATCAGGAGTATCTATAACAGGCGCATATCTTGACTACTCTTCATCACCAGATGTTGATCAGGTTGGAAATGCTATGACAGCATACGCAACAAAACTTACAGTTGCTTACGCTACGGACTCTCCATCAGGAGTTGTTCTAGCTACAACAGCTGATCAGGTTATTGCGAAGATTAATGTAACAAACTCATCAAATATTGGTTCATACACAGCAACAATTAAGTCTATGAACTTTGCTATAAGCTCACTTGGAACTTCAAAACCTGCTGCGACAGCAAGAAACTTGAAAGTTTACAAAGATTCTGTAACAACATCTAATCTTGTTGCTACAACATCATGGGCTGCTGGAGAAAACCTTAACTATGGTGATACAAAGTTAACAAATGGAACAAGTTCAGCAACTAATTTCATTGATACTTCAATTGCTGCCGGCACAACTAAGACATTCTTAGTAACATTAGATACTAATGATGCAGACACAGCTAATGATTCAATCACAATTGGTATGGCTTCTGACGACTTAGCTTGGAGAGATAGCAAGGTAACAAGTGATATCTCAGCATCTGATTCATTGCCATTGTTAACTAAGAATCTAACAAGATAATCTTAGATCGGTAAATTAAAGTGAGTAATAACTTGGATTGGAAAGTTCGGTAACGAGCCTCTTGATAATTCATAGCAATTTATTCATCAAAAATTTCAAAAACACTCCGCCTTCGGGCGGGGTGTTTTTGTTGCATTCTATTGTTTTTTTCCTATTGTTTTTTTCTATAAATTTAAGTAGAATATACTTATAAAAGTTAATTTTAACTAACTTGGAGTCTAAGTTTCCAAGTAAGTTTTTGTTTATGATTTTAGAAAAAATAATTAAATATTTAATTTACATCTCTTTTTCATTGCCTTTGATATTTTTAAATTACTCAATCTATCCTTTACACTTTGGCAAGACTGTTTATTTTCAGATTCTTGTTGAGGTTTTACTTGTTTTAGCATCTTTGTATTTTGTATTTTACAAAAAAAGTTTGCGGAAGTTTCTTCTCATTGATTGGCTTATTTTAGCTTTTTTCCTTTCCCAATTAATATCTGCTATTTTTGGAATTAATTTTAACAACTCTTTTTGGGGGGATCAGCAGAGGGCGAGCGGTGTTTTTACTTGGGCGCATTTTATTATTTTCTACTTTCTTATTAGGCAATTTTTTATAACAAAGAAAGATTGGTTAAATGCCGGATTTTTGATTGTTTTTGTTTCTCTTATATCTTCAATTATTGCTTGGATTGGTCAAAGCACCGATCTTTTAAAATGGATATCTGTTGATAGTGATCGTTTGATGGGTGTGATTGGCAATCCTATATTTTTTGCAAATTATTTAACAATTCCAATATTTCTAGCATTTACATTCTTTTTTTGGTCTTTATCTAACTCTAAAATAAGTGATTCTTTGCGGATTTGGCATAGTGATAGTAAATTAATGAGTTGGATGTTTGGGAAGCATAAGTGGTTTTATTTAATTGTCGGAATTTCTTCTCTTACGACTTTCTTTATCGCTCAAGTTAGAGGCGCTTTTGTCGGCTTATTGGTTGCTCTTTTTCTGATTTGGCTTTTTGTTATCTTCGGCAAAGTTTTATCTAAAAAGGCAAGTAGATCTATCTTAGCAGTTGGACTTATTTTCTCGTTTGTATTTTCAGGGCTTTATATTCTTAATAAAAAAAGTGATCTTATAAGCACCTATTCTTCAGGGCTAAGCAGAATGTTAAGCATTGACTCTGGAAGTTCTACTGGTAAGACTCGCTTAATGGCATGGGATATTGCTATCAAAGGATGGCAGGAATATCCTGTAATTGGCTATGGTCCTGAAAATTATCAGGATATTTTTGATAAATATTATAATCCTGATTTTTTGAGATATTCATTTGCAGAGACTGTTTGGGATAAGCCCCATAACTACTTTCTTGAGATTTTAGGAGCGCAGGGGGTGGTCGGCGTTCTTTTGTATCTAGGTATTATTTTAACCGCGATCTTTTATTTAAAATCTATCTTTAAGAGAGAGATTGATAAATACGGAAAAATCGGGGTAATAATACTTTTTGGAGCGATTACTGCTTATGTTGTTCAAGGTTTATTTTCATTTGAAACATCAAATTCGCTTCAACTTTGGTTTTTTCTTTTAGCGTTTATTGTCTTTTTATATGCAAGAAAAGAAGGAGAAAATTTTATAAAAGAAAAAAATGAACTTTTTGGAAGAGTTGTAGCCTTTTGTTTTCTTATTGTGGTAATATTCTCACTCTATCAGAATTATATAATGCTAAAAAGCTCCTATTATATGTCTTTTACGAGAGATGCTGTGGTTACAGGATCTGCTTATTATTGGAAGAAGTATGCCACAGAGGCTATCTCAGTTAAGGCTCCATTTGTTTGGGAAAATGCTATATTTTTAACGAAGGATATATCTACTTTTGATGGAAATGGCAATTTAAACGCGGATATGTTATATGGAATATCAGGCGATATAGAAAAGGTATTTTTGGATTATGTGGAAAAATATCCGAACTCTTATTTGTATAGATTTTGGCTTGGTCAGCTTTATGCTTTTATGGGTGAATATATGGATAAAAAATATTATGATAATTCTGAAAGATTTTTGAAAGAGGCTGGAGAAATTAGCAAAGATAGACAACATATACCGCTTCTTTTATCCAAAAGCTATCTTTTGAGAGGAATGCCGAAGGAGGCTATAGTTATTCTTGAAGCGTTAGTTGCTAAAAATAGAGAGTTTCCGGAACCGCATTGGTTTTTGGGACTCGCTTATATTGGTAATAATGAAAAGGAAAAGGGGATTTTAGAGATGGAAAGAGGTTTATCTTTCGGCTCAACTCAAGAAGGAAACATTCTTTATTTTATAGATTTATATCTTGAGAAAGAGGATTATAAAAAGGCTTTACCGCTTTACAAAAAGCTTACAGAGAGGAGTCCTGAGAACGCAAGTTTTCATCATGACCTAGCAATTATGTATATGGTAACAGGGAATAAAGACGCATCTGTTAAGTCTTTTAAAGATGCTTTAAGATTAAACCCGACTTTGAAGGACGGAATAGAGAAATTTTTTAAAGTAAATAATGTAGATATTAATTTATTAAAATGATAAAAATATGAAATTAGAAAAAAAATATTTAATCGTGATAGGTTTAGTCGTTATTTTCCTTGCAGTAAGTTTGTTCTATTATTTTTGGGGTAATGGACTCGCTCCAGATAGTAAAAAGCTTGAAATGTTAAGAGGTGAAAATCCAAATTTATCTTCTTATGTAGATGGACTTAAGAAAGCATCAGAGAATTTTAAGGAGGACAATGTTCAATCTTACGCTACATTGGGACTTGCTTGGAAGAGCTTAGCAGATCAGACAAGAAGCGAAGATCATTATGAGGAGGCATTGACGGTTTATGAGAAGGCTGTAGAGCTAACAGAAAGAAAGAATACGATGTTTATTTTAAATGCCGGCAATATGGCAAGTTATATCAAAGATTATGAACTGGCAAGAAACTACTATGAAGAGGCTATTTCTGCGGCTCCGGGCGATATAGACGGGTATCAGAAGCTAATAGAGCTTAATATATATCAATTAAAAAGTGATAAAGATCTTATAGTTGATATTTTTGACAGAGGTATTAAGAGAATGTTGAATCCAGCGTCATTGGTGCAGTGGAAGGAGTCCTATCTTAAAAGCTTAGAGGATAAATAATGATGAATTACTATCTTTCTAGGAATTGGGAGATCATTGTTCCGTTATAATATAAATATGGAAATGTTAAAAAAGATAATTAAATATTTGCTATTTGCAACGGCTTTAACACCGCTTATTATTTCCGATAGATTTTTATATCCTTTTATTGTGCCAAGAACAGGGTTCTTTTATTTTATGGTGGAGTTGGCTATTATTTTATTTTTGAGCCTTTTTATATCAGGCAAAATAGGGAATTGGCAGATGCGAGGGAATTATCTTTTTTTAGCTTTTTTTCTTTTTTTGGGTGTAAATGTTATTTCGGCATTTTTAGGAGAGTCTTTGCAAGTAAGTTTTTTTTCTTCAATTGAGCGGAGTTGGGGGGTTTTGATGATAGCTCATCTTTGTCTATTTTTCTTTCTTCTCCGTTCATTTTTTGAGAAAAAAGAATGGATATTGTATTTTAAGTTATCTGTATTGGTAAGCGTTGTCGTCTCCATCATCGGTATTTTACAGCGTTTTGGCTCTGATATTGGTATTACAATATTTTTATCCGGAGATAAGCAGATTATTAGCACATTAGGTAATTCTACTTATGTGGCGATATATCTTTTATTTAATATATTCTTTGCTTTATATCTTTTAATGCAAAAAAAAGATGGGAGAGAAAATTGGATTTTTTTTCTTCCGATATTAATAAATTTCTTCGCTTTTACTTTAACAGGGACAAGAGGAGCTTATTTGGGCTTGATCGCAGGTATTTTTATTTCCGGTATTTTATATTTATTTTTAGGAGGCGTAAGAAAATATAAGATAGTAATATCAACTACTCTTCTTGTTTTAACTGCACTGCTCTCAATTACATTTATATTTCCGCAGAGCTTATTTGTGCAGAATGCGCCTATTTTAAATAGATTATCTTCAATATCTTTAACAGGAGGCACAACAGAAACTCGCTTGATAAGCTGGCAAGCTGTATTAAGCGGATTCAAAGATAACCCTATACTCGGAGTCGGACCTGAAAATTATAATATTGTTTTTAACAAGTATCTTATTTCAGATTATTATACTTATGCTCCGACAGAGCCTTACTTTGATAGAGCGCATAATAGCTTTTTAGATGTTTTGGCAACGACCGGTCTTGCAGGTTTTATCGTCTATCTTTCTTTTGTATTTTTTATATTTTTCTTTTTATGGAAAATGTACAAGGAAGAAAAAATAGATTTAAAGTTCCTGATGCTTTTCACGACGCTTTCTGTGGCGTATTTTGTTCATATATTTTTCGTATTTGATGATGTGAATTCATTTATTTTTTTCATTATTTTAATGGCATTTTTGGAGTTTAATAGAAAGAAAAAGCTTATAATAAGCGATGATTCTTTTGTAAAAGCGGATGACTTTAAAAAGACGATAGCGATGGCATTTATCTTGCTATCTTTATGGGCTGGATATCAATATGATGTAAAGGTTTTGCGATCTGCAAAGCTGGCAAATGATGCCTTTCTCGCAAATGACTTTAAAGATATGATATTATCTTATGATAGGGCTATTGATGTTGATTCAACACCAAAAAAAGATATTATTTTTTCATATGTGGACTCTTTGTATAATCTTTCTTTAAAGTATGATGAAATATCAAAAAACAAAGATAATGATAAGATTTTTAAAGATGCTTTAATAAGTGCAAGAGATGCTTTAGATAAGGAGATTAATATAAATCCAAATGATGCGCTTATTTATCTTAAATATTCACTGATAAATAACGCTTTTTATATAGCTTATGATGATGAAAAATATATTAATGAAGCAATTTCTGCTATGTATAGAGCAATCTCTTTAAGTAAGGAAAGACCGCAGTATTATCATATACTTTCAGATATTTACATACTTTCCAATCAGGTAGATAAGGCTGTTGAGAGTTCTGAATTTGCTTTAAATATGAATAAGAATTATAATGCCTCTTATTTTTATTTAGCAAAGGCTTATGCTTTAAGGGGTCAACTTGATGAAGCATTTAATAATATAAAAAAAGCGATTGAAATGGATTATGAGCCAGATGAAAATACAATTTTATTTTTAGCAAAGGAGTTTGCAAATAAAAAAGAGTTAGAAAAGGCAATAGAGATGTATAATATTGTCTTGAAATTTAATCCAAAATCATCGCAAGCATTTGTTAAATTAACTATTTTATATATTGAAATGTCGGATAAGAAAAATGCTATTGAGTCGGCTAAGAAGGCTGCCGAAGTAAATCCAGAATTAAAGAATGACGCATCTTATATAATCTCTCAGATAGAGAGCGGTAATATGAAGGCGTTATTAAATAAGTTAAAATGAGAGAGAGTAGAATTATAAATATTATAAAATGGTTAATCGCGGCATCTTTTTTTACACCGCTTATAGTTTTATCTTCATTTTATTTCCCGCTAATAGTCCCAAAAACACTCATATTTCAAGCTTTAATAGAGTGCACGCTATTTTTATACATACTGCTTGTTATTTCAAATAAATCATATTTGCCAAAGTTTGATGCATTGACAAAAAGCGTTCTTTCATTTTTTTGTATTTTCTTTATATCGGCAATTTTTGGAGAGAATGTTTTTAGATCTTTTTTTGGAACATTTGAAAGGATGCTAGGAATATTTAATTTAGCGCATTTTGTCATACTTTTTTTAATTGCAAAGTCTATTTTTATAAAAGAGAAAGATTGGATTTTTCTTTTCAGATCATTTGTAGTGGCGGGTTTAGCTGTTGCTTTGTATGGGGTTGGACAGAAATTAGGATTTTCTTTTTTATATAATGCCGGGACAAATAGGATAGATTCAACAATAGGTAATGCGGCATTTCTTGCCTCTTATATGATATTTAATATATTTTTTTCTATATTCTTAATCGTAAAGGATAAAAGAGATTTTAAGTTTTTTTACATTATATCTTTGTTTTTGTCTTTTATCGTTCTTTATCTCAGCGCAACAAGAGGCGCGATATTAGGTCTATTTTTAGCATTTTTATTTTTATTGGTGGCAATGCTTGTAAAAAACAGGAATAATCTTGGTAATTTTTTTAATTTGGCTAAGAATAGAGGTTTTGCATTAGCGCTTGGAGGACTCGCTTTATTTATAATACTTTTTTTCTTAAGTCCGAGCGACTTTTTAGAACCTATCAAAAGAATAAATTCAATCTCTTTATCTGATGCGACTACAAAGACAAGAATATTATCTGCTGGAGTTAGCTTTGATGGTATGAAGGAACATCCAATCTTTGGATGGGGAATGGAAAATTATAATTTAATTTTTGATAAATATTATGATATTAGGCTTTATCAAATAGAAAATTGGTTTGATCATGCGCATAATATAATTTTTGATACACTTTCTTCAGCTGGAATCTTAGGACTCTTGAGTTATATATCTATTTTTATAGTGGCTATCATAATGCTTTTAAAATATAAAAAGAAAGATAATGAAAATTTCTTTATAAGTTACCTTTTTATAGCTTTGCTTTTAGCTTACTTTTTTCAAAATTTATTTGTTTTTGATTCTTTAGCTACCTATATTTCATTTTTCTTTATTTTAGCATTTTTTGTATTTTTAACAGTTGAAAAAAATAAGACTATAAAAAAGCCTGAAACGCCAGTTGTGATTCCTGTTCAAGTGCTGGCTATGCTTTTAGTTATATTTGCCATTGTTATTTATAATTTTAATATTAAGCCTGCACTAGCATCTTATTATGGTCTTAAAGCTTTACAAGTTCATCCAAAGCAATCAAACCAAGCTTTAGCATATTTTAAAAAATCTTTTGATATATCTCTTATGGGAAAGCCTGAGATGCGTGCAAAGATGATCTCGTATGCTGATTTTTTATCGAAAGATAAGGAAGTTTCAGAGGATCAAAGAAGAAGATTTTTTGATGTAGTAGAAGATGAGTTAATGAAGTCTATTTTAGAGGAACCAAAAAACTTCAGATATTATCTTAATTTAGCCAATATGGCTATTATAGATGGCGGTAATAATGCATTTTTACAAGAGACGGCTGATTTATTAGAAAAAATATCAGAATTAGCGCCAAATAAACCAATTTTATATCTCCAAAGATATCAAATATATATAATGTTAAATAAAAAAGATAAAGCATTAAGAGATCTTAAAAAAGCTATAGAGCTAACAGGTGATGTGAAATTAGAGATGTTGCTTGCCTCATATTATAATAAGTTAAATGATAAGAAGTCCGCAAAATAATTTATGAAAGAAGAAAAATCATTCGGTCTTATTCCAATATTTAAAAAAGACAATGAAACTTTGTTTTTTATTATTCAGCATAATGCTGGTCATTGGGGTTTTCCAAAAGGGCATAAAGAGTTTGGTGAGTCTGATATTGAATCAGCAAAAAGAGAATTTAAAGAAGAGAGTGGAATAGAGGATTTTGAAATAATTGACGAGGATATATATTTTGAAGAACGATATATAATAAAGAGAGGATATGAGGATATGGAAAAAATAGTTAAATATTATATAGGGGTAGTTAAAAATCAAGATGTGCATATTCAAAAAAGAGAGGTGATGGATTATAAGTGGTTAAATTTTGATGATGCAAATAATATTTTAACCTTTAAAGAGGGAAAAGAGTTGTTAAGAAGAGTTTTGGATAGATGTCAACTCTTTTAAAGTTTAATCATTGACGAATGCGGTCTTTTTAGTATAGAATAATAACCAAATTGGTATTGACTTTGAATATGGGAAATATATATAAAATTTTATTAAAACCATTTGAATATTTCTGGAATGGTCTTGGGCTTATTTTCAGGTTTTTATTTATGCCGAATGGCGAGAAGCAAAAAGCGGGATATATATTAACTATTGTGATTATCGTATCTTTCTTCGCTTTTGCATTAGATTTTCCATCATATTGGGATAAGTCAGTGGATTATTTGAATGTGAAATATGCAAAGAATATACCTCATTTTAAGAATATTCCTTTTTCTTTAGGTCTAGACCTTCAAGGTGGGGCACATCTTGTTTATTTGGCTGATATGTCAGCTGTTGCAAATTCAGATAAGAAGGATTCTTTAGAGGGAATGCGTGATGTTATAGATAGAAGAGTGAATTTATTTGGAATTTCTGAGCCAATAGTCCAGACTTCCCAATCTTCCGGTGAATATAAGATTATAGTTGAGCTTGCAGGTGTTAAAGATCTCTCTTCAGCTATAAAAATGATAGGTGATACTCCATTTTTAGAGTTTAAAGAAGAGAGAGCTCAAGCAGAATCAGAGGCTATACTTAAAGCAAGAGAAGAGGGTAAAAGGCTTTTTGAGGATCCGTATTATATTCCTTCAAATTTAAATGGGAAATATTTGGAAAATTCAGAGCTTACATTTGACCAGAATACAAATGCTCCAGTTGTAAATATATATTTTAATAATGATGGATCTAAGCTATTTGAGGAACTAACAAAAAAGAATGTTGGAAAGACAGTGGCAATATATCTTGATGGTTCTCCGATATCCGCTCCAAGAGTGAATGAAATTATTTCCGGAGGTAGAGCTGTGATAACAGGTGATTTCACTGTGGAGGAGGCAAAGCTTCTTGTTGGCAGGATGAAGTCAGGAGCTTTACCAGTGCCTATTAAACTTGTTTCTCAGCAAACAATAGAAGCATCCTTAGGAGAACAGGACTTATCAAAATCTCTTAAAGCCGGAACATATGCATTTTTATTGGTATGTATATTTATGATTTTATGGTATAGAATTCCAGGCATATTAGCGGTTATATCGCTTGTGATGTATTCTGTATTGCTTATTGCTATATTTAAGTTATTACCTGTTACTTTGACACTGTCCGGAATCGCCGGGTTTATCTTATCTATCGGTATGGCAGTTGATGCTAATGTTTTAATCTTTGCAAGGATGAAAGAAGAGTTTAAGAGAGGTAAATCATTTTCTCTTGTGATAGATGATTCTTTTAAAAGAGCGTGGCCTTCAATCCGAGATTCAAATCTCTCCACATTGATTACATGTGCAATATTATATATATTTACGACAAGCTTAATAAAGGGCTTTGCTTTAACATTAGCTTTGGGGGTTTTAGTTTCAATGTTTTCAGCCGTCTTTATTACTAGGTTATTACTTAAGATATTTTCAGGATTAAAATTAGAAAGAGGTAAATTTTTATGGTACAAATAACAAAATATAGAAATATTTACTATTATTTATCAGGTGTTTTAGTAGGACTTTCAATCTTATCTTTTTTGGTCTTTGGTTTAAATTTAGGAGTTGATTTTAAGGGTGGTTCATTGATTTTTGGTGAATTTCAGACGGAAATGCTATCAAAAGAAGAGATTTCAGAATCTCTGGCAAAATATGAACTTGGTGATATTGTTGTTCAGCCTTCAGGAGAAAGAGGTGTTTTCATAAGAATAAAAGAGGTAAGCGAGGATACACACCAAGAGATTTTAGTAACCTTAAATGAAGTCGCTTTAAAAAAGAATAAAGATAATAAGTTTCTGCAAAAAAGTTATGAATCTGTGGGTCCTTCCGTGAGTTCAGAGTTAAGTAGTAAGGCTATTAATGCAGTTGCTTTTGTTTTAATTGCTATCGTGCTTTTCGTAGCTTTTGCATTTAGAAAAGTTTCATATCCGCTATCATCATGGAAATATGGACTTGCAACGTTAGTTGCTTTGTTTCATGATGTTATTATTCCTGTTGGTGTATTTGCGCTCTTAGGATATTTTTATAATATAGAAATATCAAGCGCATTTATTGCGGCAATATTGACTGTTTTGGGCTACTCAGTACATGACACAATTATAGTATTTGACAGAGTAAGAGAGAATTTAATGAGAAATGTTGGAAAGGATTTTGAGGAGACAGTTAATATATCTGTCAATCAGACATTCGTAAGATCTTTAAATACATCATTAACAGTGGTCTTGGTTCTTATATCTATATATCTTTTTGGAGGTGAATCTATAAAGTATTTTGCTTTGACTCTCATTATAGGTATTGTGGCTGGAACATATTCATCTATATTTGTAGGAAGCAATGTTTTGGTAAGTATGGAGAAGAGATTAAACTTGAAAAAGTAGAGTTAGTTTTTTGTTTGACTAATTTTAATCTTTATGCTAATATGAAAAATAAGATTTAATATATATGATTGATAAAGTAAAAAAAATAGATATAATAAAGATAACAAATGATCTTATTTCATCTCTATCAGATAAACAGAGCGATGTTTTGGTCAAAAGATTTGGTCTTAAAGATGGTAAAAGAAGAACTCTTGAAGAGATAGGACGTGGTTATAATATTACAAGAGAGAGGGTGAGACAGATAGAAAATGATGCTAAAGCGGCATTCTTAAAGTTGAAAGATATAAAAAAACTCGATGCATTTTTCAATGCTTTGGAATATCATATTGAGAATTTCGGAGGATTAAGAATAGAAAATCATCTTCTAAGCACAGACTTAGCAAGATTTTTTCCTAAAGATATAGAAGAAAAAGAAGCAGAGTCTTTTATGTATTTTTTATTAAATTCTTCTTCTAGATTTATAAAAACACCGGAAAGTCAGGATTTTTATGGTATTTGGTCACTTAAAAAATCAATCGTTCAAATTGCTAAGAGTTCCTTAGAGCTATTGGTTAAGAAGCTTGCAAGCTTTGAGAATACAATAACAAGAAAAGAGCTCTTAAAATGGTTGTCTGATATAGTATCTCAAGATCTGTCAGACGGAGCTTTAGAGTCATATCTGTCAGCGTCAAAAAATATCTCTTCAAATGTTTATGGTGATTATGGGTTAAAATATTGGTCAGAAATTTCCACAAAGGGAGTTCGTGATAAAGCTTACTTGGTTTTAAAGAAATATGGCAAACCAATGCATTTTAGATTTGTTGTTGATGAGATAAATGATAAATTTAAAAATAAAAGAAAAGCGCATCCGCAGACAGTTCACAATGAACTGATAAAAGATGATAAATTTATATTGGTAGGCAGAGGAACATATGCTTTATCAGATTGGGGTTTTAAATCAGGAACAGTTTCAGATGTTTTAAAAAGAGTCTTACAAGACAATAATGGACCGATGAAAAAAGAAGATATATTAGGTGCTGTTTTAAAAGAAAGAGATGTAAAGGAAAATACAGTTATGCTAAACTTGCAAAATCGTGATTTTTTTGAGAAAATAAATGATGGAAGGTATATCTATAAAGCATAGTAATTATGGATGTCGGATTTCTAGATTTTGTTAACGCAATGATAAGCTGGGGATGGGTGGCGTTGCCCATCTTTCTTTTTTTCGTTTGGAAAACATTATGGATGGATTATATTAGACTTAAATATAGACTTAGTATAGAGTGGATAGTTCTTGAGATTAGATTGCCACAAATTGTAGAAAAAACACCAAAAGTTATGGAATATATATTAGCGGGTCTTTATTCTATAAAATCTGGATCTAATATAATAGAAAAATATATAGATGGCAAGAATCAACTTGCAATTTCACTTGAGATCGCAAGCATAAATGGTGCCATTCATTTTTTTATAAGAACTCCAGAGGGATATAAAAAATTAATAACTTCTCAAATTTTAGCCCAATATCCAGAAGCTGATATATATGAAGTTGATGACTATACATTAAGCTTACCTCAAGATATTCCAAATAAGGAGTATGATATGTGGGGGACAGAGCTTCTTTTTACAAAGGAGGACGCATATCCAATAAGGACATATAAGAATTTTAAAGAAGAGATTTCTCTAGGCGAAGGATCAAAAGGACAGTTTATAGATCCAATTTCTTCAATGATGGAAATTCTATCACAATTAGATAATGGAGAGCAAATGTGGATTCATTATTTGATAAAGCCAGCGGATGATAAATGGCAGAAAAAGGGTCGTGGTCTTATCAATAGAATACTTGGCAAAGAAAAGAAGAAGTTATCTAATAATGTGATTGAAGAGATTTTTTATTTTTTTCATGATATGGTTTGGGTTTTATTCGGAAAGGTTCCAGAGAGTAAAATAAAGAAAGATGATTCTCAGGAGAAAGATAAGAGATTAAGTCCAGGCGAGAAAGATACAGTGGAAGCTATAGAAGAGAGTATATCTAAGCACGGATTTCATACTAATATAAGAATTTTATATATTGCCAGAAGAGAGTTATTTTCAGAACCAAATACTCGGGCAATATGGGGAACATTTAATCAATTTTCAACATTTAATTTAAATGGATTTAAGAAGAATGATAGAGTTACTCCAGGAGTTGATTATTTTTTTGTTAAAACAAGAGATCATTTAAGAAAAAGGAAACTTTACTTAAATGCTAGAAATAAGATTTTTAAAGATAGGGGAATGATTTTAAATATAGAGGAACTTGCCACCGTGTATCATATTCCATCTGTGATTGTTGAAACGCCTTCATTACCTAAAGTTGAGCATAAAAAGGTTAATCCGCCAAGTAGTTTACCAGTAATTTAAAGTGTATTATAAGATATGGAAGAAATAGTGCCATTTGCAAAAACTAATTTTAGAAATAAGGGTCAAGTTTTTGGTATAAAAACTGACGATAGAAGAAGGCATATGTATGTCATCGGAAAGACTGGTACTGGCAAGTCAACTTTGTTGAAAAATATGATGATTTCAGATATAAGAGCAGGAAGGGGTGTGGGAATAATAGATCCGCACGGCGAGTTTGCGGAAACAATATTAGAGTATGTTCCAGAGTCAAGAAAGAATGATGTTGTATATTTTAATCCGGCTGATATGGATTTTCCAATAGCTTTTAATATTGCCGAGTCTGTTTCTCCAAGAGAGAGGCATTTAATAGCTTCGGGTCTCATAGGTATTTTCAAAAAACTTTGGGCTGATTCATGGGGTCCCAGACTTGAATATGTTTTAAGAAATACAATTTTAGCTCTTCTTGAATGTAAGGATAGCACGCTACTTGGTATTATGAGGATGTTATCTGATAAAGAATATAGAAAACATGTTTTGGAGCAGGTTACAGATCCTGTTATTAAGTCATTTTGGCTGGATGAGTTCTCCAAGTATTCATCTAAATTTGAGGTTGAGGCGATTGCGCCAATACAAAATAAAGTTGGTCAATTTTTAACTAATCCACTTATTAGAAATATAGTTGGACAGCAGAGATCCTCAATAAATATAAGAGAGATAATGGATAATAAGAAGATATTAATAGTTAATGTTTCCAAAGGGAGAATAGGAGAGGATACTTCAAAACTTTTAGGCGCTATGATAATCACAAAGATTCAGCAGGCCGCTATGTCGCGTATTGATACACCGGAAAAAGATAGAGAGGATTTTTTCTTATATGTAGATGAGTTTCAAAATTTTGCAACAGAATCTTTCGCAGATATTTTATCCGAAGCGAGAAAATATCGTCTTTCTTTAATACTCGCTCATCAATATGTAAATCAACTTATAGAGGAGGTAAGAGATGCTGTTATTGGAAATGTAGGCACTTTAACATTATTCAGAATCGGAGCTGAAGATGCTGAATTTTTTGAAAAAGAGTTTGCTCCAGAAGTAGATGCTCAGAATTTAGTAAATTTACCAAATCATAAAATATATCTCAAATTAATGATTGACGGAGTGACTTCAAACGCATTTTCAGCGGATACATTGATGCCATTAAGTCCAGAAGATGTAAATTTTCAGGAAGAAATTATACTTCTCTCAAGAAATAAATATGCGAGCAATAAAAAAGATGTTGAAGATATTATAACAAACTGGTCAAAGCCAATGGGTGTCGAATCTTTAAAGGTAGATGTAGATATTAAGCTTTATGGTGTAACTTGTTCCAGATGTAAAAAAGTGACTCAAGTGCCATTTGAGCCAGATCCTAAAAGATCGGTATTTTGCAAAGAGTGTTATGCTGATGTTAAAAAAGAACAGTCAAAAGTATTGTTGAAAGGTCTAGTAAAAGATACAAAAATAGATATGAAACAACCACTTCTTTTGCAAAAAAAAGATGTCCAGAAGCTTTCAGCATCAAGAGAGAGTATTTATAAGATAGAGGATAAAGTTTTAGATAGTAGCATAAAGAATGAGAGTATATCTCTCAAAGATGCTCTAAAAATTGGAGCTAGAACATTTTCAGGCAAGAATATATATGATGAAAAGATAGAGAAGGAAGATGATAAAAAATCTGGTATAATAAATCCAGGAGATACTATTAAATTTTAGTTAGCTTTTTCAGCTCGTTCTATATATGATCTTGTTTCCGTGTTTACTTTGATAATGTCATCTTGATTTATAAATAGCGGGACATTTATTGTTGCGCCAGTTTCAACCTTAGCTTGTTTAGTTCCGCCCTGAGCGGTGTCACCTTTAATCCCAGGGGGAGCCTCAGTAATTTTTAATTCTACCTTAATTGGAATTCTTACACCTATAATCTTCTCATCATACATAGAGGCTTCAATTAATGAATTAGATTTTATAAAATCCATTTTATCTTTAACTATAGATTCTTTGAGAGAGAATCTATTTTTTGGATTATTTTCTTCACAGAACCAATATTCTCCTTTATTTAAATATAAGTATTTAATTTTATTGTAGGATATTTCAGCCGCTTCTATCTTGTCGCTTTGGTGAAATGTATGGTTTTGTGTATTGCCAGTGATAATATTTCGCATTTTTACCTGAGCAACAGGCTTTCTTTGTTGCATTCTTAAAAAATCATATTCCAAGACTTCATATGGATCTCCATTAAATCTTAGTAATGTACCAGGCTTTAATTCATTGTAATTTAGTTGCATAATATTGATAATTACTATCTTTAAACCTCTTAATAAAAGGTCTCCTATTTATATCAGAAAAAATGATATTTATCAATAACCCATGTTAATTTTAAATTTTTCATTTTATTGTTATAATTAAAGGATGACTTTAGAGGAGATAGAAAAGCAAGTTAAAAAATGCAAAAAGTGCAGGCTTTACAAAGAGAGAAAAAACGCTGTTTTTGGCGAAGGGAATTATAGCGCAAAAATTGTCTTTATTGGTGAGGCCCCAGGTAAGAATGAAGATTTAGAAGGCAGACCTTTTATAGGCTCTGCAGGTAAATTTCTAAATTCAATGTTAGAGTCTATTAATATTAGGCGTGAAGATGTTTTTATAACAAATATTGTGAAATGCAGACCACCTAATAATAGAGAGCCTTTGGATGACGAGGTTTATATATGTACATCATTGTATTTATGGAATCAGTTGGAGTTGATTAATCCTATTTTAATTGTTATATTAGGTAGGCATTCAATGTATAGATTTTTACCTAAAAATTTGAAAATTTCAGATATTCATGGTAAGTTAAAAAATTTTATAAATGAAAAAACAGGAAAATTTTTTAATATTCTTCCTTTGTATCATCCGGCAGCCGCTCTTTATAATGGAAGTTTAAGAGAGATATTAAAGAAAGATTTTAAAAAGATTCCTAAAATTTTAGAAAAATTAAGAAAAAAAGATGAAAATTAAAAAGAAATTAAAAACTGTCAGGTCAAGAATAGAAATTTTATTTATTGGTATCTTTTTATTTCTCATATTTATTACACCTGTTTTTGCTAACGCTCAAATTATCATAAATGAAATTGCTTGGATGGGCACTGCAACATCTACAAATGATGAATGGTTGGAGATTTATAATCAGAATCAAGAAAATATAGATTTATCAGGTTGGACTTTAGATGCTTTAGATGGAACTCCAAGGATAGAGCTTACCGGCAACATCCTGCCACAAGGATATTTTTTACTTGAGAGGACAGATGACTCTACTATTCCTAATATTACAGCAGATCAAATATATCAAGGAGCGCTTTCAAATGCAGGAGAAATTTTAATTTTAAAAAATTCTCAAGGTTTAGAAATTGATAGAGTGGATGGTTCAAATGATTGGACGAGCGTTGGTGGAGATAATGATTCAAAATATACTGCCCAGAAGATTTCAAATGGTTGGGTTACTATGGAGCCGACTCCAAAAGCTATAAATGTCTCGGTTGATAAGCCAGAGGAAAATTCTCCAAATATAGCTACTCAGACAAATATAGAAAATCCATTAGTAATATCATCCGATGTTAATTCTACTGTTTCTAGAGAGGCTTTTATAAAAGCTGATGCAGGCGAGAATATAATAGCTCAGGTTGGTCAGAATATATTTTTTGATGGATCTAAATCTGAAGGAAATAATATGAATTTTTCTTGGAATATGGGAAACGGAGATGTTAAGAATGAAAAGTCTTTTCTGTATAATTTCTCTTTTCCTGGTAAATATTTAGTTACGCTTTTTGTTGAAGACGGATTGCATAAGAGTCAAGATCAAATTGATGTAACTATTTATCCATCGAGTATATTTATATCAGAATTTTTCTCTGGAGATAAACAAAACATCGGTTGGATAGAAATTTTTAATAATTCAGAAAACTTTGTTGATATTTCAGGTTGGAAAATTGATAATGGCGGAGATACATTCGAGATTCCAAAAGGTACATTTTTAGCTTCAGGTAATTATCTTATTTTCTCTGAGGGTGTTTTAGGTTCCGACTTTATTACTTCAAAAGGAGAAATATTTTTGTTATATCCTAATGGTCAGACAAAAGATAAAGTAAAGTATGATTTTTTAGATAATCAATTTTCCGCTTCAAGAAAAAATAAAGAAGAATTTGTTTTTACGAAAAGTAAAACACCAGGTTTTAGCAATGTTACAACATATTCTGACGAAGTCTCTGTTTCTGATTTTAAAAAATTGAGTGTAAATAAAAATAAGGGAGTGCCAAAAAATCTAATATCAGAAAATTTTGCATCTTTTGTTAGCGTGGCTGGTAAGAAAAGTTTTTTAATAGAGCCTGCTTATGCTATGGTTTCTGATGGAGAGGAAGAATTTTATCATCAAGATAAAAAATTAAATCTAAGTTCAAATGCCTCCTCTTTATTTAATGATAATTTTACTTTAATTGCTTTTTTTGCAGTAGTTGTATTTTTAGCAGGATTTTTATTAGCAAAAAAGATTGTTTTTAAAAAGATTCAATAATGTTTGACATAAATAAATGTAAGAAAGTTTATATAGTTGGAATTAAAGGGGTTGGATCAGCGGCTTTGGCTGAGATGTTAAAAAGTAATGGATATGATGTAAGTGGCTCTGATATTGATGAGGAGTTTTTGACAGACATAGCTTTAAAGCATGCAGGTATATCTGTATTTAAATTTGGAGAAGGAGATTTTAAAGGTGTGGACGCTATTGTTAGATCGGTGGCTTATAATCAAGATAATAATATTGATATTAAGAAAGCCTACGAGTTAAAAATTCCAATTTTTACATATCCTGAGGTGGTCTCTTATTTTTTTAATAGCGTTTTTGGTATTGCTGTGGTAGGTAGTCATGGAAAGACGACAACAACAGCTATGTTGGCTGATATCTTGTATAAATCAGGATTAAATTTAAACTCAATAGTCGGATCAGTTGTGAATGATTGGGGGAGCGGATCAAAAACAAATAATTTAAATAGAAGTGACGCTGTGTTTGTTTTGGAAGCAGATGAATATAGAGAGGCATTTTTAAATTATAAGTCAAAAGGAGCTATTATAACTAATATAGATTATGATCATCCTGATTGTTATAAAACGGAAGACGAATATAAATTTGCATTTTTAAAATTTGCAGAGAGTATTCAGGATGGTGGATTTTTAGTGGTAAATAAAGATGATAAAAATTTACTTAAGATAGTAAAAGATTTAAAATGTAAAGTTATTTTTTTTGGCAAGGATAATTTAAAAATTTTCCATCTTAAGATACCAGGAGAGCATAATATTATGAATGCTAATGCGGCATTTTTAGCGGCGCTTGAGCTAGGAGTGAGCGAGAGTGATGCAAAAAAATATTTAGAGGAGTTTAATGGAACAGCAAGAAGGTTTGAAGTTGTTGGTAAAATAAAAGATGCTGTTATAGTTGACGATTATGCTCATCATCCGTCGGAGATAAAGGCGACTTTAAGAGGTGCAAGGGAGGTATTTCCTGATAAAAAATTAGTGGCTATTTTCCAGCCACATACTTATTCAAGAACGAAGATTTTTTTCAATGATTTTATAGAAGCATTAAAGTTAGCCGATGAAGTTGTTTTAACAGATATTTTTTCTTCAGCAAGAGAGTCCTTTGATGGGAGCGTGAGTATAAAGAATATGTCAGATAGTATAGGTGATAACTCTTTTTATATTCAAAATAAAGATGATATAGCCGGGTATTGTAAGAAGTATTTAATTGAAGATGTGGTTATTATTTTTATGGGAGCCGGAGATATTTGGCAATCAGCAAAGATGTTATGTGGTAGTCGGTAGATTATAACATATTTTTTTTATGTTATAATACTAGATATATGAGATTTAAATTTTTAATATATTTTTTTACTTTTTTTTTCTTCTTTCAAGCGAGTATTGCAAATGCCGCCTCGATAGGTCAGATGCAGGATTTTTTTACCGATGCTGTTTTTGCAGATAAAGAAAGAACGGATATTAAGGCCACTTTAAGGTTTGAGGGTGAACACGCGTATTATTATATAGATAATGAATATTTTGATTCCTTGAGAGGAGAGGAGGCTTTTAAGATTTTAACTTCACTTAAGAAGATATCTTTAGAATACGATTTAAAGATATATCCAACTCTGACGAAAGAAATAGGTCAGATAAGAGAGCCAGGCTTAGATAATGATAATAAGATTTATATTTTATTTTTAAAATTAAAAGAAGGAAATGGCGGATATATGAATACAGCAGATCTTTTTTTAAAGAGCCAAACCAAAGATGTGCCTACTAATGAGAAAGAGATGATATATTTGAATGCTGATTTGATCAACAGCGATGATATAAATGCTATTTTATCACATGAACTACAACATCTTATCAGTGCTTATTTTAAGGAAATTCAAAAAAATATAGCAGATGATATATGGTTAAATGAAATGAGAAGTGAGTATGCTGTAGATGTTTTAGGATATAATAATCCATACAAAGGGAGTTTTTTAGAATCCAGATCATTAATTTTTGAGAAGAATCCTGAGGATTCTATTGTTGGATGGCGCAACAATCAAATTGATTATGCTGTCGTTAGTATTTTAGGGTATTATTTGGTTGAAAATTTCGGAAAGGATATTTTTAAAGAGACTTTGAAAAGCGATAAGATTGGTATAGATAGTATTAATGATGCTCTTAAGAATCTTGGTTTTTCTGTATCATTTGCCGATATCTTCAAAAAGTGGCAAATTGCAAATTATTTAAATGATGAAAATTTATTTGGTAAAGGATATGGATATTTAAATCCAAGCTTAAACTTTAAGATAAAGCCATCAATATTCCATGAGGTGTTTGAAGGGGATATTAAGGAATTTAATTATATTGTGGATGATTGGCAATTATCATTTTTAGAGTATTATGGTAATGTAGGAAAAATTAATATAGAATTTGAGGGTAAGGATAATTCAGTATTTGATGTGTCATATATTTTAAATAGAAGAGATAAGAGTTCTTTGTTTGGTTCTATTAAGTTAGAAAACAACAGAGGTTATTTTTCTATAGATGATCTTGGTGGTGATATCAGTAGTATAGTTTTATTGCCATTTTCAAAAACAAGATTAAGTGATTTTGCTAAGAATGATATAAAAAGAAATTTTGTAGTTAGAGTTTCCACTGGCATTGAGCAAATAAAAAATGTTATTATTTCTATTGTTGATGAGCAAACTTTTAAGGAAGGATTATTAATAAGACCCGTTTGGGATTTTAAGGTATATTCAGTAAATAAAAGTGGCTATATAAGACATATAATAAATCAGAAAATATTAAGTTTTTATAAATTTTCTGACATAGCTGTTGTTGATAGAGATGATTTTAATTTTTATAAAGAAAGTTCGTTGGTAAGAGCAGAGAATGATTATAAGATTTATTATATTGATTCTTTTGGTGTAAAACATTGGCTTGAAATGACTGCAGAAAAATTTTTAATGAGCGGAAGAAAATTTGATTCGGTTTTTCAAATTAGCAAAAATGAATTAGAATTATATAAGAATGGCAATAATATAATAGATTAAGAAAAATTATGAAATTTAATGAATTTGGTAAATCATATAGGAATATCCCATTATCTTTATATAATACATTTGGCATAGGCGGGAACGCAGATATTTTTGTTGAGGTTGCGACAAAAGATGAATTAAAAGATGCTCTATTTTTTGCTATTCAAAATAATATTCCATATTATATTTTAGGTGGTGGGACTAATGTTCTGGCATCTGATGAGGGTTTTAATGGAATTGTTATAAAAATTAAAATTCAGGATATTTCTTTTAATTATGATAAAAAATATGCAATCGTTGGTGCTGGAGTACCGATGGGTGCTTTATTAAATAAAGCAAAAAATCTTGGTCTTTCTGGACTTGAATGGGCAGCTGGATTGCCAGGAACATTGGGTGGAGCTATTTTTGGTAATGCCGGATCTTGTGGTGGCTCTATTGCTGATAATATTGATTTTGTGGAAGTACTAGATCCAACAACAATGACATTTAAGTGTATTACGCTTGATGAGTGCAACTTTAAATATAGAAGCAGTAACTTTAAAAAGAATGGATTAATAATCATTGGAGCTATGTTAAAACTTCGAGATAATGATTCCGTTGAAATAATGAATAAAATGTCGGAAAATATGTTGTTTAGAAGAAATCATCAGCCTCTTTCAGAAAGATCAGAAGGATGTGTTTTTAAGAATGTTGATTTAAGCGAGAGAAGAGATATTCCTCTTGATATTTGGAGTGGTATTCCAGAATTTTCTGTATTTGTTAAAAAAGGTGTAGTGCCGGCAGGATTTTTAATAGACAGAGCAGGACTAAAAGAATTTAAAATCGGAGGAGCAAAGATATCTGATAGGCATGCGAACTTTATAGTCAATGAAGATAATGCAAAGGCAAAGGATATATATGATTTAATTTACGAAGTTAAAAAGAGAGTTAAAGAAAAATTTATGGTAGAGCTTGAAGAAGAGGTTCAATTTATTGGTTTTAAAAATAAAATATAATATTTTTTTTAACATAGATTATAAAAATTAGTTGTCCACAGTTATTTTTATTTTTATTTGTTGTATAATAAAAGTATAAAAAGTTTCAGAAATTTATTTTTTAATAAGCATATAAAAAAGGTCGCGTTCTTTTAAATATTATTTTTAGAGATTTACAAAATAATAATTTCAGCACTTAAAGTATAAATTGCTTTTAGTTTAATTTAAGAAATTATTGTGAAATAAATTTAATAAAAAATGGCAGCAAAGAAAAAAGCAGTAAGGAAAGTTGCAAAGAAGAAAGTTGCAAAAAAAGCAGTAAGGAAAGTTGCAAAGAAGAAAGTTGCAAAAAGAAGAAAATAGTTTTCCCTCAAAAACCATCTAATTCAAATAGGTGGTTTTTGTTTTCTATCAATATTGTTTTTTTATCAATTTTGATATATAACTAATCTATAGTTAATATGGGCTTGTCGTGTAGCTGATTTAATAAATATTAATCATTATTAGATAGTGTCTAAATTCAAATGTTAGTAGATGAAGTTACAATAGATATTTTTGGAGGGCGAGGAGGGGATGGTAGAGCTCATTTTGATGGTAGTAAATCAAAAGAGGGTATTGATGGCGGCAATGGCGGTGATGGCGGATCAGTATTTGTTATTGGAGTTTCAGATTTGGGGGCATTGAATCAATTTAGATTTAAAAAATCTTTTAAGACAGAAGATGGTGGAAGAGGTGGTGTAAAAAAAATGCATGGCAAGAACGGAGAAGATATGATTTTAAAAGTGCCAATAGGAACAATCATTCATAACTTAGATACTAATAAGAAGAAGGAGGTTTTAAATGTAGGAGATACTTTTAAAATAGCTTCCGGTGGAAAAGGCGGTAGAGGTAATGTAGAATTTAAATCAAGCAGGAATACATCTCCACAGGAATTTGAGATAGGAAAAGAAGGCGAGCATTTTAAAATATTTTTAGAGCTTCAATTAATAGCGCAAGTTGGTTTTATTGGTCTTCCTAATGCTGGTAAATCAAGTATGTTAAATGAGCTTACAGCGGCAAGCGCTAAAGTTGCAAATTATAGATTTACGACACTTGAGCCAAATCTCGGGGTTTTAGACGGTTTGATATTAGCGGATATACCTGGACTTATTGATGGCGCTTCTTTAGGTAAAGGGCTTGGTATTAAATTCTTGAAACATATTAAAAGAACGAAGACGATAATTCATTTTATATCAATAGAGTCAGAAGATCTTATAGAAGATTATAATATTATTCAAAGTGAATTGAAGAAATATGATCCTCTTCTTGCAGATAGAGAGAAGTGTATATTTTTAACAAAGCATGATCTTTGTTCAAAGAAAAAGATAGAAGAAAAGATAAAGATATTAAAAAAAGTTTCTAAAAATATCATACCTGTGTCTGTGTATGATTCTGATAGTATTGATGTTGTAAAGGCTATGCTTTTTAAATTAACCGGTTTTAATAATTCCTGATGTATAAAATCATATCTGATAATACTTTCTTTGTAGTATAATATTAACTATGATGAATAATTTACACGAAGACAAAAAATATTTTTGCAGGATATGCGGAAATATTCTAAAGATAAAAAAGGAGCTTTTGTTTTGTTATGTTTGTAATATTTTTATAGGTGATCCAGCAACATATCAGAAAGCATTTAATCCAAATTCTTTTAACTCTATTTATGGCAGAGTAAAAACTATAAATAGAAATAAAAATGATAGTGATATATCTATTATGATATCTATTTATGTTTTTATGGTTTTTATTGTTGGTATTTTCATTTTATTGTATTTTGGATTCAATTCAGAAATATTATTTGGAGGCATTGATATGTTCTAGATTATATTATATAATGAAAACAGGATTTTTTGTTATATATAAATGTTCATTTTAAGGAGAATAAAGAATAATATGAATAATAAAACGGATTCAAGTTTTGAATATGTTTGTGTGTTGGTTCTGGATGGAAATACGTATGAACTTAGAGAATTTTTTAATAAATGTAACAATAAGACTACGAAGGCATTAGGTGACCTTTTGATAGATATATCACAATTACCATCGGGGGAAAAAAAATTGTTTGGCGATGATATATCTAATATACTAGCATTAGTATCCAAAAAAATAACTAAAAAATAACTAGTATAACTAAGTAGAAACCTCTCAACCTTATGGTCGAGAGGTTTTAAATTTGTAAAGTTTTTATTTTCTATCTTTTCTGGTATAATTCTATTAGTAGTTTATTTTTTATGATTAAGATTATTCATACTGGAGATATACACTTAGGGGCTAAATTCTCCTCATTTGGTAAAAAAGCTAGTCAGCAAAGACAAGCTCTTTTAAATTCGTTCAAAAAAATTGTTGACGAGACTATTTTAAGGAAGGCTAATATCCTTTTAATAGCAGGAGATCTTTTTGATTCTAATTTTCCTTCATACGATACCGTTAATCTTATTAAGAGTGAGTTAAAAAAATTAGATGAATTAAATATATTTGTTGCAATATCACCAGGAACACATGATTGTCTTTCAGCTGATTCTATATATAAAAGAGAAGATTTTTCGGCAGGACTTTCCCATATTTATGTTTTTAATAATGAGAATGTAAAATTTAAATTTTTTCCTGAGCTTGATCTTGTTTTATATGCTCAGGCAAATACAGCTAATAAATCTAAGAAAAGTCCAATAAAATTTCTTCAATCAGAGACAAAAAATGATGCAAAATATAAAATTGCTATGGCTCATGGTTCTGTCCAAATAGAAGGTAAGTCTGCTGAAGATGATTGGCCAATAACGCTTGGTGATATTTCAAAATCAGGTATGCAGTATATAGCTTTGGGGCATTGGCATGGAGCGCAGGATTTTTCTTTTGGACAGACAAAAGCGTGGTATTGTGGCTCACCGGAAATAACATATAAAGAGGGTAAGGGTGGTATTGGACAAGGTTATGCTATGGAGGTTAATATTACAAATAATGTAGAAGTAAAGCCTTTTAAAGTGAGTAGTAAGGAGGTAGAAGAGTTTGATTTAGATGTGTCTTTATTTGACGGTATGGACTCTATTTATAAAGAGATAGATAAGAAATCCAATGAAAATATAATCTTGATTTTAAATATTTCTGGTATGATGAATCCAAATCTATTTTTAGATAGAGAGAAAATTGAAGATGATTTTAGAGATAAGTTTTTTTTCATTAAGGTAAAAAATAATTCTTCACTTAGAATAGAAAACATTACAGAAAGTGAGTATCCGGAAGATATGGTTATAGGGCAGTTTGTGAGGTTGATGAAGGAAAAAATTAACACTGCACAAAATGAAGATGATAAAAAGATTTTTAATGAAGCTCTTCAGCTTGGTGTTGCTGAACTGGAGGGTAAAGAAGTTTTAATATAAAATATGTATTTAAAATCATTATCAGTTAAAAATTTTAGGAAATTTAAAGAATTTTCTGTTAATTTTCCATCGGATATCACTATCGTTAAAGGTCCTAATGAAAAAGGGAAGTCCACAATACTTCTTGCTATTCTTGCAGGGTTTTTTTATGATCCTAAAAAATCTAACAAAGATATAGATGCTTTAAAATCTTGGAACTCAGAAGATCTCTACGAAATGAGTTTGGCAATTGAAAATAATGGTAATGATATTATTTTAAAAAAGGATTTTAAAGAAAAAGAGATGTCTCTTAAAAATAAGACAACCGGAGTTGATATCTCAACTTTTAAAGAAATATCCGATTATCTTTTTGAGATAGGATCTTTAAGATCGCTTTCATTATTTGAGAGCACTGCTTGTGTTAAACACGATGCATTATCACTAATAACACAAGGTAATAGAGAGATATCTCAAGCTCTGCAGAGTATTTTAACATCTTCATCTGAAAATGTAAGCTCTGATAAGATAATAAAAAAAGTTTCCGATGCCCTCACCGATATACAGAAAGGACTTAAACAGGCATCTAAAAGTCCAGGAGTTTTAAAAGATATTGAAGAGAATCTTATTTCACTTGAATCAAAGAGGGTAAAGATTGTCGCTGAATTGAATGATATTTCAAAAAAAGTTGATTATCTTAGTTCTATTCAAGTTGAATTTGATAATTTAAAAAAAGAATTTGATGCTCTCTCTTCACAATATGAAATAAATAAAAAGTATTTTAAAATTATAGATGAGCTTGATGGTCTAAATTCACAATTTAATAAATTAGATTTGGATGTCGAAGCTCTTAAAAAGCTTGAAAAAAATAAAGAGTATATATTGTTTCAGTTGGATAAGATGAGTTCATTGGACGGTTTTGATTTAAAAGAATTTTATAATATAAATGGAAATATAAAAGATAAAGAATCAAAGCTTGAATATTTAAAAAAATATTCTGAAAATTCTAAAGAAAAAAAATTAGGAAAAAGTAAATTAAAGATTATATTTATAAATATCGCATTATTATTTTTTGTTCTCGGATTTTTCGGATTTTTAAATTCATTAGCTTTTGTATCATTCTTTGTTTCAATTTTATTTTTTATCATAAGTTTTTTCTTAAAAAGTAAAAATAATAGCGATGTCATCTTAAAGGAATCTGACGAGGTTGTTTTATTTAAAAAAGATTTACAAGATTTAAGAGTTAGAATAGATGATATTTTTAAAAAAAATAAAGTAAAAAATGAAGAAGAGTTGATTGTTAAAATAAAAGAGCATAACGAATTTTGTAAGGAGCTTGAAAAGACAGAGGGTAAAGAAGAGGGTATTTTAAGAGGTTTTTCTTTTGATAACTTGAAAAATGAGAGAGCGCTGATTCTTAAAAAAATAGGCATAGCAGAAGAGAAGATCTCAGATGAGCAGAAGACGAATATGCCTATTCCACAAGAACAAAGACTTCTTGAGATAGATATTGATAGAGATAAAAAGAAGCTTCAATATCTTGAAAAGGAGATATTACAAGTATTGGCTATTTCAAATCAGTATAGTCTTGATAAGGAGGATCTGATTAAGTTGGAGGAGGAGATAGAATTTCTAAAGGAAAAAAGATTTAATGTTGAAAGAAAAGTAAAAATTTTTGACTCTTTATCAATTTCTCTTAAAGAGGCTCAGTCAAGGATAATATCAAAATCAAAATCTCGTATTGAGGATTATATGAAGAAATATTTATCTGTCATTACTGATGCTAGGTATGATCATTTGATAGTTAATGATGATCTTTCTTTTTCTGTTTGGTCTGAAGAGAAAAAAGAGATGATTATTCCTGAAAATAATCTTTCCCAAGGCACAATAGATCAGTTTTATCTTGTGGCTAGATTTGCTATCTTAGATGTTTTAAATAAGGGTAGAAAATCAATCGTTCTTTTAGATGATCCTTTTCATTCATTTGATGCAACAAGAAGAGAAAAGACAAAACAAGTTTTAAATGATTTAACAGATAAATTTCAAATTATCCTTTTTACACATTCATCGGATTATGATGAGTGGGGAGAGGTGGTATCAATATAAAAGTGTCTTTATTTTTTAAAAAAATGTTAAATCATATAAAAAATTCTCCATTTCTAAGAGATTTATTTGTCTGGAAGATGATCTTTATTGGTTTTTTATTTAATCTTGCTTTTTATTATTATTTAAAAAGCGAGTCAGATTCTTTTCGTGATGGTTTAGATTACGCATCATTAATTGGACTTGACTATTCTATTTCTCAGGGTGATGGTAACTTTTATGGATTTATTTTAATTATAGCAATCATCTCTATTTTCAATATCATTTGTTCAAGAGTTATCTATAATTATGATATTTTAGCATCATATATTCTAATTATTTCTGTGCCACTGCTTAATATTTTATATCCATTTTCTTTTCTCGTTTCCTCCTTTGTGACATCTTAATTTTGAGTATTTATTGACTTTTTTAAAGGAATGTTATAGTATTTATATAACTTAAAAATAAGTAACCGTAGACAAGGGGCCGGTTTTTAAAAACCTTAAGACCTCTCTAGGTGTATAGTATTTTACTATTTCTATTTGTCTACGGCCGAAAGGTCGTTTTTTATTGAAAATTTAATTACTTTAAAGCTATAAAAGCTATAAACTAATAAGATGGCTTTAACTAGAAAACAAAAAGAAGATATATTAGATTCAATCAAAAAGAAATTACAGGATCAAGAATCCGTTGTTTTTACTGATTTTACCGGAATTTCTGTTATGCAGTCCAGTAGTCTTAAGAAAAAGTTAAAAGAGGTAAATACTGAGTATAAGGTAATTAAAAAGAATATTTTAATAAAAGCCATTGAGGATACGAAGATTAATGGAATTGACCCAAGAAGCTTTGAAGGATCAATGGGTGTCGCTTTTTCTTATGGTGACGCTGTTGCTCCAGCAAAGATAATATATGAATTTTCTAAGCAAGAGGGTATAGGGCAGTTTAAGATTTTAGGAGGTATTTTAAATGGTGTTGTGATATCTCAAAATGATGTTAACGCTCTCGCTAAACTTCCTTCTAGGGATCAATTACTTGCAAATTTACTTGCTCAGATGAACGCTCCTGTTTCTGGATTTGTCAATGTGTTGGCTGGTAATATTAAAAATTTATTCTATGTATTAAATGCTATAGGAGAAAAGAAAGCTTAAATTATTTTATTGAGTTATCTTAGTAAAATGATGTAGTTATTCTTAAATAAAATGTCAGAAGAAAAAAAGATAGAAGTTCCTGCTAAATTTAAGGATTTAGTAGCCCTAATAGAAAAACTTTCTGTTATTGATTTGTCAGAGCTTGTAAAAGTTCTAGAGGAAAAATTCGGAGTATCAGCTTCAGCTCCTATGGCTGTTGCCGTAGCGCCAGTTGCTGTAGCGGATGCCGCTTCCGAGAAGACAGAGTTTACAGTTGAATTAAAAAGTGGCGGAGAGCAAAAAATTCAAGTTATCAAAGTAGTAAGAGAGATAACAGGATTGGGTCTTAAGGAGGCAAAAGATTTAGTTGATGGAGCTCCTAAGGTTGTAAAAGAAGGAGTTAAGAAGGCTGATGCTGAAGAGATGAAGAAGAAGATTGAAGCAGCGGGTGGAGCAGTAGAGCTTAAATAAGAACTTGTAATTCAAAGTAAAAAAGATAAAGAGGAATGCCTTCTGATATAATTTAATTTGAAGAAGGCCTCATCTTTTAGTGGTAAATGAATGAAATACATATAGCGCTTTCTGCCGAAAAAATCACAGAATTTCTAGGTATACAGGTTACAAATACTCTTTTAATGAGTTTTATTGTGGTCGGTATTCTTTTTATTTTAGCTTTTTTTATTGGAAGAAAACCTAAGTTAATACCAGGTAGAGTTCAAATTTTATTTGAGTCTTTGTTTATATATGTTATGACATATATGGAAGAGACTCTAGAGAGTAAGAAATTAGCTAAGAAATTTTTCCCGCTTATTTTAACGATTTTTCTTTTTATTTTTATCGCAAATCTTATAGAGTTTACTCCAGGGATAGGTTCTATTGGATTTTATGTAGGAAGCGAAACAGAACAGGAATTTATTCCATTACTGCGTTCCATGAATACCGACCTTAATATCACATTGGCCTTGGCTATGATTTCATTTTTAGTTATTGAGATTACAGGAGTAGTAACAATAGGTTTCTTTAAATATTTCTCAAAATTTATTAATTTTAAATCTTTTTTGGGATTTATTATAGGTATAATAGAATTGTTTTCAGAGATAGCGAGATTAATAGCGTTTTCATTTCGTCTTTTTGGGAATATATTTGCCGGTGAAGTGTTGATTTTAGTGATTACGTTTTTTGTGCCACTTGTACTTCCAGTGCCTTTGATGGCATTTGAAGTATTTGTTGGATTTATACAAGCGGCGATTTTTTCATTGCTAACTTTATTTTTTATAAAGATAGCAATAACAGAACCGCATTAGAGAATATAATTAAAAATTAAGTTTTCAGTCAAAAGCTATCAGCTATAAGCTCAAAACTATTAAATAATGGAACTTGAAGCAGCGAAAATTTTAGGTATGGCATTGGTTGTTGGTCTCGGTGTTATAGGACCTGGAATAGGAATTGGTATTATAGTTTCTAAAGCTCTTGAGGCTATAGGAAGAAATCCTGATGCTATGGGAAAAATCCAGGCTACAATGTTTATAGGTATTGCATTTACAGAAGCTTTAGCTATTTTTGCATTAGTTATCGGTTTTATAATAAAATACACCTAATAAATTTTACATAGTTAAAAAATATGGATGAGGTATTAAAGGTTTTTGGTGTAAATTGGCATCTTGTTTTAATTCAATCGATTAATTTTGGATTGCTTTTGATTGTTCTTAATAGATTTTTATATAAACCAGTAATGAAAATTATAGATGAAAGAGCGATAAAAATAGGAAAGTGCGTTAAAGATGCTGATGAGGCGGAAAGGAAATTAAATCAAGCTGAAGAAGAGAAAAAGAAGATACTATCCACTGCTATTCAAGATGGAGACGAGATTATAAATTTATCAAGAAGAAAGGCAGAAGATGTAAAGGCAAGCTTTTTAAAAGAAGCTGAGGATAAAGGTGCTAAGATTCTTTCTGATGTTATTAAAAAAGCAGAAGAAGAAAAAAGAAAAATAATAGAAAATAGTAAATCAGAGATTGCAAAAATAACAGTTTTAGCAGTAGAAAATATTTTAAGAGAGAAATTAAAATAAATGTTATCCGAAAAATATACACAAGCATTATACAAATTAGCAAAAGATAGATATGAGAAAGATCAGATAAGTTTTTTCTCTAATTTTTTAGAAATATTAAAAAGAAACGGTCATTATAAGCTTTTGCCAAAAATTTTAAAAAATTATGAGAGAATAGTGAGAGAGGACAAAGTTAAAATAGGTATAGAGCTGGTTATTTCTGATGTAAAATTTGAAGATCAATATAAAAAAGAGATTAAAAATTACAAGGAATATTTTAATATAAAGCAAAGTGTTAATGTTGTTATAGATCCTTCAATAATTGGCGGATTTATGATAAAAACTAAAGGTATTGTTGTTGATGCGAGTTATAAAAGGTGGCTGATTGGTTTATATCATAAATTTATTAAATAATTAATTTTTTGTCTTTTCAATAAAAAAATGAGCGACTTTATTATAGAAAAATTAAAAAAAGAGATTGAAAAATTTTCACAAAATGTGGAAGTTGAAAAAGTAGGTACTGTAACAAAAGTTGCAGATGGTATTTGTGAGGTGGATGGATTATATGATGTTGGTATGTCTGAGATGGTTGTTTTTTCTGATAAAGAAGAGAAGACGCTTGCAGAAACTATAGCAAGTCCCAGCGCAGTGTCAGGGCTTATCTTAAATATTGAAGAAAATTCTATAAAAATTGTAATTTTGGGAGATGCAAGAAAAATAAGAGAAGGTACAATAGTTAGAAGCACTGGAAATGTTCTTTCTGTTCCTGCATCTGAAAATATGATAGGTAGAGTTGTTAATGCTCTTGGAGCACCTATTGATGGTCAAGGAGATATCAAATACAAAGAGACAAGAAAAATAGAAAGGATAGCATATGGAGTTATGGATCGCTCGTCTATAGACACGCCTTTACATACGGGTATTAAGGCCATTGATTCTATGATCCCGATTGGACGCGGACAGAGGGAGCTTATTATAGGAGATAGGTATACTGGCAAGACAACCATCGCTATAGATACTATTTTAAATCAGAAGAATGAGCCTGAGGCAGAAAGGCCAATTTGTATTTATGTCGCTATAGGTCAGAAAGAATCAAAGACAGCAAGAATAGTGCATGAGCTTAAAGAGAAGGGGGCTATGGATTATACATTGGTTGTTTCAGCATCAGCTTCAGAGCCTGCTTCATTGCAGTTTATTGCTCCATTTTCTGGAGTTGCGATAGCGGAATATTTTATGGAGAAAGGGAAAGATGTATTAATTATTTATGATGATCTCTCAAAGCAGGCTGTAGCCTATAGACAGATGTCCCTTATTTTGAGACGTCCGCCGGGAAGAGAGGCATATCCAGGAGATATTTTTTATCTTCATTCAAGGCTTCTTGAGAGATCAGCTAAATTAAATAAAAAATTAGGCGGGGGATCAATAACTGCATTACCTATTATTGAAACTCAAGAAGGTGATGTTTCCGCATATATTCCCACGAATGTTATATCTATTACAGATGGTCAAATATTTTTAAATTCTGACTTTTTTAATAAGGGTTTAAAGCCTGCCATTGATGCTGGAATATCTGTTTCTCGTGTTGGCTCAGTCGCTCAAACAAAAGCTGTTAAAAAAGTTGCAGGGAAGATAAAGCTTCAATTAGCTCAATTCAGAGAGCTGGAGGCATTTATGCAGTTTTCTCAGGATTTAGATGCAGATACAAAAGCAAGTATAGAGAAGGGGAGAAGACTTGCAGAAATATTAAAACAAAAAAATGGCAATCCATTAGGATTTGAAAAACAGGTCGTATCAATCTATTCTGCTATAAATGGATTCTTTGATGATGTTCCTGTGAGTAATGTTGCAGATACTGAAGCAAAGCTTATTACTTATATTCAAAATCAGAAAAATGAAATATTAAACAGTATAAAATCAGAAAAAAATCTTTCAGAAGAAACAGAAAGAAAGCTCAAAGATGCTATGAAGATTTTTAAAGATACACACAGCGAATTATTTTCTTTGAAAGCGTAAAATGAAAATCGCAAAATTATTCTATGTCACTTAAGTCAATAAAAAATAAAATACGATCTATTAGTAAGACAAAGCAGGTTACAAAGGCTATGGAGTCTGTTTCTGCAGTTAAGATGCGGAAAAGTCAAAAGTCTGCTCTTGATACAAGGCATTACGCTACGCATGCTTTTAATATTTTAAAAAGGATTAGCGGAAGTATAGATGGAGCGACATCTCACTCATTAATGACAGAAAGAGACATTAAGAGAACTTGCATATTTATCATTACAAGCGATAAGGGATTGGCAGGAAGTTTAAATAGCGCTGTTATTAAAAGAGTTATTAGTAATATGACTGAGAATAAGCTTGATAAAAATAACGCAGGTATAATTTGTATAGGTAGAAAGGGTTATGAGTATTTTCTAAAAAGAGGATTTAAGATAGAAAAATATTATGAAAAATTAGGAGATGATGCTCCAGTAACTCTTTTAAAAGATGTTTCAGATCTTATTGTTAATTTATATGAAAATTACGAATACGATCTTTTTCAAATTTTTTATACAAACTTTATCTCTACAGCGGAACAGAATGCTATCGCGATGACAATGCTTCCAATTAAGTATAATGAAATAAAAAAGATAATTGAAGGTATTTTGCCAAAGAAAGGAAGGTATTCTAAGGCTAAAGAGGTTATTGACGGAAAAGATGATAATGACGTTAAACTCTATCTCTTTGAGCCAGGCGCAAAAGAGATTTTAAATGAATTATTACCTTTTTTATTAAATATTCAGATTTATTATTCTTTTTTGGAGGCAAAGGCTTCAGAACATTCCGCGAGAATGGTTTCCATGAAGAATGCTTCTGATAAGGCAGATGAATTGTCAAAGGATTTGAAACTATCCTTTAATAAGGCTCGTCAAGCTTCTATTACTAGAGAGATTAGTGAGATTACAGGAGGCATAGAGGCGATGACAAATTAATTATAAAGCAGCCAAGATTATTACTAATTCTAAAAATAGAAAGCATATTGACCTTATATATAATTTAGAATATTATATATAGTTATTAGGAGATTAATAAGTATAAGCATTGCTAAGGCAATGTTTGAAATTGCTTTGCTCGTCCGTCACGAAAATGAATTTTCGCGTTGGCTAGCCGGTAATTATAATAAAAACTATGGTGAATCAAGGGGATCAAGAATATGTAACAAAAGAAAGACGAGAAGAGCTCCAGATTGAGTTGGAGGATTTAAAGACATCAAAAAGACAGGAGATTTCAAAGAGAATTGAAGATGCAAAGAAATTTGGAGATCTTTCTGAAAATGCAGAGTATATGGAAGCAAAAGAGTCTCAAGAGATGAATGAAAAAAAAGTGGCAGAGCTTGAGGTATTTTTGAAAAATGCTATTTTAATTATAAAAGCAAAATCTACAGGTGATGTCCAGATAGGATCAACTCTTGAAGTGGAGTCAAGCGCTGGAAAAAGAGAATTTACAATTGTTGGGTCAGAGGAGGCAGATCCTGCTATTGGAAAAATTTCAAATCAGTCACCGATAGGTTCAGCATTTCTAGGAAGTAGAGAAGGCGACTCCGTGGATGTTCAAACACCAAAAGGAGTTGTTAAGTATAAAATTATCAAAATAAAATAATAGTTTTTGATTCAAGAAATCATCTGCTATAAATAAGGCGTAACAAAACTAGCACTCTTGACGAAGAGTGCTAGTTTTGTTACACTTGTTAAGAAGTAAATTTTTTATGACAGAAAGACAGATATCAATATTATTTGCAGTAGTGCAAGAATATATAAAAAGCGCTCAACCTGTTGGATCAAAGCTTATTTTTGACAAGTATGATTTTAATATAAGTCCGGCAACATTCAGAAGTATTTTTTCTGAATTGGAAGATATGGACTATTTATATCAGCCTCATACATCATCAGGAAGAGTGCCTACAGATAAAGGATATAGGCTTTTTGTGAACTACCTTTTAGATAGAAGAATAGTTGAAAAAGAGAAGATGCAGAGAGTGTTTTCTGAATTATTAAAAACAAAAAGAAAGCAGGATAATATATTTTCAGATCTTGCAAAGTCAATATCTGAAATGTCGCAAAGTATAGTATTTTCAGGTCCTTTAAATTCAAAAATATTTTTTAAATCAGGAATGAATGAGATGTTATCACAACCGGAATTTAATGATATTTCTTTTAGGAAAGAGTTTGGAAATATCATTGATACTTTTGAAGATAATATGCCAAATATATTGAGAAGGATGCATGAAGATAATTTTTCAGTTTTTATAGGAGGTGAAAGTCCATTTAAGGGTTCAAGCGATCTTTCAATGATAGTGTCAAAATGTAATTTATCAGGTTCAGATAGTATTGTTGTAATCTTGGGTCCAAAAAGAATGAATTATGAAAAGAATATAGATTTAATTAATTCGTTAATAAAATTATTACAATGAAAGAAGAAAATAATAAAGAAGAAGTTGTAAATACAGAGGATGATGAGCTTTCTTTATGTGAAAAGCAGAGAGATGAATATCTGGAATTATCCAAAAGATTAAAAGCCGACTTTGTTAATTTAAAAAAGGATTCGGATGATTATAGCATAAGGATAAGAGAAATTGTAAATGAAGGGCTTATATTAAAAATATTACCTATTTTAGATTCTTTTGACCTCGCTTTAAAATATACGCCGAATGATTTAAAAGAGAATAATTGGGTAAAGGGAGTATTAAGTATAAAGGGGCTCTTTGATGGTATTTTAAAATCTATCGGAATTGAAGAGGTTAAAGTTATCGGTGAAATCTTTGATGCAAATTTGCATGAAGCTATCGTAGAGGAGGAGTCAGATAAAGATGAGGGTGTTATTTTGGAAGAGTTGCAAAAAGGATATAAATTAAATAATAAATTAATTAGAGCATCAAAAGTAAAAATTAGTAAGCATAAGATGTCCGAAGAGCTATAGTTATCTTAGGATAACTATAATTTAAAGGATTAATATAAAACAATGAGTAAAATTTTAGGAATTGATTTGGGTACAACAAATTCTGCTATGGCATATATTGAGGGCGGAGAGCCTAAAATTATTGAAAATAAAGAGGGAAATAGAACAACTCCTTCCATGTTATCTTTAACAAAGAATGGAGAAAGACAGGTTGGTCTTTTAGCAAAGAGGCAAGCTGTGACAAATCCAAAAAATACATTATTTTCAATAAAGAGGCTTATAGGGAGGCGTTTTTCTGATGCGGAGGTTGCTAGGGATCAGAAGCTTTTTCCATTTGAGATAAGAGAAGCAAAAAATGGAGGTGTTGATGTAAAGCTCGGTGATAAATGGCATACTCCGCAAGAGATTTCTGCTATGATTTTACAGAAGCTAAAACAAGATGCCGAGGAGAAGCTTGGGAGTAAGATAGATGAGGCTGTTATCACTGTTCCGGCTTATTTTGACGACAGTCAGAGACAGGCTACAAAGGATGCAGGAGAGATTGCCGGGTTTAAAGTTAGAAGAATAATAAACGAGCCGACAGCCGCCGCTTTAGCTTATGGGGTAAATAAAAAGAAAAATGAGAAGGTTGTAGTTTATGATTTTGGCGGAGGTACATTTGATGTTTCTGTTTTGGATATGTCAGAAGATACAATTGAAGTTAAGGCGACAGGAGGTGATACTCATCTTGGAGGAGATGATTTTGATCAGAAGATTATTCATTGGCTAATAAGTGAATTTAAAAAAGATCAAGGTATTGATCTTTCAAAGGATATGTTGTCGCTTCAAAGATTAAAAGAGTCAGCCGAAAAAGCAAAGCTTGAGCTTTCAAGCTCTATTGAAACAGAGATTAATATTCCATTTATTACATCTGATGCGGAAGGTCCAAAACATTTAAACATAAAGTTTACAAGAGCAAAGCTTGAGGAATTAGTAGGTGAGTATATTCAAAAATCAGTAGAGGTGACAAATGGCGTTGTTAAAGACTCAGGTTTTAATATATCTGATATAAATGAAGTTATATTGGTTGGAGGTCAGACAAGAATGCCAGCAATACAGGATGCTGTAAAGAAATTATTTAATAAAGAGCCACATAAAGGTATTAATCCGGATGAAGTCGTGGCTATTGGAGCGGCTATTCAAGGCGGAGTTTTGCAAGGAGATGTAAAGGATATATTGCTTTTGGATGTTATACCTTTATCTTTTGGCATTGAAACATTGGGTGGAGTATCTACAAAGATGATTGAGAAAAATACTACTATTCCGGTTTCCAAGACACAGATTTTCTCAACCGCTGTAGATAATCAACCGTCTGTTGAAGTGCATGTTTTGCAAGGAGAGCGTCATATGGCATCAGATAACAAATCATTGGGAAGATTTATGCTTGACGGCATTCCATCATCTCCAAGAGGTATTCCGCAGATTGAGGTTGCGTTTGATATAGATGCCAATGGTATTTTAAGTGTTAAAGCTAAGGATAAGGCATCAGGAAAAGAGCAGTCAATCAGAATAGAAGCATCTTCAGGTCTTTCTAAAGATGAGATAGAGAAGATGAAAAAAGATGCAGAGCTTCATGCAGATGAGGATGCAAAAAAGAAAGATTTAGTTGAGGTTAAAAATAATGCGGAGTCAACAATATATTCCGCAGAGAAGACTTTGTCTGAGTTTGCTGATAAAATAGAGGCGAACGCTAAAAAAGAATTAGAGGAGAAGTTGACGGCACTCAAGAGTATGAAAGATTCAACAGATGTAGATGCTATTAAGAAGTCAACAGAAGAGCTTTCAAAGTCAGCTCAGAATATAGGAGCAGAGATGTATAAGAAAGTTCAAGAAGAAGAGAATTCTAAGAAACAAGAGACAGAAGGAGTGGAAAAGAAGAAAGAAGGTGAAGATGAGCCTATTGAGGGAGAGGTTGAGGAAAATTCAGAAAACAAAAAATAATACTTAAAATAATAAATAAGAGTGATCTCAAAAACAAATAGATTAAAGATATCTTTTTTTCTGATTTCCGCTCTATTGTCATTTTTGACATGGAGTAGATTTAAAGATGCTTCGAGTATTGTCAGTACATGGGATATTATAAGCGTAGCTATATTATTAATTATATCAATTGGATTTTTTACTCTCCTTTTATTTATATTTAATAATAATTTTCCATTACAGGTTTTTGCTCTCTTTCTTTTTGTCTTTGTATTAATCTTAGATTTTCACATTGAGTACATAATAGTTGTTATTCTGGCATTATTATTTTTTGTTTATGCTCATATAAAATTAAAAAATAATATAAAAAATAATTTGAAAGTCAGATTTCATTCAGCTGTACTTTACGGGACGCCATCTCTTGTAACGGCATTTGCAGTGTTGTTTGCTTCTGTGTCATATTTCTACCCTTTTAATGTTTCTGAGATTAAGGTTTCACCACAGGTATTCTCTTTTGTAACGCCATTTGCAGAACAGTTTATCAAACTTCAGACGCCAACATATCAGGTTGGTATGACTATAGATGATTTTTTGGTTGGAACTGTTTCTAAGGAAACAGGAGTAAGCACCGATTTAATAAAAAAGAATTTTAAAAGTCAGCTTGAAAAACAGAGGAAGGAATTTGCAGATGGGGTAGGGGTATCACTTTCTGGTGATGAAAAATTAAATGACATAATTACCTTAGTTGCGAATTCATATATAAGTAAGTATTTAGTTCCTAACGAATCTATAATTCCTATTATTTTTGCTATTTTTGTATTTTTAACAATAAAATCATCAGGGTTTATTTTAAACAGAGCTTCTGTTTTATTTGCAACTATGCTGTTTAAGATTATGGTTTTCTTTAAATTAATAAGAGTAGAAATTATTAAAGTTGATAAAGAAGTTTTAAGTATTTAATTTGATAACTTCAAAACACAAAGATGAGTAAAGATTATTATAAAGTATTAGGTGTAGAAAAAAGCGCTTCTGAAGATGAGATTAAGAAGGCTTATAGACAGATGGCTCACAAACATCATCCTGATAAGGGTGGCGGTAATGAAGCAAAGTTTAAAGAATTAAATGAGGCTTATCAGGTCTTGGGAGACAAACAGAAGAGGTCTCAATATGATCAATTTGGTTCAGCTGGTTTTTCTGGTGGAGCAGGGCAACAACAAGGTGGTTTTGGCGGCGGAGTTCAGTGGGATTTTTCTAGAGGCGGTTCAGAGGGCTTTGCAGATATTTTTGAAGATCTTTTTGGCGGTGGTTTCTCACAGAAACAATCTCAACAGAAACAGAATATCGGAGCTGATTTAAAAGTTCATATAACAATATCTTTGGAAGAATCTGCCTTTGGCGAAACGAAAGAGATATTAATATCTAGGATGATGCATTGCGATGGTTGCAATGGTTCAGGAGCTGAGCCAAAGACAGAGCTTATAAAATGTCATTCCTGCGGGGGTAAGGGAAGTCATGAAAAATTTTACAAGACGATGTTTGGTGTCATAAAGCAACAGGGTATTTGTGATGATTGCTTAGGTAAAGGCTCTGTGCCAAAGACAAAGTGCAGGAAATGTCAAGGTAACGGTATTCAAAGAAGAAATGACTCTTTTAAAATTAAAATTCCTCAAGGAATTGACGAGGGTGATGTATTTAAAATTTCCAGAAAAGGAGATGATGCTTCACATGGAGGCTCAAGCGGTAATCTTTTTGTTGCAATTTCAATTTCTTCGCACAAGTTATTTAAGAGATCGGGAGATGATATTAAGATTGATTTGTCTATAAATTTTACTCAAGCTGTATTTGGAGATAAAATAGATATAGATACTTTATATAAGAAGATTAAATTAAAAATTCCGGAAGGAGTCCAATCAGGCAAAGTAATAAAAGTCTCGGGTTATGGAATGCCTAAAAAGCATGGATTTGGAAAAGGAGATTTACTCGTTAAGGTAAGTATTAAAACTCCTGAAAATATTACTAAGCAACAGAAGAAGATTTTAGAAGAACTTAAAAAAGAGGGAATATGAACCAGCTTGCAAATATAATAAATATATCAGGATTATCTTGGGATATTTTAGCTTTTTGTTTTTTGATATTTGTTTCTCTTTTATACGGAATGCTTCTTGGTAAAAATAGAATAATTCTTACAATTCTAAGCACATATATATCATTTGCTATTTTATCCGTTTTTCCTCTTTTTTATCTTCAAAGTTTTTTTGTAGATAGAATATTTTTTCTTAAATTATCTCTCTTTTTGATTTTTATGGTTTTATCATTTATATTTTTAAATAGGTCATTTTTCGGCAAGCTTTTTAAAGTTTCAAAAGCTTTATATAATACATCTTTTTTAAAAATTACTCTTCTATCTTTTGCTCAGATCGGGCTTTTTATGAGTATATTATTTACAATGGTAGTATCAGAAAAAGTCGCAAAAATAACAAATTTAACAGAGTTGATTTTTGTTAGTCAGACAGCTCAAGTCATCTGGTTTATAATTCCTTTGGTATTGCTAGGTTTTTTCAAAAATAGGTCAGCAGAGTAATGATCTTTATATATTGATTTTTATTGGAGTCTAGTATATAATAAAACTCATCCTATTCTCTATTTGTCTAATTGATTGACATATATAATATGGGCCGGTAGCTCACCTGGTAGAGCGCCTCGCTTGCACCGAGGAGGTAGCGGGTTCAAGTCCTGTCCGGTCCACCAAAATTATGAGACTACAACGAAAATTAGTAAAATTACTTCAGAGCTATTACGAAAATAGTGGAGTTACTCCGACGCGTAAGGAGTTTTTGAACTTTGTCCTTTCACGAAAAACTACAAATAAAAAGGAAAAATTAGAAAGGATATTTAATGATGCTTTAGGAGACTGCATAGAAGGACCATTCCAGTATATTGGTTATGCTGATCCTTATACAAGAGAAAAACTTAAAGTTACTTTGGAAGGGAGAGATTTTATAGGTTTTGGCGGTTTCTTCCAGGAGTTTTTCAAGAGGAGAGATAAGTTATCAATGTTCGTGCTTGGAGGTGGCGTAGCTACTATAGTTTCCATAGTGGTATGGATAGTTTCCATAGTGGTATGGATAGTTGGTAGGGTTAGTATGGTTAGAAGCTTATTAAATGATTTATTATGAAAATCAAATTTACAAAAATTATTTTTTTATTTATTGTAATTTCGTTTATTTCCACGCACAACGCCCATGCTCAATCCTGTAACTCTTTGAAAGAGATTTTTGAAAATTTAGATTATTGTGATAATAAGCAAATTTCTATTGGAGGAGCTATTTCTGAAATACTGGATTATACTACTCTTAGTGGGTCAAAATATCTTTTTGGCTTTTGGATGATTGATGAGAACAAGAATAGGATACGCGTTGTAAGTGCCGATGAGATGGTTTTAATTGATGGAAATGTTGTGATAGTTGATGGCAGGTATTACAAGAAATTATATGCTGATGGTTTAAACTTAGACGATACTATTGTTGCTTCAAGCGATAATATACAAGTGGTTTTAACCGCTAGAGAGTTATGGAATGACATACTCGGACCATACGGAGAGTCTTTGAATACTGGTAAAAAGCTAGCCATTTGGAACAAATCATTTATTGCTATCACCCCATTATTTTCGGCGATAGCATTTTACTTCGGTCTCATGTTTTATAAGCGTAGACAATATAAAGGAATAAGTTTTGAAGGTTATGTGGAAAATCTTTTCAACAAACAAGAGTGGCGCATTGCGGAAAGTAATGCTTATAGAAAACTTGGACGATGGGTGGAGTCATATAGCAATCCTGATTTTGTCTTTATCCACCGAAAAACAAATAAACGAATAGCGGTTGAGTGTAAATATAAATCCGTATCGCGAAAAGAAAATGATAGATTGTTTTGGGCATACGAAGATCAGATTGAAAACTATCAAAACTTTTCTACAAAAAAAGGAGTTCCTGTTTTTGTGGTTATCGGTATTGGTGGCAGACCAAAAAATCCGAAAAAGATTTTTCTTGCACCATTGTCTCTCGTCAAATATCCTGATGTAAAAATGAATTATTTGCAAAAATTTGAGCGTGATCCCAGAAAACCTTTTTTATTCAATGGCGATGGAAATTTAATTTAAATAACTTTATGTCGATAAAAATAGAAAAAGATTTGTAGATAGAAATGTCAAAAATGTTCGAGCAAATAATATAATGACCACCAAACGAAACATTGTCGGAATTAAATAAATAGACACTTTGTTCGGTATGTAATATCGGCAAAAGCGATTTAGAATAAAACTATGGCAAAAAGAAAACAACCAGGTAATAGGGGTCAGAGGTAATAGGGGTCAGGTACCTTTTATTTAAGGTAATAGGGGTCAGGTACCTTTTATTTAATGTATATGTATGATAAACTAGTTTCATGCCAAGAATAAATAGAATTGATGTAGGAGATATAATATATCACGTAATAAATCGTGCAAATGCACGCATTCAAATATTTGATAATGATGAAGACTATGAATTATTTCAAAAAGTTTTAGAACAAGCAAAAGGAAAATACAATATGAGAATACTTTCATATTGTATAATGCCAAACCATTGGCATTTAGTTTTATACCCAAAAAAAGATGGAGATGTGGGAAGATTCATGCAATGGTTAACTTTAACGCATACTCAAAGATGGCACGCACAACACAATACAATAGGACAAGGGCATCTTTATCAAGGAAGATACAAAGCATTTCTCATACAAACAAATGAATATCTCCTTCAGTTATTTAGATATGTAGAAAGAAATGCTCTAAGATCTAATATTGTAAAAAGAGCAGAAGATTGGAAATGGTCCAGTTTATATATTAAAGAAAGAGGGAATAAAGAACAGAAGAATATTTTAAGTAAATGGCCAATAGAAATACCGATAAACTATTTAAAGCTTGTAAACGAACCTCAGACGGCAAAAGAATTAGAAAGCTTAAGGTATTCAGTAAACAAGGGAAAGCCTTACGGAAAAGATGATTGGACAAACAGAGTGATCGATAAATTTAAGTTGGGTTCAACATTACGCAAAGCAGGAAGGCCTAAAAAAGGTACCTGACACCATATTTTCCATATTTTCTGGGTTCAACATTACGCAAAGCAGGAAGGCCTAAAAAAGGTACCTGACACCATATTTTTCAATTCTGACTCGGTTTTGCGAAAACTATTTTTCTGGGGATTTGGATTTGGCA
>JBBTYT010000007.1:0-13017 GCA_038061695.1 Patescibacteria group bacterium
CAAAATACAGCAGAGGCAAGAGCGACAGGCGGGTTTTTAGGCTCATATGGTTTGATGAGCTCGGAATTCGGATATATTACTGATATATTTATGGATGATATTTATAATTTGGATGGACAGCTTTCTTACAAGGTTGTGCCTCCAGAGCCAATTCAAAAAATATCAACTTCATGGAGTATGCACGATGCAAATTGGTTTTTAGATTTTCCAACATCTGCAAAAAAGATATCATTTTTTTACGAGAAGTCAGGAGGTCCAACTCCGGATGGCGTAATAGCTATAAATGAAAATGTTCTTAAGGGTATATTGGAAACAGTGGGCTCAATAAATATGCCGGAATATGGCATTACTTTGGATTCTAATAATTTTATGGATACTTTACAGTATAAAATTGAGGAAGATTATGATAAAACCATAAATAAGCCGAAGAAAATTTTAGATGATATGCTTCCGAAAATTTTTGAAAAATTTGCAGATTTATCTCAGGATGATTTAACAAAACTTTTTAATCTTTTTGTAAATCATTTAAATAAAAAAGATATTTTAATTTGGGCAAATGATTTTAAATATCAAGATTTTGTTCTTAAAAAAGGATGGGCTGGGGAGATATTAAGTAGTTCTGAGTCAGATTATCTTGCCGTGGTTTCAACTAATATAAATGGGTTTAAGACTGATAGAGTAATTGATCAGGAGATATCAAAGATAACAGATATTCAAGAAGATGGTTCAATTATAAATACAATAAATATCAAGAGAACGCATAATGGCGGAGAAGAGAAATATGATTGGTTGAATAAAGTTAATTCAAGTTATATGAGGGTTTATCTTCCTTTAGGATCAGAGCTTTTAGACGCAAGAGGTTTTACAAAGGAAAAATACAAAGCGCCAATAGATTACCAAAAAGCTGGATTTGCATTTGATAGTGATATTTTAAAATCTATCAACTCATTAAAAATAGACGAAAGAACAGAGACACAAGTCTTTGAAGAGTCCGGTAAAACAGTATTTGGTAATTGGGTTTATGTTAGTCCTGGCAAGGATGTTGAGCTGTCTTACACATACAAACTTCCATTTAAGCTTGATAAGTCAAAAAAAGGCGATGATCTGAATTTTATATTTCAAGTCCAGCCAGGTCTAAAAAGCAAGCTTAATTTTTCTCTTTTATTGCCTGATAAGTGGAGTTTAATTTATTCTCTACCTGAGAAGTCGTGGGGGCAATTTAATGGAATTTTTGATAAAGATAAGTTTTTCTCTGTTGGTGTTGGATTTTAATCCAAATGCGATTTATTATTTTATGTAGTTATGCTAAAAAGAATTTTAAATGTAGAGTCTAAATTTATAATATCAGCCGCTTTGATGATCGGCTTTTTTTCGTTGCTCTCAAGAGTTCTTGGTATTTTAAGAAATAGAATATTTACAAGCGAATTTGGTGCTGGTGACATTACAGATATATATTTTTCTGCTTTTGTCATTCCTGATTTAATTTATAATATATTTATAATTGGCGCTATCGGCATCGTATTTATACCGATTTTTTTTGAATATTCACAGAAAAGCAAAGAGGAAGCAATGCATCTCACAAACATTGTTTTAAATATTTTAATTTTATTTGTTATTTTAATAGCCTCTTTATTCGCTTTTTTTGCTCAAGAAATCCTATCAATTTTTCTTTATGGTTTCTCTCCAGAGAAGATTCAAACCACAGTAGATATGACAAGAATTATGCTTTTATCACCTATATTTTTAGGTATTTCATCCATTCTAGGGAATTTTATTCAAGCTCATAAAAGATTTCTCTCTTTTGCATTAGCTCCAGTTTTATATAATATAGGAATTATATGCGGAGTTTTATTTTTTGTCCCCAATATTGGATTGGCAGGTCTTGCTTATGGTGTTATTTTTGGAGCATTTTTACATCTCTTAGTTCAGCTTCCAACAGCACTCTCTCTAGGCTTTAAATATAAACTTTCTTTTGATATATGGCATCCAGGTTTTAGAAAGATGATTATATTGTCTATTCCAAGAGTGGTGGGTCTTCTTGCTCATCAGCTTAATTTTATGGTTATAATATTTATAGGATCTTCATTATCATCCGGAAGCATCTCTATTTTTAATTTTGCAAATGATTTGCAATATATTCCTATCGGTATAATTGCCTTTTCATTTGTAACCGCAGTCTTTCCTTTTCTATCTGAAAGCTATTCTAAAAAAGATATGAAGGAATTTTTAAATAAATTTTATTCCACAGTCAATCAAATTCTCTTTTTAGTCATACCAATATCTGTATTTTTAATCTTAGAAAGAGCTCAAATCGTCCGTGTTCTTTATGGAGCAGGTGAATTTTCTTGGGATGATACGAAGTTGACTGCCGCCGCATTAGGACTCTTTGCCATGTCTATCTTCGCTCAAAGCTTGATACCATTATTTTCACGCACTTTTTTTGCGATGGCAAATTCAAAAACACCAGTTTTTATAAATGTGGCATCTTTAGCTATAAATATCGGACTTTCATTTTTCTTCGTAGGGCTTTTAAAAGATGGTGGGGCATTCAGAGATATTTTAGGTCAGATTTTAAAAGTCTCTGATATGTCGGATATCGCAGTTTTAGGTCTACCACTGGCTTTTTCTATTGCTAGTATTATCAATATATTATGGCTTTATTTTTCATTGTCCCATAAGATAGATGAGTATAGTAGTGTAAGGATATTATATTCTGTAAATAGAATTAATATATCTGTTTTAGCTATGGGTGTATCGGTTTATCCGACGCTTTATTTTATGGCCAACATTGTAAATATGCATACATTTTTGGGAATATTTTTACAGGGCATAGTTGCATTTTTTATAGGGTCGTTTGTATATTTTGGATCCGCATATCTTCTTAAGATTCCTGAATTTTTTGTATTTTCAGAAGCATTCACTCTACCTATTAAGAGAATGTTTTTACTGAAGAGTTATACATCTCAAGTTAATGGTTCTGAAAAGTTGTAAAATAGAGAATTTTAGGTATAATCAACCTGAGAGTTAATAAGCTTTATTATGAATCAAGAAAAAAAGCAAAATTTAATAAGAAATTTTTGTATTATTGCTCATATTGATCATGGTAAATCAACGCTTTCTGACAGGTTTTTAGAGATTACAGGAACGATTGAAAAAAGAAAGATGCAGGAGCAACTTTTAGATACTATGAGCTTGGAAAGAGAGAGGGGTATTACAATAAAGATGCAGCCAGTAAGGATGGATTATAAGCATACGGACGGAAATGATTATATTTTAAATCTTATAGATACACCAGGTCATGTTGATTTTTCTTACGAAGTTTCAAGATCAATCGCCGCCGTTGAAGGGGTGATTTTATTGGTTGATGCTACAAAGGGAATGCAAGCCCAGACATTGGCGGTTCTTGAGCAGGCTCAGAAACAAAATTTAGTAATAATTACGGCAGTAAATAAAATAGATCTTCCAAATGCTATGCCTCAAGAAGTTAAGAAAGAGATTTCAAATCTTTTAGCTATAGAAGAGAGTGAGATATTTGAGATTTCAGGCAAGACCGGTGTCGGAGTTAAAGAGCTTTTGAGTGAGGTTATTAGAAAGGTTCCAGCTCCAACTGGCAAAGAAGATGCTCCATTAAAAGCGCTTGTTTTTGATTCCATTTTTGATTCTTTTAAAGGTGTAATAGCAAATGTAAGAATAATGGAAGGTTCTGTAAAGAAACATGAAAGGATAAGATTTATGGTTCAAAAGTCAGATGCTGAAGTTTTAGAGTGTGGCTCTTTTAAGCCAAATCTTGTTGAAAGAGCAGAGATATTAACTGGTGAGATAGGTTATATAGCAACAGGACTTAAGGAGATAGGTAGTGTAAGGGTCGGAGATACTATAACATCATCAAAAAATCCGGCATTGGAGATATTGTCAGGATATAAAATGGTTCAGCCCGTTGTTTTTGCATCGCTTTTTCCACAAGACGCCGATGATCATGAGCTTTTAAGAGACGGGCTTTTAAAGCTTCGCTTAAATGATTCATCTTTATCATTTGAGCCAGAACAGTCCGAAGCTTTTGGGAGGGGTTTCAGGTGTGGATTCTTAGGTATGCTTCATATGGATATTTTAAGAGAGCGTCTCAAAAGAGAGTTTAATATAGAGCCATTAATAACAATACCATCGGTTTCTTACAATGTAAAATTAAAAAATGGTGGAGATAGATTAGTTTATTCACCGGCTCAGATGCCAGATCCAACTCAAATAGATGAGGGTCAGGAGCCTTATGTGAAGCTTGAAATAATGACAAGAAGTGAATATATGGGTGGTATTATGTCTCTCTTGGATAACGCTAGAGGAGTATATAAGGATACACAATATTTAACAGCAGAGAAGATATTGCTTTTATATGAAGCCCCGCTTTCTGAGATTATTATTGATTTTTTTGATGACTTAAAGTCAATCACTTCAGGTTATGCTTCCTTAAATTATGAGCTTATAGGATTTAAAAAAGCTGATTTAGTGAGACTTGATATTTTAGTTGCAGGAGAACAGGTAGAGGCTCTTTCAAGGGTAGTTGTGAAAGAACAAGCGAATGAGGTAGGTAAATTTATGGTATTAAAATTAAAAGATATAATTCCAAGACAGCTTTTTTCAATATCCTTACAGGCTGCTATAGGCGGTAAAATTGTGGCGAGAGAAGATATATCTGCTATGAGAAAAGATGTTACTGGCTACTTATATGGCGGAGATGTAACAAGGAAAAATAAGCTTTTGGATAAACAAAAAAAAGGAAAGAAGAAGATGAAGGCTTCTGGAAAAGTAAATATACCGCCGGAGGTTTACTTTAAAGTCCTAAAAAAATAAAATGACTTTTAAATTTAGAAGTCATTTTATTTGAGAGCATTTTTTGCTATTATAGTATAAATGGCAAGATGGAAAATGCTATCATTGATATAATGACGAAGATGACAATGATCTTCATCACAAGTGTTATTATTTTGATATTTTTTGACATATAATTAAAAGTGATTTAAATTGTTAGTGTATGAAAATAAAAGAAGAAGAAAATTCTTTATTTAAAAATTCTAAGCTTATACTGGGAATTTCCATTTTTATTTTTATTGTATTATCTATTTATGCTTATAACGCCTTTTATAAAAAATACCAGATAAAGAAAGAAATTTCAACCCTTGATGCGAGAATAGATAATATGCTTAATAAAAAGGAAGAGCTCAAAGATTTTAAAAATATTCTTACTAATAATGAGTATATAGAGAGAGAGGCGAGAATAAAATTAAACCTTAAAAAAAATGGCGAGAATGTTGTTGTTTTAGTTGATAGACCGTATGATGATAATAGTAGAAGTTTTCAAGAAATTAATATAAGCAAAGAGCCTAAGGTTTCTAGTGGCGAGAATGTAAGAAAGTGGGTTGAAGTAATATTTGGAAGATGAATTATTAAGATAAACTTATGAAAATAAAATTTCAAAAAATTTTATCAGATGCAAAAATACCATCATTTGCTCAGAGTGGTGATGCTGGTATGGATTTATATTCTAGCGAGAGTTTAGATATATATCCTGGTGAGATAAAAGCAGTATCCATTGGCGTAAAAATGGAAATTCCTGAGGGATACGTTGCTCTAATCTGGGATAAAAGCGGTCTTGCTCTAAAAAGCGGAGTTAAAACAATGGGTGGTGTAATAGACTCAGGATATAGGGGTGAAATTAAAGTTATAATAACAAATCTTTCAAAAGAGGTTTTAAAAGTTGAAAAAGGAAATAAGATAGCCCAAATGTTAATTCAAAAATTTGAATCTCCTGAAATTGAAATTGTAGAGGAACTTTCTAATACAAAAAGAGGAGATGGTGGGTTTGGATCGACAGGGTTAAAATAAATGTAAATTTTACAAGAATATTTAAAAGCTTTCAATATGCGGTCTATGGTTTAATTGATTTTTATTAGTATGGCTGAATTATTAAATAACTTTAAATCTTTTTTCAATAGAAATTTTTTCATTCTATTTTTTATTTATATTTTATTTTTAACTCTCTTTTTAAGTATAACTTCTTTTTTTTTAAAGTTGAGCGCAATAGAGCAATTTGACAATGCGGTTCAGGATGCCATCTTCTCTCTAAGAGAAGAGAACTTAAATTCAATAATGATTTTTATAACATATTTTGGAGATAAGGAAATAATATTTCCTTTATCTTTTTTTATAATTTTATATTTTTTTCTCAAAAAAAAGTATGAGTTTTTAATAGCTCTCTTAACATCAATTTCTATTATCTCTGTTATAGTGTATTCTATTAAATTGTTTTTTTACAAGCCAAGACCTTCATTGGCGGATGCTTTAATATTAGAAAGCGGTTTTTCTTTTCCATCAGGGCATGTTGCAGTGGCAATTGTCTTTTATGGCATCTTATCTTATTTTGTATTCATATCTGCTAAGAGGAATTTTGAGAAGATTTCCTCTATTCTTTTATTTGTAATTATGGTATTTTTAATTACATTTTCTAGAGTTTATTTAGGAGTACATTTTCTATCTGATGTTATGGCAAGTATGATATTTTCAACTGTTTGGTTAGGATTTTTAATATATCTTCTTGAAATAAAAAGAAAGCAGGAAGTTGTAAGGGATAGGTCTATTATATCAGTGTAGCTTAGCTTGTCCCATTGGAGCCGGAGTAGCTCAGTTGGTAGAGCAATTGCTTCGTAAGCGAGAGGTCGTGAGTTCAAATCTCGCCTCCGGCTCCAATGGGGTGAAGTAGAGTGCTATTGTGGCTTTATGAAAACACGAAAAAATATTTTTCTCTGGGTTCTATATGATTTTGCAAATTCTATAGTTTCTATCGTATTTTTTCTTTATTTTACGCAATGGATAGTTATTGATAGAGGAGTATCAGATTTTTATTTTAATCTTACATTTACAATATCGGCTATATTATTGCTTTTTACCGCTCCGCTTGCAGGTTTATTTTTAGATAAATTTTTAAGGCGTATCGTTGGTCTGCGCTATGCAACATTTTTTACAACTTTATTTTATGGAATTTGCGCGCTTTCTGCTTTATCAAATCACGAATTATGCGCTTTAATTTTCTTTACATTAGGATTATATTCGTACTTGTTGGCATTTACTTTTTATACGCCTCTTATTAACGATATAGCATTACCGGAAAAAAGAGGGTTAGTTTCTGGTCTTGGCATAAGTTCAAATTACATCGGGCAATTTTTAGGATTAGTCATAGCTATGCCGTTTTCAAACGGCACTCTCAATTTTTTCGATGCTGCTCCACGCGCTGAAACACTCTTACCGGCGGTTATTATTTTTTTTATTGTCACATTGCCAACCCTTTTATTTTTTTATGAACCTAAGAGAGTTTCAGAAAAAATATACTTAGGATCAGAATTAAAAAATCTTTTGATGGAAACAAAAGGATTGTTAGCATTTCCCAGCGTAGTTTTTTTTCTTATCGCCTACTTTCTTTTTAATGATGCTATCTTAACCACTGCAAATAATTTTCCTATTTTTTTACAGCAAGTATGGCAAGTTACTGATGCGACTAAAACTTACATCTTACTTGGTATATTAACCACCTCTGCTATCGGCGGTATATTATCCGGACTACTCGCTGATCGTTTTGGGCACAAAAGAGTGCTTATTATTATACTTATTGGTTGGATTTTTATCTTACCTTTAGTTGGGTTTTTAGAGAATTTTATATTATTTATAATTTCTACAACGCTAATGGGTTTTTGGTTTGGCGCAAGTTGGGCAGTATCTCGTTCTCTAATGTCTAATATTGCGCCAAAAGGAAAGCATAATTTAGCTTTTGCGTATTTTGGATTAGCAGAAAGAGCCTCCTCATTCATCGGTCCAATTGTTTGGGGCTTGATTGTTTCAAATCTTGTTTTTATGGGAAGCGATCGTTATAGGATAGCTATACTTGTGGTTACCGTATTTATTATCATTGGACTTTTTGCGCTTTTTCGTGTTAGGGATGATAGAAAATTAGTTCACTAATAAATTCTATTTTTTATAAAACATTAGAAAATATTTTTTCTGTAGGTCTTTCAATGGTCAGGAATTTTTGATAAAGTAATCATTATGAATGAAATCAAAGAAAAAATCCAAAGTTTAAAAAGAAGGCTTTTAGAAATGAAAGATAGTCCACAGTTGTCTGCTATGAATAATAGACCAATCTTTGATCTGTCTGAAATAGAAAAAAAAATAGAGGATTTTGAAAAGGATACAATGCATCCAAATTTCTGGGATGATCAAAAACGCGCAAAGAATATAATCACAGAACTTAATTTTCTTAAGAGTGAAAGGGCTATTTGGGAGGGTTTTTTTGATAAACTTGATAGTTTGGAAAGTGATGCTAATGAAATTGATCTTATTGAAAATAAAGATGATAGAGAGGTTTTTGAAAATGATTTAGAGAGTAGAGTGCGTGATTTTGAAAAATCTTTTCAGAAAGAAGAGATAAGAGTTTTTTTCTCTGGCAAACATGATAAAAATAATGCTATAATATCTTTATATTCTGGAGCAGGAGGTTTAGATGCTCAAGATTGGACTTCAATGCTTCTAAGAATGTATCAAAAATATGCGGAAAAGAGAGATTGGCAAGTCTCCATTTTCAGTCATCATACTGGCGAGGATTCAGGAGTGGCTGGAATAGTAACAAAGAATGTTACATTTTTAATCTCTGGAAGATATGCTTACGGATATTTAAAGCGCGAGGCTGGCGTTCATAGGCTTGTCAGAATCTCTCCATTTTCTTCTCAGGATTTAAGGCATACATCATTTGCTTTTGTGGAAGTGATGCCAGAGATTGAGGTGGCAGAGAATATTGATATTAAAGATGATGACTTGGATATTGATACATTCAGATCTTCCGGTCCGGGAGGACAGAATGTAAATAAAAGAGAGACGGCAGTAAGAATAAAACATATACCGACAAATATAGTTGTCGCATGTCAAAATGAAAGAAGTCAGGCGGCGAATAAAGAGAGAGCGATGAAGCTATTAATATCCAAGTTGTTTGAGGAGATGGAGAAACAGAAGAAAGATGAAATATCTGAGCTTAAGGGGAAAAAGATAGAGATAGAATGGGGAAGCCAGATAAGATCATATGTTTTACATCCGTATAAATTAGTGAAAGATCATAGAACGGGCGTAGAAACATCACAAATTGACAAAGTCTTAGATGGAGAGTTGGACGAATTTATAGAAGTAGAAATAAAACATATATTTTAAAATAATTTAGAGATGATAGTTTTTGATCACGTTTCAAAAAAATATAAAAATGGCTCAGTAGCTTTGGATGATATTTCCTTTCGTGTAAAGAAAGGTGAGTTTATTTCTATTGTCGGGCAGTCAGGTTACGGTAAGTCAACGATTTTAAAACTTGTGATAGGTGAAGAGAGATCAACGAAAGGTTCTGTTTTTGTTGGCGGTCAGGATGTAGCATCGCTTTCAGGATATGATATACATCTTCTAAGAAGAAAAGTAGGTATGATTTTTCAGGATTTTAGATTATTACCAAAAAAGACAGTTTATGAAAATGTTGCTTTTTCTCTTGAAGTTTCTGGGGCGAGTAATAAAGATATAGAGGAGGATGTTCCGCAGGTATTAAATTTAGTAGGTCTGTCTCATAAGTCGGATAAATTCCCAAGCGAGCTTTCTGGCGGAGAGAAGCAGAGGGTTGCTATCGCAAGGGCACTTGTCGATAGGCCTGATATTTTAATAGCCGATGAGCCGACAGGAAGTCTGGATTCTTTAAATACATGGGATGTTATCAGGTTGCTTATAAAAATCAATGAACTTGGCGCGACTGTTGTTTTAGCAACACATAATAGAGAGGTAATAAATATGCTTAATAAAAGAGTTATAACTTTAGATAAAGGATATATTATAAGAGATGAAGAGCAGGGAAGATATATAATTTAAAAATATGAAAAACATTTTTACTCTTTTTAAAAGAATAATGAAAGCGGGGATAAGTAATTTCTGGAGGAATGGCTGGCTATCAACAGCAACAGTAGCTGTTTTATCTGTAACTTTATTTATGATATTAAGTCTCATAATGATATCAGTTATCACCGAAACTTTAATCGCCAACTTGCAAAGTAAAGTGGATGTTTCCATATATTTTAAGAAAGATGCAAAAGAGGCGGATATTTTAAATATGAAAAACGATATTTTGGTTTTAAATGAAGTTAAAAGTGCAGAATATATATCAGAGGATGATGCGCTTTTTGAATTCAGAGAAAAGCATAGTGAAAATGAGATTATAATTCAATCGCTTGATGCTTTGGAGGAAAATCCGCTTGAGGCAAGTCTAAATATAAAAGCGAAAGATCCATCTTTATTCGGGAGTATTGTTGCTACCTTAGAAAAGGAGCAATATAAAGAGATAGTCAATAAGATAAATTATTATGAAAATAAGGGAATTATAGATGCGCTTGGAGTATTAATATCTACAATTAGAAAAGTTGGATTTGGTATTAGTGTGATTTTGGTCATTATAGCATTTTTGGTGGCATTTAATACGATAAGAATTACAATATACACAATGCGTGAAGAGATAGGTATTATGAAGCTGGTAGGGGCGGGGAATTGGTTTGTCAGGGGACCATTCGTGATAGAGGGCTTGCTATACGGTTTAACCTCTTCTTTAGCAACTATTATTATAGCTACGCCAATTTTATTCTTTAGTGCTCCGTATATAAAAGATTTTTTTCCAGGCATAGATTTATTTTCATATTTTAATGGAAACATATTTCAAATCTGGCTAATTCTGTTTGTGATTAGTGGAACTATAGGTTCATTAGGTTCTCTTATAGCAATGCAGAAATATTTGAAAGTCTGAGCGGATATCATAATTTATTTCAAATTGCAATTTTTTATTTAAAAATAATATCATAAACTTATGAAAAAATATATAAAACAATTTATTTTTATAGGACTTGTATTTTCCGTATTAAATCCTGTTTTGTCAGTTAATGCCGCCGAGGAAATAGATGCTTATTGCGTTACGCCAAAAGAAGCCGTTCCCCACGGCAGTACAATTTCTTTAGTTATTAAATTTGACGATAATGATGAAGGCAATGAACTTATCGTTCAGGGGCCTTTTAAAATTTTGAAATATTATGAACCTAATAAGCCAATAATAGTTAATTTTAAGCGTAGTCATGATAAAGATGATAAAGGAAAAGAAAATCTTGAAAAACCAATTTTAACTTTCGATCTTTCTTTAAGTCCAAAGCATACACTTCCAGCTCCAGCCACAGAGTCGATAACTTTTACATATTTTGTTAGCCACAAAGAAGGCAAGAGGGGGCAATTATTTACTACCAATCGTGAACAGCAAGTTGATTGTTCATTTATTATTCAGCATGAAATAGAAAAAACAATTACTCCAAATGATAAGAATTCTATAGGAGATCCTGATTTTGATTTACTGCGTATTCAATCTAGCATATCTATTGATCTTGGTATTAAAAATGTAGGCACTTTACCAACCAGTCGCTTTTATTTTTTGAAAGAATTTAAAAGAGGTTTGAGCAGAATTTTTACATGGGGTTCAGTGAATAAGACAGCATTAGAGCTTCGTATAGCCAATGAAAAGGCGGCGGAGATGTTTAAAGTTGAAGAGATAAATCCTCAGAATGAAAAGGCTATTAAAATTGCTCTTGAAAATTATTTAGGTGCTCAAGATAGGCTTCAGGCTAGATTTGCCAAGATTAAAGAAAATTCTGAAAATCCTAATGTAAAAGAGTTGCTGGAGAAATTGGATAAACAATCTCTTAAACATGCTACTCTTTTGGATGATCTTGCTAGAAGATGGGATAGTGACCAATATGTAGAAGATTCTGCAAATGTGGTGAATCCTAAGACAACCAGAGATAACTTTTTGCAAGGCGCGGTTGATATTATGCAGAAGAAGATTCAGGATGTTGTGCTTTCAGGAGCTGAAAAAGAAAAAAATATCAAAAGAAAGGCAGAGGATCAAATTAAGTTGGCAGAGACTGAATTTGGTTTATTAAAAATTGAATTGGAAAAATTCATTATTAATAATAGTAATCAAGGCTCTATAGAACGCCAGACACCAAAGAGGGATTTTGGAGATCGTATGAAGGCTGGATTAGAGCAAGCTGGTGGAATGCTTGCGCAAGGAAAAAGAGCATTTGAAGATAGTAAATTTGGTGAAGCGTTTGGAAAGGCGAGGTCAGTTCAGGTGATGATTAGAAATGAGCGAAGAGCAATCGCAGAGTATGCTATAAAGGAGCAAGGTATGAAGAAGGTTGAACCTGGGAAACCTAAATATGAAGATCGTAGCACTAAAGATGGGAATCCTCTATATGAGGATGTCGGTACTAAAGGCGTTAATCCTTTGTATGAGAAAAAGAGTGGTGAGGTAACAACGCCTGCTTCATTTTCAATTCCTGCTAATGACGGATCAAGCAAAGAGAGTATACGAAAGGTGGATTCAACTGAAACAGACGAAGTAGCGCCTATGCCAATAATATTAGAAGGAGTTTTAAAACAAACTGAAGGAGATATAACTTGTACTACAGAGGTTGACCCTGTTTGCGGAGAAAATGGCAAAACATATTCTAATCTGTGTGAATCACAAAAAGCGAATGTTAAAGTTGTTTCTAAAGGAGAGTGTAGATCGGTGTTGCAAGAGCCAACTAGCTCTATTAACATTAGATAAAGATAATCATATAGGACTTGTTCAGTAATAATATTTCTGCTACAATATTACTCTATTTTTCTTTATTTTACTTGTAATTTAAAAGTATCGTTGCGAAAATTATTGCTGGATATGTCTAATGTTTAGATATGTCTTATTTTGCGAGATCGTCTAATGGTAGGACACTTGCCTCTGAAGCAGGTTATCTTGGTTCGAATCCAGGTCTCGCAGCCAAAAAGTAGAATTCGCATTTTAGAGAAAAAGGTTATTCTATCTCCTAGCTGTGTCTCTTGAACAAAATCCGAACCTTTTTCCAACAAAATCCTGATGTGGAA
>JBBTYT010000008.1:0-5041 GCA_038061695.1 Patescibacteria group bacterium
AAAACATCCTAAGCTTTGTCTGAGGATGTTTTTTTATTTGTCTATTATTTTATAGGACTCTTATTCATTGTTCTCTTGCACTTTGTGCAAGCGCGAATCCTATCTTTTCCAATAGTCATCCATTGTATATTAGGATATTTTCTTCTTTTAGTTGTCGGGTTATATTTTCCACGAAGCTTCACCAAGACTGTATTCATTTTTGATGTTTTTTCGCAAATAAGGCACTTTCTAGACATATTTTTATTTTTTAATTCAAAATAATTTCTATAATTGATTTTGCTAATTTAACATACCTTTTAAAAAAAATCAAGCTCTGATATACTATTCCTATAAATTAATATTCATATTTTACAAAAATGCTTTTATTTAAACTTTTTTCGGATAACCCAGCTCTTATTATTCCATGGCTTTTTGCTTTACTTATAGCTATTACAGTGCATGAGGTGGCACATGGTTATGTGGCTTATAGACTAGGAGATGATACGGCTGAAAGTATGGGACGCCTAACTTTAAATCCGCTAGCTCATCTTGACGTTTTAGGATCTTTAATGTTAGTTTTGGTTGGTTTTGGTTGGGCTAAGCCAGTGCCTGTAGATCTTACTAAGGTAAGAAAGGGGAATTTAGGTAAATTTCTAGTCTCTGTTGCTGGTATATTTGTTAACATTGTTATAGCTATTTTGGCTATTTTGGCCATCAAGATTATTTTAATGACTGGTATATCTGATATGAATTTCTTAGTTAAGTTTTTTGGATTTTTAATATATATAAACTTAGCTTTATTTGTTTTTAATCTTTTGCCAATAGCTCCGCTTGATGGTTATAGAATGTTTGAAGCATTTGCCCCAAAGGCCTTTGAAAGATTCGCGCCATTTATGGAACAATGGGGATTTTTTATCCTCATAGTTTTAGTTTTTTTAACCGATGTAATAAGCATACTAATAAGCGCCTTTATTTTTATATTCTCTTGGTTATTTCAATTACCAATATTTTATCTGGCTTTTGGAGGAATCTAATATAGAAGCATTTTAAAAATATCCTTGACTTTGATTCTGTTATTTGCTAAATTATGTTTACTTTAAATAAAATTTTATATAGATATATATTTTTAATCACTAGAAGGAATTTATGCCAACAATAAATCAATTAGTCAGAAGAAGGAGAAAGAGTGCGGTGGTGAAATCAAAGTCACCGGTATTGATGCGTGGTTTTAATACTCTTAAAAACAGACCTACAAAATTCGCATCACCATTTAAAAGAGGAGTATGTATTAAGGTTTCAACAACAACACCAAAGAAGCCTAATTCAGCTTTAAGAAAAATTGCCAGAGTAAGATTGACAAATGGAGCCGAAGTTACAGCTTATATTCCTGGAGAAGGTCACACATTACAGGAGCATTCAGTCGTTGTGATTAGAGGTGGAAGAGTGAAGGATTTGCCGGGAGTGAGATACCATGTTGTCAGAGGAGTGCTAGATGCAACAGGAGTTGATGGCAGAAAGCAGGAAAGGTCAAAATATGGCGTAAAGAAACCCAAAGCGTAATAAGGAAATAATAGGGAAGCATTAATAATAAGGAAATAATAGGGAAGCATTAATAATAAGGAAATAATAGGGAAATGAGAAGGAAACAAAAATATAAAAGAATAGTAGAGCCGGATTTAAAATATAATAGCGTTATTATAACTAAGCTTATAAAAACAATAATGCTTCACGGAAAACTTTCTATAGCTGAGAAGATTGTTTATGGCGCATTAGATAAAGTTGAAGAGATTATAAAATTAAGTCCAATTGAAACATTTGATCTTGCTATCAGGAATATATCACCTATTTTGGAGATTAAATCAAAGAGAGTTGGAGGCGCTAATTACCAAGTTCCAAGAGAGGTTAGAGGTGAGAGAAAATTGACCCTAGCTTTAAGATGGCTCATCACTGCATCTCAATTAAAAAAAGGAAATTCAATGGCGTATAGATTAGCAGATGAAATTATACTTGCTTCAAAAAATGAAGGCGCCGCTATGAAGAAGAGGAATGATACTCAGAGAATGGCGGAAGCAAACAAAGCATTTGCGCATTTTTCTTGGTAAGTTCATCATTTCAATATTTAATTTAATAATTAATAAAAAATGACCGGTTTTTCCCGGTTACTTAAAATTTATAGATTATGGAACGTATTTACCCACTAGAAAGAACAAGAGATATCGGTATTATCGCTCATATTGATGCGGGCAAAACAACTGTTACCGAGAGAATTTTATTTTACACAGGTGTTTCTCATAAGATAGGTGAGGTTCATGAGGGGGAGGCTGTTATGGATTGGATGGAGCAGGAGAGGGAGAGAGGTATTACTATTACCTCAGCCGCTACAACATGTTTGTGGCTTCCTACTTATGCAAAAGATGATAAATCCAAAGAGTGCAGATTTAATATCATAGATACTCCTGGTCATGTTGATTTTACAGTTGAGGTTGAAAGATCTCTGCGTGTTTTAGATGGTGGTGTTGTTGTTTTTGATGGCGTTGCCGGCGTCGAGCCTCAGTCTGAAACTGTTTGGCATCAAGCTAATAAATATAATGTGCCAAGAATTTGTTTTATAAATAAATTAGATAGAGTTGGCGCTGATTGGCATAAGGATCTTCTTTCAATAAGAGATAGATTAAATAAGAAGGCCATTCCTGTTCAGATACCAGTTGGAGTAGAATCTGATTTTTCTGGAGTAATTGATCTTATAAATCAGAAGTATATGATATTTTCCGGTGAGATGGGTGAGATTGTTTTGATGAATGAAATACCGGAGAATATGAAAGCAGAAACTGCAAAGTGGAGAGAGGAAATGTTAGATATGATTGCATCAGAAGATGATTCTTTAGCAGAAAAATATTTAGAAGGAAAAGAGATAACATCAAATGATATAAAATCTGCTTTGAGAAAAGCCACTCTTTCTGGAGATGTTAATCCGGTTTTATGCGGAACAGCTTTAAAAAATAAAGGAGTTCAGCTTCTTTTGGATGCGGTTGTAGATTATCTACCATCGCCTTTAGATGTTCCTGCGATTCATGGTATAAATCCAGATACAGGCGCAGAGGAAAATAGAGAGGCTAGTGATACTGCTCCATTTTCTGCATTAGCGTTTAAGATTGCAAATGATCCATTTGTTGGTTCATTGGCTTTTTTTAGAGTTTATTCAGGCAAAATAACAAAGGGTTCCTATGTTTATAATTCAACAAAACAGAAAAAAGAGAGAATAGGAAGAATTCTAAGAATGCATGCAAATCAAAGAGAGGAAGTAAATGAGATAAATGCTGGTGATATCGGTGCCGCCGTCGGTCTTAAAGATACTACAACAGGGGATACTTTATGTGATGAAGATAAACCTATTATTCTTGAGAAAATCATATTTCCAGAGCCGGTTATATCTTTAAGAATAGAACCAAAAACTAAAGCAGATCAAGAGAGAATGGGAATCGCTTTAAGAAAACTTTCAGAGGAGGATCCAACTTTTAAAGTCAAAGTTGATCATGAAACTGGGGAGACAATTATTTCTGGAATGGGAGAGCTTCATCTTGAGGTTTTGGTAGATAGGATGTTTAGAGAGTTTAAGGTTAGCGCTTCGGTTGGCGCGCCACAAGTTGCTTACAAAGAGACTATTAAAGGTACGGCAGAGGCAGAAGAAAAATATGTTAAGCAATCCGGAGGTAGGGGTCAATATGGACATGTTAAGGTTAAGGTTGAACCACTAGAGAAAAATGCCGGCTTTGAATTTGAAAATAAAATTAAAGGAGGTGTTATTCCGCAGGAATTTGTGCCAGCTGTAGAAAAGGGCGCTAAAGAAGCTATTGAGAAAGGTGTGGTTGCAGGATATCCTATTCAAGATGTTAAGGTTATTTTGATTGATGGCTCTTATCATGATGTTGACTCATCCGAAGCAGCGTTTAAGATCGCAGGTTCAATGGCTACAAGAAAAGCTTTAACTGCCGCAAATCCAATTATTCTTGAGCCTATAATGAAAGTCTCTGTTATTACGCCACCAGCCTTTTTAGGTGATGTTACTGGAGATTTAAACGCAAGAAGAGGAAAGATTGATTCTATGGAAGATAGAGGAAATATTAAAGTTGTTATTGCGAGAGTTCCTTTGGCAAAGATGTTCGGCTATTCAACACAGGTAAGATCTATGACAGAGGGCAGAGCTTCTTATAGTATGGAATTTTCAAGTTATGAAGAGGCTCCAAAAAATATTGCTTTGGAAGTTATAGCTAGTAGAAAATAAATATTGCAACTTTATGTTAGATGATATTAAAAAAATATTAGAGGTTTCAAATAGAGGTATAGTTGTTATGGAAGATGGAAAACCTTCTTATGTTGTAGTGCCTTTTGATGATTATACAAAGTCTTTGACAGAATCAAAAAATATTCATCTTTTGGAAAATAAAAGAAAGTTATCTGGAGATCAGACAGGTAGAAAAAATGATTCTTATGATAGTAATTTAGATTCTATTCAAAGGGTAATAGAAAAAGAACTAGAGTTCAGCAGGGAAGAAGAAGCTAGATCACGAGAGGTTGAATTTAAAGAAAGATTTAAGATAGATTATGAAATTGATAGGATTAAAAAAGATTTAAGAGAGGTAAGGTTGGAAGATTTACCATTTTAATAAAAAAAGGTATTGACTTTATTAGATTCTTGGATTAGAATACGGAAATCTTTTACAGATATTTATAAATATTAAAATAATTAATTTTTGAGTAAGCTTTTGTGATTGGCTTTACATTATTGGTTCTGATGAACACTAATAATTTCAAGCTTAATTACTGGTCTATTCTAAAAATAAAAAAATGGCGGAAAAATTTGAACGTACAAAACCGCATGTCAACATTGGTACAATAGGCCATGTTGATCATGGTAAAACTACAACAACAGCTGCTATCTTGCATGCGTTGAATCTTGCTGGGCAAAAAGTAAGATTAGAGTCTATTGATCAAATTGACGCTGCTCCTGAGGAGAGAGAAAGAGGTATTACTATTGCTCTTCATCACTCAGAATATGAGACAG
>JBBTYT010000008.1:5051-34146 GCA_038061695.1 Patescibacteria group bacterium
GACAGAGAAAAGACAATATGCGCACATTGATGCCCCAGGACATAGAGACTACATTAAAAATATGATTACCGGTGCTGCCCAAATGGATGGCGCAATATTAGTCGTTGCTGCTCCAGATGGACCTATGCCACAAACAAGAGAGCATATCTTACTTGCAAAGCAAGTTGGAGTTCCAGCGTTGGTTGTTTATCTAAATAAAATGGACTTAGCAGATGATGCAGAGCTTGTTGACTTGGTTGAGGAAGAAATCAGAGAGCTTTTAACAAAATACGGATTTGATGGAAAGAATACTCCAGTTATAAAGGGTTCATCAGTTAAGGCGCTAGAAGAAAAAACAAAAGATGGAGTGTATGTTCAGAAACTTCTTGAGCTTATGAAAGCTTGTGATAGTTGGATCCCAGATCCAGTTAGGGAGCTTAATAAGCCATTTCTTATGCCGGTTGAAGATATCTTCTCAATTGAAGGTAGAGGAACAGTGGTAACAGGAAGAGTTGAAAGAGGTGAAGTTAAGATTAATAATGAAATTGAAATTGTTGGTATTAAGGCTACTAAAAAAGTTGTTGTTACTGGAATTGAAATGTTTAATAAATCCCTTGACTCTGCTATGGCTGGAGATAATGCAGGTTTATTGATTAGAGGTATAAAGAAAGAAGATGTTGAAAGAGGTCAGGTTCTTGCTAAGGCAGGTTCAGTCACTCCACATACTGATTTTGAAGCAGAGATTTATGTTCTTACAAAAGAGGAAGGCGGAAGACATTCGCCATTCTTTACAGGATACAAACCACAGTTTTATATCAGAACTACAGATGTGACTGGTGATATAATTCTTCCAGCTGGAACAGAGATGGTTATGCCTGGAGATACAGTTAAAGTTCAAGTTAAATTAATTACACCGGTTGCTCTTGAAGATAAACAAAGATTTGCTATTCGTGAAGGTGGAAAGACCGTTGGAGCGGGTGTTGTATTATCTATTTCAGCATAAAAAAATGTCAAAGAAAGAAGAACAAATTCAAAAATTGAGAATAAAGATTAGAGCTTACGATAATAAGATTATTGATAATAGTACACGTCAGATTGTTGAGGCTGCAGAGAGACAAGGCGGAAATATAGTTGGTCCAGTACCATTACCAACAGAGAAGAATAAATATGCAATAACAAGATCAACTTTTGTTCATAGGAATGCAGGAGATCATTATGAAATGAGAGTTCATAAGAGAATAGTGGATATATTAAATCCTAATGCAAAGATTATCGATGCTTTAACAAATCTTTCTCTTCCAGCCGGAGTTGACATTGAGATTAAAATGGTATAGTTAGATTGTAGATCATTCTGTAAAATCGTTTTACAGAATCGTGTGCAATTTAAATGAACGGCATATAATTACATTTATTTATTTGTGTAAGTTAAGCTTTTGTTACGTGAGCTTTGCTCACTTTTTTATTATAATATAGAATCAAAAGGATGAAGTTTATTTTAGGAAAAAAATTGAATATGACTCAGATATTTGATGAAGCTGGAAGAGTTATTCCTGTGACATTAGTAGAGGTTGAATCTTGCACTGTTACACAAGTAAGGAGTGATGATAGAGATGGTTATAGCGCTATTCAAATCGGAACAATATACAAAAAAAATATTAATAAACCGGAGAAGGGTCACTTAAAAGAGTTAGGTCAATTTTCTATTTTAAAAGAATTTAGAATTAATGCTGATTATAATGTTGGTGACAAGATAGATATTTCTTTATTTGAAGTTGGTGATGATGTTAATGTTTCTGGAATTTCAAAAGGTAAAGGTTTTCAAGGTGTAGTTAAAAGACATAAATTCAGCGGAGGTCCTGGAAGTCATGGTCAGGCACACACATTAAGATCACCTGGTTCTATTGGAGCTGGAGGTGTGCAGAGAGTTTTTAAGGGCAAGAGAATGGCAGGTAGAATGGGTTCTGATAGGGTTTTTACCCCAGGTCTTAAGATTGTGAAAGTTGATGTTGAAAACGGAATGTTAGCAATATCAGGAGCTCTTCCCGGAAGAAGAGGAACTGTTTTAGAAATAGTAAGTCAAAAATGATAATAATATTATGAGAAGTGTTGATTTATACAATCAAAAAGGTGACAAATCTGGAATGGTAGAAATATCTGAAGGTATTTTTGGAGTTGAATTTAATACAAAGTTAATTCATCAGATATATGTGGCTCAGAAAGCCAATGCTAGAATTAACATTGCTCATACTAAAGATAGAAGTGAAGTTCGTGGTGGAGGCATTAAGCCTTGGAAACAAAAGGGATCCGGTAGGGCGAGGCATGGTTCTATAAGATCGCCTATATGGATTGGTGGAGGAGTTTCTTTTGGTCCAAGAAATGAAAGGAATTTTTCAAAAAGTGTAAACAAAAAACAGAAACAAAAAGCCTTATTTATGGCATTGACTTCAAAGTTAATTGATAAAGAGATGGTTTTCTTAGATACGCTGTCATTCGACGCTATTAAAACAAAAGATGCTGATAAATTCTTAACACTTTTTATGGATAAGGTGTTTGATTTAAAAAGAAAAAGAAAAACATTATTTATTTTGCCAAAATCAGATAAAGATATAATGTTATCATTTAGAAATATAGCATCAGTTAAGGTGATAAGCGCTGATAGTTTAAATATTGGAGATATTTTGGATTATAAATATACAGTAGTGCTTAAGGATTCATTGGATGTTATAAATAACACATATACTAAGTTAAACAAATAAGATGGCTATTTTAGACAAAATTAAAAATAAGATAAAGAAAAGTATTGATAAAGAAATTACAAAGACAAAAAATGTGTCTATTCCTGTTTCTATTTCTACGGATATTAAGAGTAATAAAAAAGGCATTGCAAGATCATTAGATATTATGTATTATAATATCCTCAAGTCGCCATATATAACAGAGAAAACAGCTATGATGGGCAAAGATAATAAATATACTTTTAAAGTTGAAAAATCAACAAATAAGATTGATATTAAAAGAGCCGTAGAAAGTATTTATAATGTTAATGTTGTGAATGTCGCAACTATAAATACGGCAAGTAAAAATGTGAGACTTGGAGCTCATCAAAGTAGAATTTCAGGTTTTAAGAAAGCAATAGTTACATTAAAAGAAGGAGATAAGATAGATATAGGAGTATAATAAAAATATGTTAAAAAGACTAAAACCAACAACACCAGGACAGAGAGGTAGAACAATAGTTGACTATTCTGTTTTAACTCGTCAAAAACCAGAAAAATCTTTGACATCAGGATTTAAGAGAAGAATGGGCAGATCTACAGCAGGGAGAATTACAACAAGACATAAGGGTGGTGGAAATAAGAGGTTATATAGAGCTGTGGATTTCAAACAGGATAAATTTGATATACCAGCTAGGATTACTTCTTTAGAATATGATCCTAATAGATCTGCTTTTATAGCTCTTGCAGTATATGCAGATGGAGATAAAAGATATATAATAGCTGAAAAGAATTCTAAAGTTGGAGATAAAATTATAACTTCAAAAGAGGCTCCGCTAAAGGATGGTAATAGATTGCCGTTAAAAAGTATTCCTGTAGGATTTTTTGTTCATAATATTGAATTGCAACCAAATAAAGGAGGTCAAATAGTGAGATCAGCCGGATCATCAGCTAAAGTTATGGCGAATGAAGCTGGATATACTCAGTTATTGATGCCTTCAAGAGAAATTAGAAAGGTTCAAGACGGTTGTTTAGCTACTATAGGAGTTGTTTCAAATATAGAATATGGATTAGTAAATCATGGTAAGGCTGGAAGATCAAGATGGGTTGGTATAAGACCAACAACCAGAGGCTCTGCTATGAATCCTGTTGATCATCCTCATGGTGGTGGAGAAGGAGCGCAAGGAATAGGGCTGAAATATCCAAAGACGCCATGGGGTAAGCATGCTTTAGGAAAGAAGACAAGAAAGAAACATAAAAGTTCGGACAGGTTAATCATAAGAAGGAAATCAAGTATTAAGAAATAAAAAGATATGTCAAGAAGTTTAAAAAAGGGACCATATGTAGATGAGAAGTTGTTGAAAAAGGTAGCGAAGTTTAAGCAAGGTGAAATTATTAAGACATGGGCTAGAGCTTCAACGATCTCTCCGGAAATGATTGGTCATACATTTGGAGTTCATAATGGCAAACAACATATAGATGTATTTATTACTGAAGATATGGTAGGTCATAAACTTGGTGAATTTTCACCAACAAAGAAGTTTATTAAGCATGGAGGAAAGATCCAAAAATCTATAGAAGGAAAATAAATAATATAAATTTATGCAGGTAAAAGCACAGTTAAATAATTTAAGAATTTCACCAAGAAAAGTCAGATTAGTAACAGATTTGATAAGAGGTCTTGATGTTGTAAAAGCAAAATCACAGTTGCAATTTCTTATTAAGAGATCTTCAAAGCCGATTCTTAAGCTTTTGAACTCTGCTATTGCTAACGCAAAGCATAATTTTAAATTATCAGATGAATCAAATTTGTATATTTCAGAAATAATAGTCAATGGCGGTAAAATGCTAAAAAGAACTATGCCAAGAGCTATGGGTAGAGCTTATCAAATAAAGAAAAGAACTTCAAAGATATTAATGGTTTTAGATGAGAGAGTGAAGAGTTATGTCCAAAAAGAAGAGAATACAGAAGCTGTAAAGATTGTAAAAAAGAAGGAGACGGTAAAGAAAGTTATAAAAAAAGTAGTTAAGAAAGAGGAAAAAACAGAAAAAAAGTCCACTAAGAAAGTAATAAATAAAAAAGGATAAATAATAATTATGGGAAAGAAGGTCAATCCAATAATCTTTAGGATAGGTGAAACAATAACTTGGAGATCAAGGTGGTTTAATTTGAAGAAATATCAAGGATATTTAAGAGAGGATTACTTTCTTCGTAAGTTATTGACCGATAAATTAATAAAACAGGGATTAAGTAATATTGAGATTGAGAGATCTGAAAATGAACTTAAAATCATCATCCATACATCAAGACCAGGGCTTATTATTGGTAGGGGTGGAGCAGGAATTGATTCTTTAAAAAAAGAGATCGAGAATTTTCATAAAACAATAAAGATAGATAAGACATCAAAGACAAATGTAAAAATTCAGATAGACGAAGTTGCAAAGCCAGAGTCTAACGCTCAAATACTAGGACAACAAATTGCTGATCAAATTGAGAAGAGAATACCTTTTAGGAGAGTTTTGAAGCAGTTTATAGAAAAGATTATGCAAAGTAATGAGGTTCAAGGAGTTAAGATTATGGTATCAGGAAGGCTTGATGGTTCTGAGATGGCAAGAAGAGAATGGTTGGCGAAAGGCAATATTCCTTTGCAGACTTTGAGAGCTGATATTGATTATGCGCAGTCAAGAGCATATTGTAGATACGGAGTTATAGGTATAAAGATTTGGATATACAAAGGAGAAGTATTTAATAATGAGATTAAGTAGTAATAGTTTTTAAGAGCTTTTAAGCAAAATTATGTTAGTACCAAAAAAAGTAAAACATAGAAAATGGCATAAGGGACGCAAGAGAAATACTGGCATTGATAGAAGAGGTGTTGTTGTTAGCTATGGTAGTTATGGCATGAAGTCGGAAGAGAGAGCTTGGATAGATTCAAGGCAAATTGAAGCCGCAAGGCGTGTTATTACAAGGACTGTCCAGAAAGGTGGTAAGATTTGGATTAGAATATTTCCAGACAAACCTGTAACGAAAAAAGGAGCAGAGACGCCAATGGGTGGAGGAAAGGGTGCTGTTGACAGGTATGTTGTAATTGTAAAGCCGGGAAGAATTCTTTTTGAGATGGATGGAGTAACTGAGGATACAGCAAAGGAAGCTTTCAAAAAAGCATCTTATAAACTTCCAGTTAAAACGAAATTTGTTAAGAGATTAAAATAAGGATATGAAAAAAGCAGAGTTAAAATCAAAATCAGCAGAAGAGTTGAATAAAGTATTAAAAGAGAGTACATCTAAGCTTAAGGATTTTAGATTTGATATTTCTTTTAATAGATTAAAAAATTTTTCAGAGATAAAAAAGATGAAGAGAAGGATTGCTAGAGTAAAGACTTTACTTAATCAAAAATAAATGTTAAAGTTTCGAGCAAGCTTAAGTGTGATTATGATATTATTATGGAAAATAAAATAGCGCAAAAAAGAATATTAAATGGAGTGGTAGTCTCAGATAAAATGGATAAGACCGTGGTTGTTTTGGTTACCGAACAAAAAAAACACAAAACATATCATAAATATATTAAAGTTTCAAAAAGATTTAAAGCGCATGATGAAAAGAATTTACATAAGGTAGGTGATGTGGTAAATATACAAGAGACTAATCCTATTTCTAGAGATAAGAGATGGATAGTTTTAAAATAATAATATGATTCAAGTACAAACAATTTTAAAAGTAGCTGATAATTGCGGAGCAAAAAGAATCCAATGTATTAAGGTTTTAGGAGGATCTAAAAAAAGATATGCTCAAATAGGTGATATTATAGTAGCTGCAGTAAAGGTGGCAGAGCCTAGGAAGATTGTAAAGAAATCAGAAGTTGTTAGAGCTATTATAGTTAGACAGAGAAAAACCTTTAGAAGGCAAGATGGTTCTTATATAAGATTTGATGAGAATGCAGCTGTGATTTTAGATGGTAAGGATATGAAAGGCGGACGTGTTTTTGGGCCAATTCCAAGAGAAATTAAAGATAAAGGTTATTCAAAGTTAGCATCGCTTGCGCCGGAAGTTATATAAGTGTAAAGTTATAAAGTTAAAAGTATTATGAAAGTTAAAAAAGGAGACAATGTAATGATCTTATCAGGTAAGGATAAGGGTAAGAATGGAAAGATTATCCAGGTTATGCCTAGTGATGAAAGAGTGGTTATTGATGGTGCTAATATGAGAAAGAGACATATAAGACCAAGAAAACAAGGAGAGAAAGGTCAAATAATTGAGAAGGCATCACCTATGCACGTATCAAATATTATGGTAATTTGCGGTAAATGCAATAAACCGACCAGAGTTGGTTATAAGATTGGTAGTGATGGCAAGAATAGGATTTGTAAGAAGTGTGATTCAATATTATAAAAATATGAACAGATTAAAGGAAAAATACGAAAAAGAATTAGTAGCTAAACTTAAGAAGAAGTTTTCTTTTGAGAATGATTTTCAGGTGCCAAAAGTATTAAAGGTTGTTTTGAATTCAGGTACAGGAAAGATAGCTAAAGATGTTGCCTTGGTTGATTCTATTGTGAAAGATATGACGGCAATATCAGGTCAGAAATCTGTAAAAGTAAAGGCAAAAAAATCCATCGCTGCTTTTAAGCTTAGAGAAGGAACAGATATAGGAGTAAGAGTTACTTTAAGAGGCGCAAAGATGTACGATTTTATTGATAGATTAGTTTCTTTATCTTTGCCAAGAACAAGAGATTTTAGAGGGCTGGAAATAAAAAATATTGATGAGCATGGTAATTTAACTATAGGTATTAAGGAGCAGATTGTATTTCCTGAAATCAATCAAGACAGTGCTAGAGGAATATTCGGACTTCAAGTGACCGTTGTTACTAGTAATAAAGATAGGGTGGTATCGGAAGAATTATTTAGATTATTAGGATTTCCTTTAAAGAAATAAATTTATGGCAAAAACATCAACAATAGCAAGATCAAAAAAAATACCTAAATTTCCTGTACGTAAAGTGCTAAGATGTTTTAAGTGTGGAAGAAAGAGGGGCTATATGAGGGCATTTGATTTATGTAGAATTTGTTTTAGAGAAATGGCAAATAAAGGTGAAATTCCAGGAGTTAAGAAATCAAGTTGGTAAATAATAGTAAGTAGTAAACTTTATAAGAAATTTTATGACAGATCCAATCGCAGATATGTTAACAAGAATAAGAAATGCAAAAGCAATTGGCAAGCCAATGGTGCATATTCCTTATTCAAAAATGAAAATGTCAATTGTAGATGTTCTTAAGAAGGAGGGATTTATTGATGCCTTTGAGAAGAAAGGAAAGAAAATAAGAAAGTTAATCGAGATTAAGTTAAAGTATAATAATGATGGCGTGTCATATATTTTTGATTTACAGAGAGTTTCAAAGCCAAGTCAGAGAATTTATAGGGGTTATGACGAGCTTTTTTCTGTAAGACAGGGATTTGGTATTTCAATACTTTCTACCTCAATGGGTGTTATGAGTAATAAAGAAGCAAGAAAGAATAAGGTTGGAGGCGAGCTTTTGTGTCAGGTTTGGTAATTAAAATTGTAAGATAAATAAAATGAGCAGAGTAGGAAAACAACCAATAATAATAAAAGACAAAGTACAAGTTTCCGTTACTGGCAATACTGTTTTTGTTAAAGGACCAAAAGGTGAGATATCAATGGAGAAAGCACCTTTTATGAATGTTGAAGTAAGAGAGGGTCAAGTGCTTGTGTCTGTTTTGGATAATACAAATAATGGCTCTGCATTTTGGGGTCTTACAAGATCACTTATTGCAAATATGATAGATGGTGTAACAATCGGGCATGAAATAAATCTTGAAATAGAAGGAGTTGGTTATAAAGTTGAAGCAAAAGGAGATAAGCTTGTTATGGCGTTAGGATTTTCTCATCCTATAGAATTCGTTGCTCCAAAAGGTATTTACTTTACAATAGAGAAAAATAAGATTAAAGTAACAGGTATTGATAAGATGTTGGTTGGTCAGACAGCCGCAAATATAAGAAAATTTAAAAAACCAGAACCTTATAAAGGAAAGGGAATCAGATATCAAGGTGAGGTTGTAAAAAGAAAAGCAGGTAAGAAGTCTGTAGCTTAAATTCAAATAAAAATATGTCAGATAGAATACAAAGACACAAAAGAATAAGATCAAAAATAGTAGGGACAGAAACAAGACCAAGATTGGCGGTATTTAGGTCTTCACAACATATTTATGCTCAGATTATTAATGATGATAAAGGTTTTACATTAGTTGCTTTTTCTGATATTAAGATTAAAAAGGATAAGAATACAAAAGGAGAGATAGCAAAAATGGTTGGAATTGAGATTGCAAAGAAGGCAAAAGAGAAGAAGATTGAAGCTGTCGTTTTTGATAGAGGAGGTTATAAATTTCATGGTCGCATAAAATTATTAGCAGAAGGAGCTAAAGAGGGCGGTTTAAAATTCTAAACTATTATGGAAACAACTACTAAAGAAAAATTAACAAGAAAACCAAGATCATTCCATAAGGAGAAAAGAGAGAAGCCAGAGTTTGATCAGAAGATTCTTGATATCGCAAGAGTTACTCGTGTTATGGCCGGAGGAAGAAGATTTCGTTTTAGAATCGCCGCTGTTATTGGTGATAAAAATGGAAGAGTGGGTGTTGGTGTTGCAAAGGGCGCAGATGTAAGCTTGGCTATGGAAAAGGCTGTTAATGATGCAAAGAAACATATGATTAGGGTTAATATTTTTGAAGGTTCTATTCCTCACGAAATAGAGATAAAGTATAAGAGCGCAAGAATATTATTAAGACCAGCAGTGGCAGGGCGTGGTATAGTTGCTGGAGGAGCGGTTAGAGTTGTTTGTGAGCTTGCTGGAATAAGTGATATTTCTGCCAAAATTTTAAGTAAAGGCAAAAATAAGATAAATAATGCAAGAGCTACAATTATAGCTTTGGGAATGTTAAAGTTTAAGAAGGGTATTAAGAATGAGAATATTAAAGTGATTATTAAAGAGAGTACTTTAGAGAAAAAAAAGATAGAGGAAGGTGTTAAAAATAATACGGATAAATCTAAAATAGGATTATAATATATTTATATTAAAGATATGCAGTTAAAAGATATTTCATTTGAAAAACTTAAAAAGGGCAAGAGAATTGGAAGAGGTGGAAGTAGGGGTAAGACCTCAGGTAGAGGTATGAATGGTCAGAGATCAAGATCTGGTGCCAATATACGTCCAGCTGAAAGAGATGCTATTAAGAGGATTCCTAAATTAAGAGGTAGGGGTAAAAATAAATTTGCTTCCATTCAAGTTAAACCAGTGATAATCAATTTAGGTGTTTTATCAAATTCTTTCAAAGATGGAGGAGATGTTAATCCTCAAACTTTACTAGAGAAAGGATTAATCTCAAAGAGGGGTGGAAAATGTCCAAGAGTTAAAATATTAGGACAAGGTGATCTTTCTATAAAAATTATTATTTCAGAGTGTCAGGTTTCAGATTCTGTTAGAGAGAAGATAGAAAAAGCTGGAGGAGAGATCAAATAATCCAAATAACCCATGCTAGAGAAAATCGCACAAGTTTTTAAAATAAGAGATCTAAGGAGTAAGATATTTTTTGTTCTTGCTCTTTTAGTTGTATTCAGAATAGCGGCTTTAATTCCAGTTCCTGGTATTGACGCTGATAAATTAAAATCTTTTTTTGATGGTAATCAATTCTTAGGGCTTTTAAATATTTTTTCAGGAGGAGCATTGAGTAATATGTCAATCGTTATGCTTGGAATAGGACCATATATTACGGCTTTAATTATTATGCAGCTCTTAACAGTTATTTTTCCAAAAATAAAAGAGATGTATAATGAAGCGGGAGAGGCTGGAAGACAAAAATTTAATCAATATACAAGAATAGCTACAATTCCATTAGCACTACTTCAAGGATATGGGCTTTTAGCGCTTTTGCAAAATCAAAATGTTATAGATAGATTGAGCAAGTTTGATTTAGTGACAAATCTAATAGTTGTTACAGCCGGAACCGTATTTTTAATGTGGCTAGGGGAGCTTATTACAGAGAAAAAGATAGGTAATGGTATATCTATTCTTATTTTTGCTGGTATTATAGCAGGAGTACCGACAATTTTAAAGCAATTTTACGCAAATTTTGATCCTTCATTAATACCAACAGTTATAGGATTTACTATCGCATCTTTACTTGTTATCGCTGGAATAGTTTATATGAATGAAAGCACAAGAAATATACCTGTATCTTACGCTAAAAGAATCAGAGGATCTAAGATGTATGGTGGTGTTTCAACATATTTACCATTAAAAGTTAATCAAGCAGGAGTTATTCCTATAATTTTTGCTATCTCAATATTATTATTTCCGGAGATGTTGGCAAATATAGCAAAACTTTCAGATAAAGCTTGGTTAAGTTCAATAGCAGAATCATTTTTGAGATTCTTTCAACAGGGCGGATGGTTTTATCCAACACTTTATTTTATCTTAGTTGTCTTATTTACATATTTTTATACTGCTATCACATTTGATCCAAAGCAGATATCAGAGAGCGTGCAGAAGCAAGGTGGCTTTATACCTGGTATAAGACCTGGTAATCCAACCACAGAGTTTTTATTTAAAGTTATGAATCGCATCACTTTGTTTGGTGCAATATCCTTAGGTCTTATAGCTGTACTACCTTATATTTTTAGATATTTTACAGGTATTGCTACCCTAACGATTGGTGGAACAGCACTTTTAATCGCTGTATCTGTTGTTATTGATATTATAAAACAAGTCAAAGCTCAACTAGTAATGCACGAATACGACAAATACTAAATGTCAAAAAATTGTGCTAAAAAGTTATCATAGTGTTTTGGTTTTTTAATTGATTTTTTTTGTTAAATGAAGTAGACTATTTTTATTATGGAAAAAAGAAATTAATAATAGTTTAATGATGTAATAATGCAAAAAGAACAAAATCCTTTGAATATAATTTTATTAGGTATTTCAGGTTCCGGAAAGGGAACTCAGGCGTCTATTTTGCGTGAGAGATATGACCTAGAATATATAGGAACAGGTGATCTTTTGAGAAAATTTTCAAATGAAGATAATGCTGTTGCGAGGAAGATGAAAAAGGAGCTAGCTGATGGCAAGCTGGTGCCAACATGGTTGCCTTTTTATTTATGGATGAAGAAACTTTTAAATACTCCTGAAGATAAAGGTATTTTATTTGATGGAAGTCCTAGAAAGATACAAGAAGCCGAAATCTTAGAAGATGTTTTGGAGTGGTATGGAAGGAGAAATATAAAGGTTATTCTTATTGATCTCTCTGATGAAGAATCTTTTAGAAGACTTATGAGTAGGAGGACTTGTGAAAAGTGTGGAAAGAGCGCATATATTGAATTAGAAGAAGCAGAGGTTGTTTGTGGGCATTGCGGAGGTATTATGAGGATAAGAGTCGAAGATAATCCAGAGTCTATTAAAGCAAGAATAAAATGGTTTTATGATGAGGTTTCTCAGGTAATAGATTTTTTTGAGAAAAAAGGAGAGCTTATACGCATTAACGGCAATCAATCTATAGATGATGTCACTAAAGATATCATCTCTTCTATTGAAAAAAAATAATGACTACTATAAAAACAGCAGATGAGATAAAGATTTTAAAGGATGGCGGTTTTATGCTTGCTGATATTTTAAATGAAGTTCAAAAATCAGTAGAGGAGGGTGTGACGACAAAATATTTGGATGAACTTGCAGAAAGTTTAATTTTAAAAAATGGAGCAACGCCATCTTTTAAAAACTACAATCCAGCTGGATCACCAAGACCTTATCCTGCCTCAATGTGTACATGTATAAATGAAGAGGTGGTTCATTCTATTCCATCTGAAAGGAAGCTTAAAAATGGAGATCTTTTTTCTTTTGATTTGGGGCTTTGGTTAAAGGAATTGTGTGTTGACGCTGCGCGAACAAAGATAGTCGGTGGTAAAGGTAGTAAGACGGCAGAGAAGCTTATTTGGGTTACCGAAAATTCATTATATGAAGGTATTGGTGTGATAAGAGAGGGTGCTAAGCTTGGAGATATAGGTCACGCAATTCAATCTTATGTAGAGAAAAATTCTGATTTTGGCATAGTTAGAGATTTAACTGGTCATGGCGTTGGTTATAAAGTCCATGAAGATCCATATGTTTTAAATTATGGCAGAAAGGGTACTGGCGAAACATTGATTTCCGGAATGGTTTTAGCGCTTGAGCCGATGATAACAGAGGGAAGTTATCATATTAAATATTCACGAGACGGTTGGGGAATAGAGACAAAAGATGGAAAACTTTCAGCTCATTTTGAGCATACAATTGTTGTGACAAAAGATGGATTTGAAATCTTAACAACAACTTCTTAGTTGTTAGCTCATTAGTTTTCTAAAGCACTATGAGTCAGAAAGTTAAAAGTTAAAAGCTAAAAGATCGTGAGATATTTAGGCATTGATTACGGAGATAAAAGAGTCGGTTTAGCTCTCTCAGATGAAGATGGTATTTTGGGTATGCCTTTTAAGACAATACAAAATCAAAATCTAATTAAAGTTCTAAAAAAGATTATTAAAGATGAGAATGTTGGTATGGTGATAGTTGGTTTACCTTTAAATTTAAATATGCAAGAAACAGGACAGACAAAGAAGGTGAATATTTTTAGAGATAATTTAAAAAGACAAATTAATATTCCTGTTGAATTTGAAAATGAATTTCTAACAAGTGTTCAAGCTGAAAAGTCAGGTGTTGGAAAAGACAAGATAGATGAAGCATCCGCAGCTTTAATATTACAAAGTTATTTTGATAAGATGAAGGCAAAATAAAAATAATTTAAGTATATTTTAATTTATATGATATAATTATTTTATGAAATCAAATAATAAAGATATATCAGAGTTAAGACAAGATCCAGTAAAAGGTGATTGGGTTATTATCGCAACAGCAAGAGGTAAGAGGCCACATGCTTTTTTTGGAAAACCAGCAGTGATAGATCAGCCAAAAGAGGGTTGTCCTTTTGAAAATCCATTTTTGGAGATGGAGCTGAGTCTTGTTTATTGGAATAATGAAAAAAAAGAGAAGAGAGATTGGTATTTGGTGGTGATACCGAATAAATTTTCTGCTTTGGAAAGAGGTGGTGTTGGGGATATCCGTAAAGAAGGTCCTTATAGCATTACAAAGGGAGTTGGTTTTCACGATCTTATAATAATGCGTGATCATGATAAATTTATTCCAGACCTTTCAAAAGAGGAAGCAACTCTTATGGTTTCTGCATATCAGGCAAGATATATTGAAATTTCAAAAGATAAATCAATAGCATATATTTTAATCTTACATAATCACGGAAAGGAGGCAGGGGCTTCGCTCAGACATCTTCATAGTCAAATAATCGCTCCGTCAATTATTCCTACGGATATTCAAAGAAGTATAGATGCTTCAAAAAAATATTTTATAAAAAATAAAAAGTGTATTCATTGTGAAATATTAGACTATGAAATAAAGAGTAAAAAAAGAATAGTATATCAGAATAAGAAGTTTGTGGTCTTTGTGCCATTTGCATCAAAAATCGCTTTTGAGATGAATATCTTTCCAAAAGATCATCAAGATAGTTTATTACAACTTAAAAAAGAAAATATTAAATTTTTTGCGGACGCTTTACAGAAAGCATTGTTAAAATTAAGAGTAGGATTAAATGATCCGGCTTTTAATTTTTTTATACATTCATCACCGGTAAAAGGCAATCATAAGCATTATCATTGGCATCTTGAAATATTTCCGAAAACATCAACTTGGGCTGGTTATGAGATAGGAACAGGAATGGATATTTCGGCTGTTAGACCGGAAGATTCAGCAAAGTTTTTAAGAAGCGTAAAGATTTTATAATCTATTCTTAGTATGAATAATTTATGATAGATGGATTATTTCAATTTTTATCAGGATTTGTAAAAGGAATAATAGAGATATCAGGTATCTCTGGTGTTTTTTTCTTAATGCTTGCTGAGAGTGCTGCTATACCAATTCCATCTGAGATAATTATGCCATTTTCTGGATTTCTTGTTTTTGAAGGAAGAATGACATTCATCTCTGTTTTTTTAGCTGGTGTTTTTGGAAATGTCGTTGGCTCTCTAATTTTATATTATGTAGGTTATTTTGGCGGAAGATCATTTTTAGAGAAATACGGGAAGTATTTTTTATTTACTCATCATGATTTAGAGGTAACTGAAAGATGGTTTCAAAAATACGGCTCATCAACAGTTTTATTTTCAAGGATGTTGCCGGCAGTTAGGACATTTATATCATTTGTTCCTGGAGTTGTTAAAATGAATGTTTTTAAATTCATAACATATACATTTTTAGGATGTATTCCTTGGGTTTACGCTTTGACATACGCTGGTCTTATAGCTGGTGAAAATTGGAATATATTGCATCCCTATTTTCAAAAAGCAGAGTGGGTTTTATTGATTTTATTAGCGGGAGGTATTTATTTGTTTATTAGAAAGCATTTAAAGAGTGATCCAAAATTTTAGATTTGAGAGATTATATTTTTGTGTTATTCTTAAGTTATAAATCATAATTTTGTCATATGAAATATATAGTAGCAAATTGGAAATCATATATAACAAGCCACAAAGATGCAAGGGTTTTATTTTCTGCTGTTAAAGCATTAGTCAAGACTTCTGTATCAGAGATTATTATTTGTCCATCTTTTCCATTTATACCTGACATTAAACAGAATTTGAATATGACTTTAGGTGTTCAGGATGTTTTTTGGGAAAATAGTGGAGCTTATACTGGTGAGGTGACTCTGGATATGCTTAAAAACTTGAATGTGAAATATGTAATTTTAGGACATTCAGAAAGGAGAAATTATCTTGATGAGAAAGATGAAGTAATAAATAAAAAAGTAAAAGCTGTATTAAAAGCTGGTTTTAAGGTTATTTTATGCGTTGGCGAAAGAGAAAGAGATAAGGAGAATGTTATTCCGGTTATAGTCGCAGAGCAGATAATGGCAGATTTGGATGGCATACCAAAGGCTAAGATGAGCAATGTTATCATAGCTTATGAGCCGGTATGGGCTATAGGCACAGGACTTTCAGATACGCCTGAAAATGCTCATCAAGCCGCATTGTATATTAGAAAAACCATAGGGGATATGTATCATATGAAGTTGGGCGTTAGTGTAAAAGTGCTTTACGGCGGTTCCGTCAATTCAAAAAACGTTTTAGATTTTATAAATTATCACGGGATAGACGGAGTTCTAGTCGGTTCCGCATCTGCTAAAAAAGATGAATTCACAAAAATGATAAAGCTCGTTGGATAGAAATGATTTAGAATGATTAGTCGTTTTTTGAGAATATTTTAATTCCTCGCCACCAATCAAAAAATATGGATACCCTATCTGTTATAGAGTATAAATAATAAAGTTCCACGAGTTGTTTTAGTAGCCAACCTAAAAATCCTGTAAACAAAAACGGTCCCCATTTTGTTATTGCATATTTACCACCAATTGTTATGGAGAAGGGTGAAGATTTTATTTTATAGAGAACCTTATCTTTTTTATTTATTGAATTATATATATTTTGTGCCGCTACGATTGCTTGCTCTATAGCTATTTTTGCAGTTCCAGGAATCGGTCTTTGTGATATCGGATCGTAAAAGCAAGAGTTGTCTCCTATGGCGAATATTTTTTCTGATATATCAAGATGCTTATCAGGGGAAGTGCATTTTAAGAAATTATTAATCTCCGCTCTCCCTCTTTTTTCTTTTTGCACATTAACGCTACCGAGAATATTATTTGCTTGTACTCCACCAGCCCAAATTAAAGCATCATATTCCTCTATTTTTTCTTGTGGCGTGAAATTCTCAGGAGGCTCATTTGATGTTGGAAGTTGTTTGAGATAAACTTTTAATTCATCAACTCTAGAGATAACAAAACCATTAATTATTTCAATGCCAAGAAAGAGAACTCTCTTAGATGCTTTCTCTACTATATTATGTTCAAATCCAGGTAATATATGAGAGGCTCCATCTATGAGTTTAATATCTCCTTTTATATTTTTACAATGAATTTTGTTTAATTCTTTGATATATCCTACAAGTTCTGATGCAAATTCAATGCCACTTGGCCCTGATCCACCAATCAGAACTTTAAGGATATTATCATTTTCATTTTTTTCTAAAAATTTATTCTTTATTCTATTCCTTATTTTAATGCCATCTTCAAGTAATTTGAGTGATAAAGAGTTTTCTTTTAATCCATCTATGCCAAAGAATGCAGGTTCAGCACCAAGAGCTAAAACAAGATATTCAAAATTAATAGTAGTAGTATCCTTAAATCCTACAGTTTTATTTTCAAAATCTATATTTATAATCTCGCCTTGTAAGAATTTTATCTTCTTATTTCCAATAATTTCTTCAATTTGTGTCGTTACAATCTTCTTTAATATAAATCCAGATGCATCTCTGCTTGCTGTTGTTGCAACTTCATAGAGTGCTGGCGTGTAAAGATGATAATTTTTCTTATCTATCAAAAGAATGTTAAATTTGGAAGAGAAGTCCTTATCATTTCTTAAAAATTTTTCCAAATCTAACGCACATTTAAGACCAGAAAATCCAGCTCCCAAAATTGCTATGTTTTTCTTTAATTTTTTTTCTTGAATTTCCATAATCAATATTATCATTGTTTTATTAAAATTTAAAGTATGATAGAATAGTTTTATATGAAAATAAGAACAATAAGAGATGTAAACATTGAAAATAAGCGCGTTTTTTTACGCGTTGATTTTAATGTTTCTATTAAAGATGGATATATAGAGGATGACTTTAAGATCAAAGCTGTTTTAGAAACAATAAAATATTTATTAGAAAAAAAAGCAAAGATAATTATAGCTACTCATTTTGGAAGACCGGAAGGAAATGTCGTTCCAGAGTTTTCATTAAAAATAATTTCAAAGAGATTAGAGGAGTTACTGGGTGTTAAGGTTGGTTTTATCTCAGATTGCATAGGTGAAAAAGTCAAAGAGGTCGTTCATTCTCTTGAATCAGGAGAGATATTAATGTTGGAGAATTTAAGATTTCATAAAGAGGAAGACGAAAATGATGAAACATTTGCTTCTGAACTAGCATTACTAGCTGATATCTATGTAAATGATGCTTTTGCAGTTGCTCATAGAGAAAATGCTTCTGTTTCCGCTATAACAAAATTTATACCTTCTTACGCAGGTTTTTTAATGGAAAAAGAGTATAATATTTTAAGTGATGTTTATGATAATCCAAAAAAACCGTTAGTTATTGTTATGGGTGGTTCAAAAATCCTAACAAAAGTTAAACTTATTAAAAGATTTTTAGATAAAGCAGATCATATTCTTGTCGGAGGAGTTATCGCTAATGTCATATTGAATGCAAAGGGAATATCAATCGGTAAATCAAAGCTAGATGACGGCGTGATAGCAGAATTTGCATCTTTAGATTTATCATCTCCGAAGTTGCATATGCCAATTGATCTTGTTGTTGCTAAGGAGATATCGGAAAATGCAGAGACGAGAATTGTCGCTACCGGAAATGTCGTTGCTGATGATATAATTTTAGATATAGGCCCATTATCAGTTGATTATTTTTCAAACATTATAAAAGATGCTAATATCATTATTTGGAATGGTCCGCTTGGATATTTTGAGATGAATAAGTTTGCTAAAGGTACTAATAATTTTGCAAGCGCCTTATGCAATAATAAAGCTTATAGAATAGTTGGTGGAGGAGAATCTATAGTTGCCTTAGCTCAGAAAGGAGAGTTGGAAGATATTGATTTTGTTTCAACCGGAGGCGGAGCTATGTTAGGGTTATTGGCAGGAGATCCAATGCCAGGGATAATTAATTTATTGGTAAATTAAAATTAACTGAATAATAAAATGGATAATCAAGTTATAGAAAAATTTAATAATTTATTAACTCTTTCAGTCAGGAAGGAAGCATCAGATGTGTATTTAATTTCAGGACAGAAACCATCAGCTAAGATTCATGGGAATTTGGAATTTTTAGCTCAAGAGAATGTTGATCCGGATCTATTAGCGGAATTTGTTTTTAATATTTTACCAAGTGAAGAGGCTAGAGAAAAAGTCGCTCAAGGTTATGAGTTTGATATGATTTATAGATTTGGAGAAAATAGATTTAGAACAAATATTCATCTTCAACAAGGAGCATTCGCTTTATCCATTCGTATTATTGTCAGTAATATTCCTACGCCTGAATTTTTGGGATTTTCTCCTGTTATGATGAAGTTGGCCAAATTAAAAAAGGGTCTTATTCTCTTAACAGGATCTACCGCTTCAGGTAAATCATCTGTTATAGCCTCTCTTTTAAATATGATAAATTCTGAGAGTAAAGTTCATATCATAACGATTGAGGATCCTATAGAGTTTATATATCCTGTAAAACAAAGTGTAATAGAGCAAAGACAAATAGGAGTTGACAGTCATTCTTTTTACGATGCTTTAAGGGCTTCATTCAGACAAGATCCAGATGTTATTATGATAGGAGAGTTAAGGGATCTTGAGTCAATAGAAACAGCTCTTATGGCGTCAGAGACCGGTCATTTGGTTTTTGCAACTATTCATAGCTCTTCTACAGTTGAATCAATAGAAAGAATAGTAAATATGTTTCCGGCAGTTCAATCTCAACAGATACTCAATCAACTTGCCAGCAACTTAGTCGCAGTTGTTTCAAGAGAGCTATTACACAAAAAGGGTGGAGTAGGTAGAATAGCTTCTTATGAGATTATGGTAAATACTCCTGCTGTTTCCAGTCTGATTAGGGAGCACAGACTTCCTAATATAGTTTCTGTTATGCAGATGGGATCTAGAGATGGTATGACAACTATGTCTCAGTCAAAAGCGGATCTAAGATCAAAAGGTTTGATAGAATAGAATTTTACATAAATGAGCAGAAAAGAATTGCAATCTGAAAAGGTTTGGAATGTTTATGATAATATTAAAGATGATATATTAAATGAACTTTCAGAATATCCAAAGATAATATCTCAACTTCTATACAATAGAGGGATAAAGAATAAGGAAGAGGCAAATCAATTTTTTAATCCCGATTATACGAAAGATATAAAAGATCCTTTTTGTATTTTTGGCTTAGAAAGTGCTGTTGAAAGAATAAAAAAAGCGATAGAAAAGAAAGAAAGAATAGTCATATATCATGATTATGATGCAGATGGAGTTTGTGGCGCTGTAGTTGTTGCCTCAACTTTTAAAGAGCTTGGTGTCTCTTTTGAAACTTATACGCCAGATAGACAAAAAGAAGGATATGGCTTAAATAAAAAGGCCATAGAAGGCATAGTTAAAAATGGCGCAGATCTTTTAATTACAGTGGATTGCGGTATAACAAATGTTGATGAGGTGAATATGCTTAATGAGTTTAATGTTGATGTGATAATAATAGATCATCATTTGCCATCTCATATTTTGCCAAACGCTTATTCTATAGTAAATCCAAAACAAAAAGCATGCAAATATGAATTTAAGGATATGTGTGCTGCCGGAGTTGCTTTTAAGGTATGTTTTGCCTTATTACATTCTGATCTTGGAAAAAAAATTGGTGTAAAAGAAGGATTTGAAAAGTGGCTTCTGGACGTCGTAGCTATAGCAACAATAGCTGATATGATGCCTTTATTGGGTGAAAATAGGACTCTTGTTAAGTATGGTCTTATGGTTATAAGAAAAACCAAAAGGATAGGTTTAAAAAAACTCTTAGCTGTTGCAAGAATACCTAAAAGTGGCATTGACTCAAATATGATAGCTTTTCAAATTGCTCCCAAAATAAATGCGACATCAAGAATGACGCATGCTTCCATCTCTTACGATCTTTTATTTACCGAAAAAGAGGATGTGGCGGAAAAACTTATTTTATTGGTTGAAATTGCAAATAGCGACAGGAGAAAATTTGTTGATAAAGCTGTTAAAGAAGCAATATTTTGGATAGAGAAGGATATTCAAGAAAAAAAGAATATTCAAGATGTTATTGTCATTGGCAATGATGAATGGACACCCGGTATAGCTGGTCTTGTATCAAGCAGGCTGACCGAGATCTATAATAAGCCATCTTTTGTTTACGGAAGAGTGGGGAATATTTTTAAGGGTTCTTGTAGAAGTATAGGTTTTTTTAATATTGTTGAGGTTATGGATGAATGCGCAAAGAGAGATAAAGGTATTTTTAAGGCATTTGGTGGTCATGCCGGAGCTGGCGGGTTTTCTGTTTTTGAAGAAAAAATTGGAGATTTCAAAAAAAATATCTCGGAGATTTCAAAAAATAAGTTAAAAGATGCATCAAAAATTCCTCTTTTAAATATAGATGCAATGATGTCGCAAGATGAGATAAATAAAGATGTTTTAAGTTGGATTTTAAAGTTTGAGCCTTATGGTCAAGGTAATAGCGCGCCATTATTTTTAGCCGAAGGTTTCTCTATTCAAGGGATAAAGTTAGTCGGTAATGGAGAGAAGCATTTAAAATTGAAATTAAGATCAGTGATTGACGGCAAAGATAATAAATTTTTTGATGCGGTCTGGTTTAATGTTCCTGAGAATTTTCGTAAAATGCAAAAAGATGATAAAATTGATATTGTATTTACTATGGAAGAGAATGAATGGAATGGAAATAAGAATATACAATTAAAATTAAAAGATATCAAATTTTCAGCAAAATAAAATAATATGAATAAAATAATTATTTACACAGATGGTGGGTCAAGAGGGAATCCAGGACCTTCCGCAATAGGGATAGTGATTAAAAATGATAAAGAAGAAATTTTAAAAACCTACGGAGAGAAGATAGGTATCGGAACAAATAATGAAGCCGAATATAAAGCTATAATATTTGCCTTACAAAAGGCGAAACTTTTATTAGGTAAAACAAAGACAAAACAGTTGGATGTTCATATGAAAATGGACTCAGAGCTTGCTGTTAAGCAATTGACTGGCGAATATAAATTGATGAATGAAAATATTCAAAGATTTTTTATTGAAATTCATAATTTAAAAACAGAGTTTAAAAATGTAACATTTGAGCATATTAGAAGAGAATTTAACAAGGAGGCGGATAGAGCTTTAAACGATGCCTTAGATAAGTAATATATAAAATGTATGAGTATAATATATTGTCAAATAGTGAATACTATGCTATAATAATAAAGTTCTTTTATATCATAGATTCTTATTCAGAGCAAACATAAGATCAAGAGGTAATCGCTGTTGGGCTCAAGCTCAATAGAGGAAAGTCCGGACATCTATTCAATGCTTCGGCATTGATAAAGGTAGCGGCTAACGGCCGTCGGGAGAGATCCTAGAGGTGCGAGCAGAGACGCCTTATTTCGAAAGATTTAAGGATCCCTTATGGGATAGCTTTTATAGAAATATAAAAGGTGAAACGGCTAAATCCTTACTGGATGCAAGACAGTATTTAATCTATTTATTTAGATTAAGGTAGTCGCATGAGCTTAGCAGTAATGCTGAGCCAAGATAAATGATTACCCATGACAAAATCCGGCTTATTTTTATCTTGGTTTGCTCTGAGTGAGTGTCTGTTTATTTAAATAAGAGGAGAGTTATATTTATGTCTAAGCATAATAAGTCCAGTGAAGTAATAATACAAGAATTACAAGCAAATGTTAACAATATGGTTACATTGATTTTGTTGGAAGGAACAGTGGTGCTTTGTAAGATCGTAAAGTATGATGATATTACAAAGATACTTACAATAAAAACAAGCAAGAGTTATCTCCGAAGGACTGGAAGAGGCGGTTACATTAATAATGACCGTCAAGAGTCAGATTTAAATATTCATCAGGTGCGAAGTGTAATGCCCTCGCAATCATAAGTATAAAAAGGGGTGTCATCTTGATGCCCTTTTAATTTTATCAAAAATTCTATATTATGCTTAGTAGGTCTAATATCCATTTATTGTGAGAAAAACATCATTATTTTTTACGGTAATACTTCTTCCGCTTGATTTTATCATGCTTTTTGTTGCGGCTATATCTGCGTATTTTTTGCGTACAAGCGCCTTTGTTTCACAGTTGAGGCCTGTTTTATTTTTTGAGCATCTGCCATTTGAAAAATATATTATTTTAGTTGTGTATGTTATCCCTTTTTGGTTAGTTTTATTTGCCTTAATTGGACTTTATAGAGTAAACAAGAAAAGTATGTTGGAGGAATCTTTTCAGATAATTTCCGCTGTTTCTTTAGCTATGATGTCAGTGATAATTTATATTTTCTTACAGAGTGAGCAATTTGATTCGAGATTTATTATTTTAGCTATTTGGTTTTTTTCAATATTTTATATTATTTTAGGCAGGGTTACTTTAAAAAGAATAGAAAAATATTTAACTGTAAGACATGGATTTGGCTTGCAGAAAACTTTAGTCATAGGCTCTGATAATATCTCAAACATTCTTGTGGAAGAGATGAGATTAAAACCAGGATTTGGCTATATTGTTGTGCAAAAAGTTTCAAATATTGATTTAAATTATATTCAGAAGATTGTGGAAGATAAAGATGTAGAGACAATTGTTGTTGGTCAATCAGATTATCCTGCTGATTCTATGGTGGCGCTTGCCGAGTTCTGTCAGCTAAACAGAGTTAATTTTAAATTTGCGCCGACAATTTTTCAAGCTTTGGCTACAAATATTAATATAGATACTTTATCCGGAATACCTCTGATGGAGATTAAATATACTTCTTTGGATGGCTGGGGAAAGATAATAAAAAGAGTTGTGGATATATTTTGGTCTTTATTCGGTATAATCTTTTTATCTCCATTTTTCTTTGCATTAGCTCTTATTATAAAATTAGATTCAAGTGGTCCTGTTTTTGTTAAGCTAAAGAGAGTAACGCAAGGTAAAGCTTTCTCTCTTTACAAGTTCAGATCAATGATTAAAAATGCGGAGGATATAAAGAATGACTTAATAGAAAAAAATGAAAGAAAAGATGGTCCTTTGTTCAAAATAAGAAATGATCCTCGCATTACAAAAGTCGGCAGGTTTATCAGGAAGACAAGATTGGATGAATTTGCTCAGCTTTTTAATGTACTTAAAGGCGATATGTCTCTTGTTGGTCCAAGACCGCATCAGCCAGATGAGATTGAAAAATATGAAAAACATCATAAGAAAGTTCTAACAATAAAGGCAGGTATGACCGGTATGGCTCAAGTTTCAGGATCTTCAGATTTACCTTTTGAAGAGGAGGTCAAGCTGGATATTTATTATATAGAAAACTGGTCTTTATTCTTAGATATAAAGATTCTTTTGAGGACAATATTTATTTTATTTAAAGATAGATCAGCATGTTAGCCATAGCTTATAGTTTTTAGGATTTTCTGAAAGCTAAAAGCTGTAAGTTAAAAACTAATTTATGCGTGTAGCTTTAGTTCATGATTATTTAACGCAATATGGTGGAGCAGAGAGGGTTTTGGAGGTGTTTTGTGAAATATATCCGGATGCGCCAATTTATACTTTAATTTATGATGAAAAGCTTGTTCAAGAGAAATTTCCTGGAAGAAAAATATATCCTTCATTCTTGCAAAAAGTACCATTTGCAAAAAAAAGGCATAGAAGTTTTTTAGTTTTGATGCCTCTTGCGATAGAACAATTTGATTTTTCAAAATATGACTTAGTCATCTCAGATACTGCCTCTTATGCAAAGGGCGTAATAACATTACCAAGCACAAGGCATATTTGTTATTGTCATACATCTACAAGATACGCCTGGGATGATTCGCATAAATACATAAGAGATTTTCCTTTCCCAGGATTTATCAAAAAATTTATTCCTTATTTTATGACATATATAAGAACATGGGATTTTCAAGCCTCTCAAAGACCTGATTTTTATTTAGCAAATTCTAATTTTGTTGCGCAAAGGATATTAAAATATTATAAACAGGAGGCTCAAGTGGCACATCCGCCAGTTGATATTTTTAAATTTTATCCATCGGAAAATAAAGGAAATGAAAGTTATTTTTTGATGGTAGGCAGGCTTCTATCTTATAAAAGGTTTGATCTTGCAATATCGGCATTTTCAAAAATAGGTTTGCCTTTAAAGGTTATTGGAGATGGTCCAGAGAGAAAAAAACTTGAAAGGATAGCAGGGGATAATATTGAATTTTTAGGAGCTTTAAATGATGAGGATTTAAAAGGTTATTATCAGAAAGCAAAAGCTCTTATATTCCCACAGGAGGAGGATTTTGGCATTGTTCCACTTGAAGCGATGGCATGCGGAAGACCTGTTATAGCATATAAAAAAGGTGGTGCTAAGGAAACGGTTTTAGACTATCAAACAGGGATATTTTTTAATAATCAGACTGAAGATGATCTTATTGATGCTCTAAAAAGATTTGATAATTTAAATTTTGACAGCAAGTTTATTAGATGTCATGCTGAAAAATTCAGTAAGGATATTTTTAAAGAAAAAATTAAAAAATTTATTTATGAACATAGGTTTTGATTTACGGACAATAGCACAAGGTAGGCAGACAGGAGTAGAAGAATATACTTTAAGTATTTTACGCGAAATTTTAAAAAGTAAAGATGATAATTTTTTGCTTTTTTATAATGCTTTTTCAAAGATAGATTTAGAAGAAGATATTTTAAATAAAGAAAATGTTTTTTTGAATGATTTTAATATTCCAAATAAATTATTGTATATATTCTTATTATTTAATATTCCTAAGTTTGATAAGATTGTTGGTGGAACAGATGTTTTTTTCTCGCCTCATTTTTTATCAGCACCGACAACAAAAAAAACGAAAAAGATTATTACATTTCATGATCTCTCTTTTTTGCATTATCCAGAATTTTTCTTATTCAAAAAAAAATATTGGCACCTTTCTCAACATCCAAAAAAACAGGCAATGGAGGCCGATAGAATAATAGCCATATCAGAATCAACTAAAAGCGATTTGGTGAATTTTTATAATATAAAAGAGGAGAAAATATCTGTTATTTATTCCGGCGTAGGTGAAAGCTTTAAGCAGATATCAAAAAACAACAAAAACTTAGAAAGAGTTAAGAATAAATATAATCTTCCGGATAATTTTATTCTTTATCTTGGTACGATAGAGCCAAGGAAGAATATTTTAGGTATTATTGAGGCATTTGAGGCTGTAAGAGAAAAAAGAAAAATATCCCTTGTTATCGCAGGTTCTTTCGGTTGGCTTTTTTCTGATATAATAAAAAGAGTAAAAATCTCAAAGTTTAGAGATGATATAATATTTACGAATTTTATCGATCAGGATGATAAGGTTTATCTTTATAATTTAGCGGAGATATTTGTCTATCCAAGCTTTTTTGAGGGTTTTGGTTTTCCTCCGCTTGAGGCAATGGCTTCCGGTGTGCCGACTATAACTTCAAATTGTTCATCTCTTCCAGAGGTTGTTGGTAATGCAGGCATTATGATTGATCCATATAAGCCGTCAGAAATAGCAGAGGCGATTGATATGGTTTTGGAAGATAATAATTTAAGAAATATTCTTAGTATTAGAGGAGTAGATCAGGCGAAAAATTTTAATTGGCAAAAAACAGGAATAGAAACATTAAATATTATTAAAAGTTTTAAATAAAAATATGTCTTTAGAAATAATTTGGCCGTTGATACAAATAATAGCAATTGATATTATAATGGCTGCGGATAATGCAATTGTTGTCGGTATGGCGGCAGCAGCTGTTTCTCCAGAGAGTCGTAAGAAAGTTATAATATATGGTACGCTTATAGCGGTCGTTATGAGAATTGCATTTGCTTTAGTCGCAGTTGAGCTTCTTAAGGTTATCGGACTTACTTTAGCCGGCGGTTTACTTCTTATTTATGTATCTTGGGATATGTATAGACAGATTAGAGGCAGTAAAAGTTCTGATAAAAATAACGCCGTTGATGAAAAAAAGAAAGAAAGGTCTATTTTTCGCGCTATAGTACAAGTTGTTATTGCAGACTTATCAATGTCTCTTGATAATGTTCTTGCTGTTGCCGGTGCCGCCGGAAGCCACACAGATATTTTGATTATCGGACTTTCCATATCAGTCGTTTTAATGGCTATAGCGGCGAGTGCTTTGGCAAATCTTATTAAGAAATATAGTTGGATAGAGTGGGTTGGACTTGCAATGATCTCTTATGTTGCGTTGTCAATGATCTTTCGCGGGTTAGGCGAAGTAGTGATAATCTTTAATTAGGACATTAAATATTTATTACTTTATTTATGAAAATAGGAATTGATGCCAGAATGTACGGAGATGAGCAGACCGGCATCGGGCTTTATATTAAAAATTTAATAGAAAATATTGCAAAAATTGATAAAGAAAATCTCTATATTTTGTTTTTGCGAAAAAGCCAATTTGATAATTTTGTTTTACCTGCAAGTAATTTCAAAAAAGTTTTAGCGAATAGCAAGTGGTATTCTTTTTCAGAGCAGACGATTTTTTTATTTTGTATATTAAGGCAAAATGTTGATCTTATGCATTTTCCAAATTTTAATTCTCCAATATTTTTCTTTGGTAAAAGAATAACAACAATTCACGATTTAACTCCAAGATATTTTCCAGGACATAAAATGAGCTCTCTGTTTAGAAGGTTGGCGTTTTCTTTGGTTTTTAAAAATAGCGTATATTCAAGTAAGAAGATCATCGCAGTTTCAAAATATACAAAAAATGAGATATTGAAATTTTATGAAGTAGATTCAAGTAAGGTGGAAGTTATTTATGAAGGAATCCCGAACGGAAATAAAAATAAGGCATTTAAAATTTCAAATGAGGAATTTTTAAGAAAATATAATATTAAAAAACCGTATATCTTTTATACTGGAGTTTGGAGAAATCATAAAAATTTAACAGGGCTTATTGAAGCTTTTGATATTTTGAGAAAAAAATATAAAAAAGATATTTCTTTGGTTTTGGGTGGTAGGGAGGATGCTTTATATCCTGAGGTTAGAAAAACTTGGGAATCGCTTGGTTTAGAAGCGGATGTTTTAAGAGTCGGATTTATTAAAAGCGAGGAGATGGGTTTGTTTTTGAAGAATGCCGATCTTTTTGTTTTGCCATCATTTGTTGAGGGTTTTGGTTTTGGTCCTCTGGAGGCTTTAAGTTATAATACTCCTGTTGTTGTCTCTGATGCTGGCGCTTTGCCAGAGGTGCTTGGAGATGCAGCTATCTATTTTAATCCAAAGAGTTCTGAAGATATAGCAGAAAAAATTTTTTTGGTGTTGGAAGATAAGGCTTTGAGGGATAGATTAATTCAAAAAGGAAAGTTTCTGATAAAAACTTATTCATGGGAGAGATGTTCTCTCAAGACACTTAATTTGTATAATAGATTTGTTGCATAAATAAAAAGTTTGAATTATTATGGTATAATTTATTAAAATGAAACCAGCGTCAAGACTTAATATTGAGAAGAGATTATGTGATATAAGAATGCCCGAAGATGCAGGTGATTTTTTGATATCTCAAGAAAAATATATTAAAGTTTCTTTTGCAAATAATGAATTAAAAAAAGATGCAAAGGCAAAGATTTCTTTTGTTTCCGATAATATATTACAAAGAGATATTCCGATTGATATATCACAAAGTATATATATAAAATCAAAGAAGATAGTGGTAAATAGGGAGGATGATAGAAAAAAAATTCCTTATCATAGTTCTAGTAAAGTTAAGAATGAAGGCAAGTTATCTTTTAAAAAGATCGGTGTATCTTTATTAGTAGTAGCGCTTATTGTAAGCTCTTTAGGATATATTTTTTATAAAAGAGGCATGACAGCAAAGGATAGCATTATTATAGAAAGTTCTTCTGCTTATGAAAATATAGTATTAGCTCAAGAGTATCTTAAGAAGCTTGATTTTAAAAATGCTGGATTTGAGTTTTCTGAGGCTCATAAGAGGTTCTTGAAAGCTCAAAAATTGGCAAGAAGCGCTGGAGCTTCTCTTTTGGGCGTGTTTGATTGGTTGCCATTTTTATCAAAGGTTAGCTCTGGCAATAATCTTATAAATGTAGGCGTTAATTTGTCTTATGCCGGAGCGACTTTATCTGAGGCTGTTGAACCTTTACTTAAAATATCAAGCGATTCTATTTTTAAGAAAGATGGTGTAGAGGGAGATACATCTTTTGGAGATGCTTTAACAAGAGTTTTTTCAGATGTTAATAACGCAAAAGTTTCTTTAGATGAAGTCGAAAAAAGCATAGTAAAAATAAATCCTTATGATTTTCCGGATAATCTTCAGCAGGATATTTGGAAGCTCAAAGAGAAATTTCCGGATATAAAAAATAAGATTGATACTTTGGCAGAATATTCAAATTTTATAATGTGGTTCTTAGGTCAGGATAATCCAAGGAAGTTTCTTATAATATCTCAAAATACAGC
>JBBTYT010000009.1:0-35658 GCA_038061695.1 Patescibacteria group bacterium
TAGATCCGCGAATAAAAAGAATAATAGTATTTGGAAAGAAGGGAAGCAAACCTATAAAATTTTCTCTTGAGGCTATGAAGCCGACCGCGAAGCTTTTGGGTGTTGAGATAATCCTTAAAGAGGTTGCTGATTTTAGTGATCTTAAGAGTGAGATCAATGCTATTTCTAGAGCTGATGCAGATGCAATTTACTATGCACCAGATCCATTTATTTCTAAGAACGCAACATTTGTAATCAATCATTCCATTGAGAAGAAGTTGCCGACAATTTTTGCAGATACATATTTTGCAGAGCAAGGGGCTCTTGCGGCATATGGTGGAAATTTTAAATCTTCTGGCAGCCAATCAGCGCGTATTGCCGCAAAGATTTTGTTTGAGAATATACTACCGAAAGATTTACCAATAGAGGGTGTTGTAGATGTGGATCTTGCGATTAATCTTGCGTCTGCTGAAAAGATGGGCATTACCATATCACAAGAAGTACTTTCATTAGCGAAAATAATTATTAAATAGGATATAATTTATTATTAATAATATAGATATAGTTATATTGTAGTTTTATGAAGAACATCTTGATTATTATCGCGGTAGCCGTTGTTTTAGGAGGTGTAGTGTGGATGATGTTGTCCCAAAAAGCTCCGGCCACAGACAGGCAAGAGACAAATGATATGCAAAAAACCTTTAAAGTTGGTATCTTATATAAAGGTAGTAATTTTAAAAAAGTTGTTGACGGTTTTATTGACGGTTTAAATAGCGGTGTCCAGATTGGTCAAAAAGTTGAGTACGTTATTATTGACGAAAAGGGTACAGAGCAAAAAGATTTTGATGCAAGCGCAGCCAGTCTTGTTTCGAACGGCGTTGATCTTATTCTTGGTGTTGGGCTTGAGCCTGTGTTGGCAGCGAAAAAAGCAACCGTAGATAACAAAATTCCAGTTTTATTAGCTCTTGGGGCTAATCCGGTAAATGCTGGTATTGTTGACTCTTTACAGCATCCTGGAGGAAATATAACAGGATTGTCATGGCAAGCTGAAGAGTTATCTGGAAAAAGACTTGAATTTTTGAAAAAGATTGACCTTAGAGTAAAAAGAGTGACTATCTTTCGCAAGAAAGGAAGTAAATTAGCGGATACCGCTATGGTATATGTAAACAAGTCAGCACAAGATCTTGGTATAACTATAACGATAAAAGATGTAGTTGATTTACCTGATTTAGAAAAGGCGGTTCTTGCCACAACCTCTAGAGATACTGATGCGTTTTATGCTATTCCTGATCCATTTGTAGCTCGCAATACGAATTTTATTATTAAACAGGCAATTGATCAAAAAATACCCATGATGCTTGCTGATGATAATTTAGTTAAGGCGGGTGCGCTTGCATCATATGGGGGGAGTTTTTATGGTTCAGGAGAACAACTCTCTATCCTTGCTTTAAAGATTTTATTTGAAGATGTCTCTCCGGCAAATATTCCAGTGGAAGCTATCTCTAAGATTGATTTTGTGATTAATATGACCACCGCAATGAAAATTGACTTAACAATCCCATCAGATGTGCTTTCATTAGCACAGATTGTTAAGTAAGATTTTTCTAAAATAGAGATACGATATTGTTTATTTGATATTACAGTATGAGTAAGTTTAAAAACACGATAGAAAAATTTTTTACATCGTCCTTTTTTTGGGTACTTATTAGTGGGATGATTATCGTCTCTAATCTTTTATGGTTCTTGCCAACGATATTTTCTTTAAGGAGCAGTGTTAGCAGTGTAGAAGAAGCAACTCTTGATGCGATGGTTGAGAAGATTAATTCTTTTTTAAATGAAAAAGAATTTGAGGTTAAGGTTGCGGCGAGGTTTGTTTTGGAGAATCTTAATGATCGTGGCAATGATTTGCTTGTGCAACAAATTCTTAAAGAAGATCATTTTTCATCAGTTGCTCTTTCTGATAAAAATGGCAACGAAATCATTAAATATAACAAATTTAAAACAGTACCTTTTGAAGATCTTACGAACATTCTAGATCGTTCTGATTTTAAAGATGTTGTGAGAACAGAAAAGACATCTTGGTCTGATGTGGACGTCTCAGAAAGACTAGAGCCTTTTATTACTTTAAATATTCCAGTATTTTCTAAAAGTAGAGAATTTATCGGTGTTATTTCCGCAACAATTTCTGTTAGTCCGATTTTTAGAGTTCTTGCAAATATTAATATAAATAACTGGAAAGCATATGTTACTGATAGTAATGGAATGTTAATTTCTGATCCAGACTTGTCATTAGTCCTTAGAGGAAATGATTATTCCAATCGTAAGATTGTACAAGATGCGTTAAGAAGTCAGCACACTATAATATCTGCGGTTGACAATACATATGTATATGAAGATAATTATGGTATTGAGATGTTTGCGGTGGCAAAAAAAATTCAGAAGACGAATTGGGTGGTAGTTTTTGAGGAGCCAAGAACAAGCGCGCTTAAAAATATTATAAAGTTGATAGTTTTTGCTATCGGTAGCTTTATACTCATGAGTTTCTTTATATTTTTGATGTATAGAGTAAACTTAAAAGTAATTGCCGGGCGTACGGAGTTGGAAAAAAATTTTTCAGTGCAAGTAGAGCTTTCTCATAATTTAGAAGAGTCAAAAAAAGATATAGAAGCAGTTAATAGTCATTTAAAGGAAAAAGATTTAAAGCTTGTAGAAAAGGTTGCCGAACTAGAGTATTTTCAAAAGTTTTTAGTAGATCGTGAAATACGTATGGCTGAACTCAAAAAGGAGATTGCAGAGCTAAAGTTAAAAAAATAATAAAGAGTCCATTTATTTATAATCCCAGATGTGCTTTTACTTTATTCACTATCTCTTTAATAGGATAATCTACTTTTACCAGGTATTCATTTGCGCCCATTAACATTACACGTTCCTGATCAGATTTTTGGCTCAAGTTTGAAAGCACAATAACTGGGATTTTTGCCAGTTCAGGAATTTTTTTTATATCTTCAAGTACTGAAAAACCATCTTTTTTTGGAAGCATAAGGTCAAGAAGAATGGCGTCTGGTTTTTCAGATTTAATTTTTTCCATTCCTTCTTCTCCATCACGAGCAATAATGGTAGTGATGTTCTCTTTACCAAATTTAACTTCATATACTTTTAAAATGTGGTCATCATCTTCTAAAATAACAATTTTTTTTGTTTCCATATATTTTTGTTTTTTCTACACGAAATAAGCATTAATTATTATAATTTTAACATTTATATCTTTTTTGGCAAGAGCGAAGTGTATATTTAAAATGGAATCGTGAAAAAAAACGTAGTACCTTTATTCTCCATAGTTTCAAACCATATATTGCCATTCCAACTTAAAATAATCTCTTTAACTAGAGCAAGACCCAATCCTGATCCGTCTGGGATTTTTGAAATGGCATTTTCAGCACGAAAAAATTTTGAGAAAATACGTTTTTGTTGAAGAAGCGGAATGCCAATCCCATCATCTTTAACGGAGCAAATTACCACATTTTTTTCTTTATCGTTGTTCCAGCGCACTTCAATTATACCATTATCATTTGTATAACGAATGGAGTTTGAAATTAAATTGAGAAGCACTTGTCGTAGCAGTAGAGGATTAAGATGTATCATTACACTGTTATTTTCAGGTGGGGTGATTAAAAACTTAAGCTTTTTTTCAAGCATTTGTGGGTCAAGTTCTTTCTTTAAATCATTAATAAATAAAGCAAAATCAATCAGTTTTTTTTCTTCTTTTAACTTACCGCCTTCTATGCGAGAAATGCCAAGTAAGAGATCAATGGTTTTATAGAGACGCTTTGTTCCATTGTGAATTTCATTTAAAAATTCGCGCTGTTGTTCTGATAGTATGTCAGCATCGTCATCTAATAACATTTCAGAATACCAGCGAATTGTCGTAAGCGGTGTACGAAGTTGATGTGAGGCGATTGATATAAATTCTGATTTTGCTTCATTTAATTTTCTGTCTTCCGTTACATCGCGGATTACAATAACTCCACCCTTTATTTTTTTATCGTCTTCCATAAGAGGAGCAACAGAAAGTGTTATAGGAATTGGTGTGATCTGTTTTTCTGTTGTCATTGAAAGTTTATCTTCAAGGTCGGCAATAACTACATTTTTTAGAATAAACATTTTTTCAATCGGCCACTCATTTATAGGAAGTTCTCCTTTCTTATTTTTAATAAGCTTTATAACTTTGCGTAAATCTTTTTCATATAACTCTATAAAAGATATCGCAAGTAATTCAATAGCCTTTGGATTAACCAGAATTATTTTATAATTTGAATCAATGAGTATTAATCCATCTCCAATAGAGGAAAGAACGGTTTGTAGGCGATTTTTCTCAATCTCAAGTTTTTCTTTTATCTCCCACGCATCTTCAAGTAGGTTTTGTGTTGCCTGCTTTGATTGTTGAATAAACTTAGACTGTTCATTATGTTCATTTAAATCGTGTAAAAAACCTTTTTTTTCTTCCGCAAGTTTATTTTCTGATTCTTGAATTTGTTCCTGTATAATAGATATGGTCTCAATTAGAGTATTAAAGATGTTGGCAAGATGACTAATTTCATCATTTCCTAATACAGGAATTTTTTTGCTATAATCTCTTTGAGATGTAGATTTAGCAGTATCAAAGAGCAGAGATAAATTTTTTAAAGGACGGCGTACGAATAAAAAAATAATAACAATAGACACGAAAAGGAAAATGCTTATACCAAAGATCGCTTGTTTAGTCAGTTCTTGTAATGAATCGTATGCTTTTGTTATGCTTATCTCATTAAGCAAAACAACCCCCTCATCTTTAAAACATATAGAAACGCCAAATACAGGAATTCCGGCATAATTAAAATATTTACTTGATACTCCCTTACCTCGTTCAAAACACTCTTTTATAGGCGGTGTAGTAATATAGCTTCCGAGCATATTAATGTTTTGAGATTCAGGTACAACTACCATCTGTTCATTATAATTTACTATATATAATTCAGTATTATTTTCTTGTTTTAAGGCATTTTTAGTTGCGTTTACTGATGTTATAGGCGGATTTTTTTTAATAAAGTCAGTAAATGAATTAAATATAGTAAAATGAATCAGAAAAACACCTGGCAATGGAATAAGATTACCATCTTTATCGTTTTGTTTGGAAAAGATGCGCATAGCTACATTGGATACGGGTTTTGAATTTTCTTCAGGCTTAAAAATTGCAGATCTAATGAATGTTTCTCCCGTCTTGTCTTTGATTGCTTTTGAAAAATAATGATAGTTAAAATCAATTTCTTTTTTACGCTCATCAATACCGATATGATTTTTATGAGTTGAGGCAACAACGATGCCGTTATCATCAATAATATCTACTGAGAGGATACTAGAGTCATTCGTCATTTTATATTTACTAATATATTCGCTTAAGTCAGTTGCTGCTTTTTTGCGGACTAAATCAGAAGAGTTAGTATCAAATATTTTTTCAGTAAATTCTTTAATAGAATTTTCAGAGCTCAATTCCAGAGCGTGCATTTTTATTTCATTAGAAAATGCCAAGTAGCTATGATAATTTGCCTTTGCTAAAGCATGTAAATTCTTTTCAATTTCATAAGTGAAAGTCTCTTTAATGAAATATTCAAAATAATAGACAAAAAAACCTGTAAAAATAATTATCAGTATTCCAATCAATATGACTATTTTTGTGCGAATTAGCATAATATCAATAAGCGCAGAAATATTAAAATTTGAGTAAATAATTTATCGTATCATTTATATTTTAGCTCTTTATGAAAAATAAAACAAATTAAAAAAGATATGATGCAATGCGTTGTGTTGAGATATTCTAATGAGTAAATATGTCCTTGCTGAATTGTAATTAATTATGTAAATAATATAATTAATTTTTTATACAAATTCTATATTGGAATAGACGTTTTGCACGTCGTCATTTTCATCAATCAACTCAAAGATTCGCTCTATGTTTTCTTTGGTTGTTGGATTAGAGATAATGATCGGATTTTTGGCAATATAATCAATTTCCACATCTTTTATTTTAATATTCTTTTCTTCAAGGATTTTAGTTGTTTTAAAGAGTTCTTCCGGTAGAGTTAATATTGTTATTATGTCATATTCTTCTGATATATCTTTAGCCCCAGCATCTATAGCCTCAAGTTCAATTTTTTCAATATTCATTTGATCATCTTTTTCTATTGTTATTTTTCCAAGCTTATCAAAAAGCCACATAACTGATCCTTTTTGAGCGAAACTCCCGCCATTTTTTGAGAGTAGCGCTTTTAGCTCTTGGTTCGTCCTATTTTTATTATTTGTGATAGTCTCTATTAACATTGCTGATTTTTCAGGTCCGTATCCCTCATATATTATTCTTTCAAGCTTTTCTTCAGAATCCGAAGAGCCTTTTTTTATCGCTCTTTCAATATTTTCTTTTGGCATATTAAAAGAGCGCGCTTTTATAATAGCCGCTCTCAGAGATGAATTCATATCCGGGTCGGCACCCTTTTCTCTGGCGGTAACCGTTACTATATTAGCAAGTTTTGTAAATATGCCAGATTTTTTTGCGTCAGTTACGGCTTTTTTATTTTTTATTGTTTTCCATTTTGAGTGTCCAGACATAGGTAATTTATAAATTAATTATCACTTATCTTAAATTACGAAAGGCAAAGCTTAAGATTTTTGACGTGTTAACGGTAAGCGCAGCTAATCTGCTGTTTAGCAGATTAGCGTGAGCACACAGAAGAAAGTCTTAAGCTTTGTTTTTCGTAATTCAAAGTCACTCAGCAATTTTAATTCCTAGGTGTTCGTAGGCTTTTTTTGTCGCAGTTCTTCCTTGTGGAGTCCTTGCTATAAATCCAAGCTGGAGAAGATACGGCTCATGGACATCCTCTATGGTTTCAATTTCTTCAAAGGTAGAGGCTGCTATCGTCTTTAATCCAACAGGACCGCCATTATATTTATTTATTATTGTTTTAAGCATAAGAATATCAGTTTGCTCTAGTCCAATCTCATCTATTTCCATAAGTTTTAGAGCTTCTTTTGCTAATTTTTCTGTTACAATATCAGAGTTATTTACTTGAGAATAATCCCTCACGCGTTTAAGTATTCTATTTGCTATTCTTGGTGTGGCTCTTGAAACTTTAGAGAGTAGTATTAAGGCGTCATTTTCTATTGATACAGATAGAAGAGAAGATGATCTTTTAAGTATTTTTTGAATCTCATCTTCTGAATAAAAATCTAATTTATGAGTTGCTCCAAATCTTGATCTCAATGGAGATGAGATTGATCCAATTTTTGTTGTCGCCGCTACTATTGTAAATCTTGGAAGTTGGAGTTGAAGTGTTTTTGCTGAAGGTCCTTTGCCTATAATAATATCAAGGACATTATTTTCCATAGCAGGGTATAGGATTTCCTCCACTAACTTATTAAGCCTATGAATCTCATCTATAAATAGAATATCTCCATCCGTTAAACCAGTTAATATAGATGCTAAGTCGCCGACCCTTTCTATAGCTGGTCCAGATGTTATTCTGATTTGAGAGCCAGCCTTTTTTGCTATGAGGTTTGCGAGGGTTGTTTTGCCTAATCCCGCCGGACCGTAAAGAAGTATATGATCAATAGACTCCTTTCTTTTTTGAGCCGCATCTATTAATATCTTAAGGTTGTTTTTTATTTTTTCTTGACCAATATAATCATCCCATAGAGTTGGTCTTAGTGTTAAATCAAAAATGACATCTTTTTTATCAGGTATTGACATTATTTTTTATTTCTGTATAATTTATCTTTGTTGGCTTAATATAGTTATTGACAAAATATATTTTATATTGTATAATAAAAATCTTAAGAAAGAATTCGTTAATCTGTAGGTAATTAAGGCGTTTCACGTCTTAATCGGAATGACAATTAGATGGGTATTCTGGCTCAGGCTGGGGTATACCTCTTGGTTATTCTTTGCTCTAGGCTCCCAAAGTCAGAGTTTTTACCTGCAGATTAATGGATTTTTTTATTTTTATGATAAAATAGATTGTTATTTTGAGATCCTCTGAATCTCTTCAATTGTTGTTATGCCAGCTAGAACTTTTAAAACACCATCTTGCTGCATTTGTATCATACCATTTTTTTTAGCTATTTCAATCAGCGCTGTTTGAGATGGATTTAATGACATAATATTTTCAACTTCCTTATTAACTATAAATATTTCAAAGACTCCTATTCTTCCTTTGTAGCCTGAGTTATTACATTTTTGACAGCCGACTACCTCAGGTATGCTAGTATTTTCATTTATTTCAGGAATACTTATATGTGTTGGCATATGAGATAAAGTATTTTTCATAAAAGTTACATCATCCTTTGTGGCTAATCTTTTTTTTGAACATTCATGGCAAATCTTTCTAACAAGTCTTTGGGCAAATATTGAATTTATAGCCGGAGTTAAGATATTTGGATTTATACCCATATCTATTAATCTTAAAATTGCTGAAGGCGCATCATTGGTGTGTAATGTTGTAAAAACCAAATGTCCGGTAAGCGCGGCATGAATGCTTATGTCAGCAGTTTCGGAATCTCTAATCTCTCCAACCAAGATAACATTAGGGTCTTGTCTCAATATAGATCTTAATCCAGATGCAAATGTATAGTCTTTATCCTGTTCAACTTGACTTTGAGAAATTCCCTCCATATGATACTCAACAGGATCTTCTATGGTTATTATTTTAATTCCGGATGTATTTATTTTTTTAATAAATGAATAAAGAGTTGTTGTTTTTCCGGAGCCTGTGGGTCCGGTAACAATAATTAGTCCATTCGGTTTTTTTAATTCACTGTTAACAGCTATAAAATCATGATTTAAAAAACCAAGATCTTCTATTGAAACTGTAAGCTTAGCAGGATTTAATATTCTGAGAACTAGAGATTCTCCATTTGGACCAGGAAGTACAGACGTTCTTATTTCAATTGATTTTTTATCTGTTGATATAGAAAATCTTCCATCCTGTGGGGTATCAGTTACATTTATTTTTAATTCAGATAAAAGTTTTATTCTGTTAAGAAGGCGTTTATATTCCGAGATAGAAATATCAGTCGCTTCTTGAAGTATGCCGTCAATTCTGAATCTAATTCGCGCGTTCTCTTCACCGGGTTCAATATGTACATCAGAGCTGTCTAAACTTAAGGAACCTGCTATTAAAAGCTCTAGAATCATTGATGTGCTTTTTTCTTTTGCATTAGCAAAGATTTTTTTGAAATCTCCTATATATTCTATATTTTCTTGGAGTTTCCATAGATTTTCAGGTGTTATCTCTAGCTCACCAGCTATGCTATCCTCTTTTTTTATTATAGATTCGTAAGAATCCCATGCTTTTTTCAAGCTCTGAGATGAAACTAGATATATATCAATAGAAAAACCTCTTTTTTTAAGAGAGTCCATTATGGATATTGTTTTTTGATTATTTGGATTTTTAAGACAAGCTTTTAAATTAAAATCATGCTTTGCTATTATTACGATATCTCCATCCCGTGATGTTTTTTCATCTAGAATTGCCAATGCATCCAGATTTATGGATTGAGTTAGAAGGTTTACATAAGGAAGAGCAAGTTTTTGCGCTGTTCTTATAGTAAAATTTTCTTCCTCTTTTTTACGGAGTTCTTTGAATTTTTTAATTTCCTCCTCTTCTTTTTTAAATATATTTTCTGCCATTGTAAATTAGGCCTTGAATAGATGCTTTATTAACTTAGCTACTTTATCCTCCGCCTCTTTTAGATTTTTTGAATTTATAGAAAATAAAAAATAGTTATCTTTACTAGAGCTATTCAAAGCTTTTGATAATTTATTTAATATTTCTTTGCTTTCAGATGTTAATACTACTAAAGTTCCCAAACCCTCAACTTTTTTTGGAGTTTCAATCAAGACAACAAGACTGTGATTTTGAGGAATGAGTAACCTTGTCTCTATTATAGCAGAAATTAAATCATTTGAAGACACCTGTGTTCTCGCGAGTTCAAGTGCAGGTATCTTTGATAATAAAAACTCAGATTGTAAACACAATATGTTTTTTAATATTATTTCTGAAATATCACTATTTTTTATGTTTCTGTCTTTGAATAGATATTTTGTAACGACAGAGTGATTAGCTTTTGATTTTAAGAGATAAGATAGTATCTTAAGAAGTCTATTGTCGCCTAATCTGGTTGGTTTGGATGATTCAATCAGAGTTGAGGCAAATAAATTTGTTGCTATCTCAGAATTTAAAATTCCTTTTAGTTTGTATATAATATCTAAAATAAAATCCGAGTAGAATTCTTTGTTTATAAAGCATAAATCAGCGCCTTCAAATATATCAATATTTTTTTTATAAAAGTTTTCTATTTGGCTGATATTCTCTGCTCCAAAAACAAGTATTAAGTCATAAGGTGTTTTTATAAATTTTGCAGAGATTGAATTTTTTTTAATTCCAATGCCGTCAGATTTGAGATGAATACGCAACTCATCTTCTAATTTTTCATATCTTAGTTCATTCACGGCGCTATCTTTTGTGTTTATTGAGATAAAAAGCTCTCCAGGCTCATCTATATCAGAAGATATTTTTTTAGGATGAGATAAAAAATTATATTTCTTATGAGAATTGTCAGATGAGATGACACGAATATTTTTGCTAAGACCCTCAAGAACTAAAGAAAAGCCTAAAACAGCAGAAAGGAGCTCAATTTTCTGGTTTTCAGGAATAATTATCAGGATATTTTCTTTTGCTAGAATCTTATTTTCCAGTGTGCTCATTTGCATCTACATTATTTTTTATATTTAAATAAGCGACATTATTAGTATAATCTATAATAATAGAGTAATGTAACGCATTTTTAGAGAGAAAGCAACAATTGACTTTTTTGAAAGTATATTGTATTCTAACAAATAAGATTAGCACATTTCACAATAAGAGAGGATACGCAGATGAAAGGATATGTTATTTTATTGATTGTTTTTTTGCCGGATGCGCAACCTATGAAACAAGGGTTGTACATATTGATCCCTCATATAACAGGGTTACAATTGAGAATAATACGCAATATATTCTCAATGAAGTCGGGTTATTTAATGTTTCATTGGCTCCGGGCGAATCTATCAGCGCCAATGTGATTTCATATAACGGAGCGCTTTGCTACGGAAGATATGAAGGATCTATGGAGGCGTACAGGGTGATTGGCAAGGACAAAAATAATAATAATCTCTTGCAGAGATATGGTCAAAAAATATACACTTTAAGTATAGATGGCAGAAATGTTATTTACAAGGGTCAGAGTGTTGATAGCTTTACGGTTTTTAGAGAGGGTGATTTCTCTCCAAATAGACCGGAAAGACATCTTGTTCCGCCGATAAGGGTGGCTATATTCTCTTGCATCTTTAAAAAGATAGCAAGAAAATAGTAACGTTAAAATAATTTAGAAACCTATTGGAAGCAATTTCCAATAGGTTTCTTTTTTATATAAGCGTATATCGCGCTTATTTACCAATATTTAGTTAAGGTGATTACTTAACAGTAACACTACCTTTCATTCCAGGATTTAAGTGATCATGAAATTTCCAGATGCCTGGTTTTGTAAATGCAAATGAATATACAGTACCATTTGGCGTGCCTCCAGCTTGATCAAATTCAGGAAGGAGTTCATGTGTAGGATGTATAGCGGAGGCAACCCACATATCATGACCTGATTCATTTACAAATGTAACTGTTTCTCCAATAGTAATCTCAGAACTTGCCGGCGTAAATCCAGAGCTAGTATATGATATAGTATTTTTTTTCATCATAACTTCATCACTCTTTCCTACCATAGCCTCACTATCTTTTTGCATTATATCATTGTCATTTTTCATCATAACTTCAGCATCCTTTTGTTTTATATCTTTTATTATAACTTTATCAGTCTTTTGCATCGCATCTTTGTTTGTGTCGCTATCTTTATCATTAAAGATAAAAAATCCTATTGCAAGAATTACTATAACAACTACCGTGATTAAGTACTTGTTCATACCTTTTTTTGTTGCTTGTGATTGCATATTGTTTTCGTTCATATTTTTTAATAAATTAAATAATAAATATATTCTATATATAAGAATACAGTATGACGTTGGTTAATGTCAAGTCTTCTTTACAGTGAGTCCAGCAAGTGCTATTGCCATACCAATAATGGAAATGTCGCGAAAGACTAGATCAAAAGAACCTATATTGAAGATGACTATAGTTGCTAATATAAAACCACCGGAAATAATATAATAAAACGGATTTTTTGACAAAAGAATTCCAACGCCGATCACAACCTCTATAATTGAGTAAATAAACAGAAACATGTAAGCCGGCACCAACTCTCTTATAAAAATAGGGATAAATCCTATCCAGTTATTAGGTTCTATGAAGGCTGAGATTGCAGGATATATAAAAGCAAATGCCAATCCGAAACGCAAAGCATATTCAATTTTATTTTTATTCATAGAGCTTGGTATTTAAATATCAATTAACATTTATTATAGCAAATTAGTAATTTTTATGATATAAAATTTACGCAGTGATTTATCTACTGCATAAGTTAATAAGCATATTGCACTCAGGCAATAGCATGAACTACAAGATAGACGGATTCAGTAACAAGCTTATAAATTAGCTCTTGTGGTACAATACAAAAATTCCTTATGGCTTATATCTCCTACAAAGTCTATTATTAACATCTATCATCCAGAAAAATTCTCATATGTCGTGGACTAATACATCTACTTGACTTCTTTAGGCATAGGGTGTATCATAGAAATACTAAATTTTTTAGTATTTCTAAAAAATATAATTAATCAGACCTCTCTAATATATTAAATTTAAAATTTCCCTCATTGAGAATAGTTAAAGTGAGTGAGAATGACGCTAATAGCGTTTGAATTTTTTGTATTACGGAAATATTCTTGCAAAATGCAAGGACTCATTATTATTTAAAATATGATAGAAGAAAATAAAGAGCTCTCTAAAAATCCTAGTGATTCCAATAAAACGGATTTCACTGGAATTAAAAGAGCAGAAAAAAATATCTCTCCAATGAGAAGAGATGTGGTAATGTATCCACAAAAAAAATATATTCAAGGCGTACCAGGAAAGAGTGATAACATTAAGCGTCTTCACAATGGCGTAGGACAACAAGTCAGGAAGAGTTCTGGCGGTTCCAGATATGGATTAAAATCAAGAAAGAGGGTGATACCGTCAATAACACATCTAAGAGATGATGCTGTTGATAATATCAAGCCAAGAAAATCAACAAAAGATTTTGTTAAGGTTATTCCAATTGGCGGAGTAGAAGAAATAGGAAGAAATATGATAGCTGTAGAATACGGTGATGATATAATTGTTATGGATGCTGGATTAGAATTTCCAACTAGCGCTCATCCAGGAGTTGATTATCTAATTCCAAATGTAAGTTATTTGAAAAAATACAAAGATCTTATCAGAGGAATAGTCATAAGCCATGGTCATTTGGATCACGTTGGAGCGCTTCCTTATGTTATAGAAGATATGGGCAATCCTCCAATTTATACGACTGAGTTTACAGCCGCGTTTATTAGAAAGAAACACTCTGAATTTAAGCATTTGCCAACGCCAAATATAATCTTAGTTAAAAAAGGAAATAGACTACCAATAGGCAAAGAGGGAATGTTTTTCAGATTTTTTGGAGTAGAACATGCTATCCCGGATTCTATAGGAACAATACTTGAGACTAAATTTGGAGATATAGTCTATCCGGGTGATTTTAAAATAGCAAGAGACAGAGATAATAATCCGATAGAGATTGAAGAATATGAAGAGATGGGTAAAAAGGGTGTTTTACTTCTTATTTTAGAAAGTACAAATATTGAACAGCATGGATTTTCAAAAACAGATGAAGAGGTGGCTACAGGACTTGAGGCTGTGTATAGGGAAGCAAAGGGTAGAATTATTACAGCTACATTTTCATCTCAGATAGAAAGAGTTGTTTCTATAGTAAAGATTTCTGAGGATCTTGGAAGAAAGGTGGCTATTGCCGGAATATCATTAAAAACAAATATTGAGATAGCGCAAGAATATAATATATTCACACCTAAGAAAGATACAATAATAGATATCAAGGATATTGATAAATATCCCGCAGAAAGAATTATGATAATTTGCACTGGGGCTCAAGGCGAGGAAAATGCCGCTCTCGTTAGAATTACAAACAAAAAAGATAGGGATGTAAAGATTCAAAAGGGAGATACTATAGTCCTTTCTTCATCTATTGTTCCTGGAAATGAAAGGCCAGTGCAAGCGTTAAAAGATAATATTGCAAGACAAGGAGGGAAGGTGATTCATTATAAGATGGCGGTCGTTCACGCTAGCGGGCATGCTTATAGAGGTGAGACGGAAATTTTACATAAACTTGTGAAGCCAAAATTTTTTATACCGGTACACGGATTTTATTACAATCTGATAAGACATAAAGAGCTTGCTATGGATATTGGAATGCCTGAGGAAAATATTTCAGTGCCATTTAATAATGGTGTTATTATTAGAGTAAATGATAAAGAGATTATACAGGATAAGGATTCTATCCCAGCTAATTTTATAACTGTTGATGGACTTGGTGTCGGAGATGTTAAGGATGTTGTTTTGAGAGATAGAAATGTTCTTTCTCAAGATGGGATTTTTGTCGTTTTTGCTGTTGTTGATGGTATGACAGGGCAAGTTAAAACATCGCCGGATATTATATCAAGAGGGTTTGTTTATCTAAGAGAGGCGCAAGAGATGCTTCATGAAGTAAGAGGTATTATTAGAAAAACAATTGAAGCAAATACAAAGATTCATCCGATAGATATCCAATTTGTCACAGAAGAGGTAAGAGAGAGCGTAGGCAAGTTCTTATTTCAACATACAAAGCGCAGGCCGATGGTTTTGCCGGTGATAGTAAGGGTATAGAGTATAAAATATAAAACCCACCAATAGGCGGGTTTTATATTTTATCGTATTTTTATTTAAAAGATTAATATGATATTGTATATTATATGACACAAATACAAAAAATATCTATTTTTATTTTGAGAATTTCTTTAGGATGGCTTATGTTTTATGCTGGGATTACTAAGATCATTAATCCAGAGTGGTCTGCGGCCGGCTTTTTGAAAGGCGCAAAGACATTTAACGGATTTTATAATTTATTTTTACAAGAAAATATACTTCCAATAGTGAATTTTCTGAATGAGTGGGGATTGACTGCTATTGGCATCGCTCTTATCATGGGTATTGGCGTGCGTCTCGCCTCTATTTTTGGCGCTGGACTGATGATGCTTTACTATTTTCCAATTCTGGAATTTCCATATATCGGCAAACATGCATTTTTAATAGAAGAGCATATTATTTATGCGCTTGATTTTATTTTCTTATTTGCGTTTAGAGCAGGACGTGTTTGGGGGGTTGAAACTTGGTGCTCAAAGCTTCCAATCTGCGCCAGATTTCCAAAAATACGAGATTGGATTGGATAAAGTAAATATTTTTTTGTATGATTATAAAATTTACTCAAAGAATATTATTTTTTATTTTAAAGCCATTTTATTTGTTTTTTACCAACTGTACAGTTTATGGAAAAGAAAATCTTAAAAATATAAAAGAGCCTATAATAATAACGATGAATCATAAAAGCGCCATAGATGCTTTTATTTTTTTTGTTAATATCCCAATGCATCTTTATTTAAATTTATCTCCAATGAGATTTATGGTAGAGACAGGAAAATTTCACACCGCTAGCCTTAATTTTTTTAAAAATATAGGATTAGTAAGGCTAATTTGTATTGTGTTCGGGCATTTTCAAGTTGTGAGAGGTGCTAAATTATCGGAGAATCTTAAAGAATCGCTTGAGTTTTTAAAAAGTTCAAATAATGGCGCAGTATTTATTTTTATAGAAGGTGAAAGAATTTTAGGAGATAAATTTGGCAAGCCAAGAAGGGGTGTGGCCGCTCTGGCAATAGCTTCAAAAAAAATGGTTCTTCCGATCTCGATTAAAGGATCTGATGATATGAACTTATTTAATTTTTGGAGAAAAAAGGTTATTATAAATATAGGCGAGCTGTTTCAAGCGCCAAACTTCAGAGAATATGAAGATGAATATTATCAAGAAGAAACATTCTATATAATGAATAAAATACAGGAGCTGTATAAAAAATAATATTACTTAATTATTTAAATTTATTTTTTATGATTACATTTTTTGCTTTTTTAATAAGCATTTTGATATTATTTATTCTTGCCATTTATTGTATATCAATTTGGATATGGGCAACTTTATTTTTAAGCACAACCATATTTCTTCAACAAAAATACGGAGAGATAGAAGACCCAAGTATTTTCTTATTGATTTTATTATGGATTGCTTGGACATTTACTATTTTACTTGTTGTTTTTTCATTGCCTTTTGTTAGGCGTTTTCTTCTTGTTCGGCCGGTATTTAAAATGATGAAAAAACAAAAAACACATATATCTAAAATGGAAAAACAAGCTCTCACTGCCGGAGGAGCTGGATTAGAAAAAGGATTATTTTCCGGAAGACCAGATTGGGAAGCATTAAGAAAATTATCACCGCTTAAGCTTAAAGAAGACGAGCTCGAATTTATTAATGGCTCCGTGGAAGAATTATGCAAGATAGCCGATGATTGGGATATTAGATATAATAAAAGAGAGATTCCTGACTCTCTTTGGAATTTTGCAAGAGAGCATAAACTATTTGGCTTACGTGTTCCTAAGGAGCGTGGCGGTTCCGGTTTTTCATTTCAAGCCCAATCTATTATTCTTGGGAAAATTGCCTCTCGTTCCGTTGATGTAGCAACTATGGTTGAATTACCAACATCACTCTGGCCTGATGAAATTGTGGAAAAATACGGCACAAATGAGCAAAAAAAATATTATATGCCTCGATTTGCCGAAAGTAAAGAAATTATCTCCTTTGCTATCACTGGTATATCAAATGGATCTGATGCCACAGCGATGCGTGATGTTGGTATTGTTGAATATGGCATGCATCAGGGCAAGAAGGTTTTAGGTATTCGTATGAATTGGAAGAAGAGATTTATAACCTTTGCTCCTAAAGCAACACTTTTGGTGCTCGGTTTTCAACTTTTTGATCCTAGTAATTTACTTAAAAAAGATAAGGATATAGGTATAACCCTTGCTATGATTCCTTTTAATCATCCAGGTATTAGTATCGGGCGAAGGCATTTACCAACAAATGTTGCATTTCCAAATGGACCAATATTTGGTGATAATGTTTTTATACCAATTGATTGGGTTATTGGAGGAGCTCAAGGGGTGGGATGTGGCTGGAAAATGATTATGGAGTGTCTTTTTGTTGGTCGTGCTGTGGCTTTACCGGCCATATCTGTTGCCGCGACAAAAGTAGCCGTTAGATATTCTGCTGCTTATGCGCGTATTCGTCGTCAGTTTGGTTCACCTATTGGAACATTTGAGGGAATAGAAGAGCCACTTGCTCGTATTGTTGAATTGGCATATATTTCAGAATCTGCTCGTACGGTGACAACTTCAATGATAGATGCGGGGTATAGGCCACTTGCTATCTCATCTCTTATGAAATACAAAACAACAGAATATGCTAGACAAGCAATTAATGCGGCGATGGATATTCATGCCGGTCGCGGTATTATGGACGGTCCTTCTAATTATTTAATGTCATTTTTTTTAGTAGGACCAATTGGTGTTACAGTAGAAGGTGCAAATATAGTTACTCGTTCTATTATTACATTTGCCCAAGGAGTCTTGCAGGCCCATCCATATTTATATAAGGAGCTTGAAAGTTGTGAAGAAGAAAATCAAGCGCAAGGGTTGAAAAAATTTGAAGATGCATTCTTAGGGCATGTTTCATTCTTTGTATCTAATATATTTCGCGCATTTTTTCATAACTTAACTAGGGGCGTGTTTGGCAGTTCGCCAAAGGGAGTACATAAAAGCGTAGTTCATTGGTATCGTATATTATGGAAAGAAAGTTGCAGTTTTGCGTATTTATCTGACATTACTACACTTCTTATGGGATCGCGTCTAAAAAAGAGGCAAAAATTAGGCGGTCGTTTGGCAGATGCACTTTCTGAACTTTTTATTCTTTCTTCTGTTTTGAAACGCTACGAAGATGATGGATTTCCAGAAACTGACTATCCTATCGTAGAGCTTTGTATGAGAAATGGGCTTCATCGTTTTCAAGAGGCGCTTTCTGGCGCTATTCATAATTTCCCAGTGGTATCTATTCGTTGGGTGCTTTATTTTATAACATTCCCTTTTGGCGCTAGAAGAAAAATTGCTTCTGACGATTTAGGGCACACCGTCACGCAGTTAGTTCTTCAGCCAAGTGATGTATTAGATCGCCTTTCTAATTATATTTATATATCTAAAGATCCTGACGACATAACCGGTCGCATGGAGATTGCTTTTAAAAAAGTAGTGGAAACAGAAGTTGCTCAGAAGAAGCTTGATGTGGCTGTTCGCGCCGGTAAGGTGAAACGTATTTATGGTATTGATTGGATTGCTGAAGCAGAGAGTCAAGGGATACTCACAAAACAAGAAGTATTAGATGTTCGTGAATCAGAGAGGTTGGCTGAAATAGCTGTTTCTGTTGATCATTTTGATCCAGATGAAATTAGGATAAAAAGAAATTAATAAAACTTATTTGCATTTTTTTTGTCAATAATTTATGTTATAATGTTATACATTTATGAACCACCAACCGACAATTGTGTTAACGGGTAGTACTGGCATATTTGGCAGATTTTTAGTGCCTGAGTTATTACGTTATAATATTAAACTTATTTTGTTGGTGCGTGGAATTTCTCATGAAGATGCAAAGACTCGCGTACAAAGCATTATTAGTAATAATGAAAACAATATTGAGGTCTTTTGCTCTGATTTAACGAAAAAATATCTCGGCCTTTCGGAGTCAGAATATAAAGATATAGCAAGTCGTACGACACACATACTACACTCAGCGGCTTCAACGCGTTTTAATCTTCCTCTTGAGGAATCCCGTATCCATAATGTAAAAACAACGGAAGAGATCTTAATCTTTGCAAAGCAATGCAAAAATCTTATTCGCTTCGGGTTTTTGAGTACAGCGCTTGTCGCTGGCAGACGTACCGGTATTATAAAAGAAGATGAGCTTGAACATAATAAAGGATTTAATAATTCATATCAGCAAACTAAATATGAAGCAGAAATGCTCGTGCATGCGCAAGCTAAGAATTTTCCTATTGTAATATTTCGTGCGCCACTCGTTATTTCTTCCGATGTTTCAGTATCTCATAAAGGACCACCAAATTTTCTAGTTGTTTTAATATCACTTGTAGCTAAGGGACTTCTTCCTTATGTTCCTGGCACGAAAGATAGCACTATGGATATTGTAAGTTCTGAAGATACCGCTCATATAGTAATTAAACTTATGTTAAAGGACAATTTATCCCACGTGACCTATCATATAACAAATGGAGACAATGTAACTACAACGCACATGCTTCATCAAATGGTAGAAAGAAAGATTGGTAAGAAAATCCCAATTGAATATTGCGGTAATTTACAATTATTTTTAAAACGCGTTGAAGAAGAATCGAGTAATAAGCCAGAAATGCGAGCGATGTATAAAAAAGCCGAGAGCTTCTTAATGGAACCAGTTTATCCTAAAATATTTGACAATAGCAATACTCTATCGGAGCTTAATATTACCAAAATAGGCGAAGATCCGTCAGAGATACTTAAATTAATGTTTAGTAATAAATTATGGACTTTATCGGAATAACGCTAACACCTGTGGGGTGGTCATCAATAGCAGGGGCTCTTATAATGCTAATCATCGCTACTGTAATGGTCATTTTTGGCAGAAATAAGATTCAAAACATATGGGGTGTTTTTTGTATTGTAGTGGCTATATGGATTGGAGCCTTTTATGGAGTGACAATATCTAAAGATTCTTTGGTAGCAGAAATGTGGTGGAAGATTTCATATATTGGAGTCATTCTAATACCATTCACTTTTATGCACTTTGTTTTTGAATTTATTGATTTTAAGAAGTTCAAGAAATCAATATTAATATTAGCTTACGCAGTTGCCTTAATATTTATATTTCTTGACATAAAAACAAATCTTATTGTTAGTGAGGTTAGATTTTTGTTTAATGAGTTGTATTATGGACAACCAGGACTACTACATCCTTACTTCATGATAATTTATCTCATGTTAGTGTGCTACGCCTTTTATTTAGTATATAAAAAATACAATGAAAATAAGGATGATAAGATTTTTCGCCGGAAAGCAGTCTACTTTTTTATTGCTAACTTAATTGCTTTTACAGGAGGTAGTTTGAATTTTCTTCCTATTTATGGAATAGAAATACCTCCCGTATCTAATATATCCGTTGTGTTCGGAGCTCTTTTACTTGCTTATGCTATCGTTAAACATAGTCTTTTTGATACGAAGGTAATCTTAACAGAAGCGCTAGTTTTTATTTTATGGGTTATTTTAGCTATAGAGTTATTATTTTCAAATTCTTTAAGTGATCTTATATTTAAATCAATAGTATTAGTACTGACTATAATTCTTGGAATATTTCTAATGAAGGGTGTTAGGTACGAAATTAAGCTACGCGAAGAAAAGGAGAAGATGGTTGGGGAGTTAGAGTTGGCTAATGAGAAATTGAAGAATTTAGATCAGCAGAAGTCCGATTTTATTTCAATAGCGTCCCATCAGCTAAGAACGCCTTTAACTGCTATAAAAGGTTATGCATCAATGATTCTTGATGGTACTTATGGTAGGATTTCTGTTAAGACGAGAGTCATTATTGATAAAATATTCAATTCAAGTCAGCGTTTGATTTATATAGTTAATGATATGCTTGATGTTTCGCGTATGGAAGGAGGAAAATTTAAATATACCTTTGAAGATATAAATATAATAAGTCTGGTAAATGATGTTATAGAAGAGCTGAAGATTAATATTAATCCTAGAAAATTAAAACTATCTTTTGATCTTAGCTTGAAAGATGCGAAGATTATTATAAGTGCTGATTATGGAAAATTAAGACAGGCTATTACAAATGTCATAGATAATGCTATAAAGTATACGGATAAAGGATTTGTTGTTATTTCAATTAAAAAGATTGATGATAAGAATAGTATGGTTTTATCTGTAAAAGATTCTGGCATAGGAATGACAGAGGAGCAGATAAAGGCAATTTTTGTAAAATTTGAGAGAGCAGAAAATGCTATTAGGACTCATACCGAAGGCTCAGGCCTCGGACTTTATGTGGCAAAAGAAATAATCAAATCAAATGGTGGAGTCATCTGGGCGACCTCAGATGGACTTAAAAGAGGTTCACAGTTTTATATTGAATTTCCTATTAAAAAAGGTTGATATGAATATAATCATTACAAAAAACTCAGAAGAGACAAGGAGTATTGCGTCTGAAATGGCAAAAAACATTTTAAGTGTCCAAAGTCAAGATAAATTGGCTGTTGTTATTGCTTTGGAGGGTGTCCTTGGAGCTGGAAAGACAACTTTTACGCAAGGTTTCGCCGAAGGTCTTGGCTTAAAGGATGATGTGAGATCTCCAACATTTGTAATTCTAAAGGAGTATCATATGGAGTTGAGCGATAAAAATTTAAGATTTAAAAATTTTTATCATATTGATTGTTATAGATTAAAAGATGAGAAAGATATAAAAGATATTGGGCTTTCGGAAATTTTGAAAAATCCGGAAAATATTATTTTGATAGAGTGGGCTGGAAATATAAAAAAAGCATTGCCGAAAAATTGTATTAAAATAAAATTCTATTATATCTCTGAAAATAAAAGAAAAATTTCTATTCAATAGGCATCCATTGTATTTATAAGTTCTTCTTATTTTTTCCTTTAAATAATGCTAAGATAGAAGATATGAAAAGGGAAAAATTATTTTTAATAGATTCAAATGCTCTTATTCATAGGGCTTTTCATGCATTACCTCCATTAAGTTCTCAGAAAGGAGAGCTGACAAATGCCGTTTATGGCTTTACATCGCTTCTAATAAAGGCAATAAATGAGATTAAGCCAGAATATATAATTGCGGCATTTGATCTGCCAGAGCCAACATTTAGACATAAGGAATTTGAAGAATATAAGGCTCATAGAAAGTCTACGCCAGAGGATTTAGTTCCACAATTTGAAAAAGTTAAGGAAGTGTTGAGGGCGTTTAATATTCCAATTTTTGAGAAGGCCGGCTTTGAAGCCGATGACCTTTTAGGAACTATAACATTGCTTTCAAAAGATAAAAATCCGGATATTGAAAATATAGTGTTGACTGGGGATTTGGACACTTTGCAATTAGTGGATAATAATACTATAATCTATACTTTAAAAAAAGGAATATCAGATATTATTATCTATGATGAGAAAGCGGTAGTTGAAAGATACGGCTTAGATCCAAGTCAAATGGTTGACTTTAAAGCCTTAAAAGGCGATCCATCTGACAATATACCCGGAGTTCCTGGATTTGGAGATAAGACGGCGAGTAAGTTATTATCTGAATATAAAACTCTTGAAAATATTTACGAGAATATAGCTCTTATTCCTAAAAAATTGAGCGATAAGCTTACAGAATATAAAGATCAAGCATTTTTTTCAAAGCGATTAGCTACAATAATAAGAGATGTGGATATTGATTTTGACTTTAAGAAAGCAAGATTTGGGGATTATGATAAAAAAAATGTATTAGAGCTTTTTCGTGAATTGAACTTTTTTACTTTAATATCAAGATTGAATTTAAAGGTGGAAAATAGAGAAAAAGAAGAGATATATAGCACAGCAAATGTCGAAGTCTTTAAAAAAATAGATCTAGATCTTATAAAAAAAATAGAAAGCATAGCAATTTCTATTTTTGATGAAACAGTATTATTTTCTTTTGATTCAAAATTTATATCCGCATCATTTGATGATGCAAAAGTTATCTTGGAAGACGAGAAAATCAAAAAAATTGGTTTTGATTTTAAGATTATAATTAAAAAATTAAGAGAGAGGGATATATTTTTAAAAGGTGAGTATTTTGATGTGATGATTGCCTCTTATCTTTTATCACCAGGTCTTAGAAGTTATAATTTAAAAAATATTATTCTTGAGCATCTTGGAAAAGATATATCTGAAGAAGATGTAAAAAACGAAGAAGCATATTTCTGTTTTTTACTAAAAGAAATTTTAGAAAATAAGTTGAAACAGAATAATATTTTAAATATATTTTTTGATGTAGAGATGCCACTCATACATATTTTAGCCGATATGGAGATGACGGGGATTGGTGTAAATCCTGATAAGCTGAATATCTTATCTGAAAAACTAGAAAAGAAGTTAAAAATTTTGGAAAAAAATATTTATGATTTTTCCGGTAAAGTCTTTAATATAAACTCTCCATCACAACTAGGTATTATTTTATTTGAGGATTTAAGAATTCAAAATGAAGCTAAGATTAAAAAAACAAAGACAGGGGCATACTCTACTAATGAGAGCGAATTGGAAAAATTTAAAGAAAATCATAAGATAGTAAACGAGGTCCTTAATTATAGGGAATTTTTTAAATTAAAAACTACCTACTCGGATGCTTTATCTGAATTAATAAATAAAAAGACCGGTAGAATTCATACAACATTTAATCAAGCTGGTACAACTACAGGTAGGCTTTCCTCATCTGATCCAAATATGCAGAATATTCCTCAAAAAGGCGAGTTTTCATCTGATATAAGAGAAGCATTTGTATCTCAAGAAGGTTATTCTTTTGTCGCATTTGATTACTCTCAAATTGAGCTTAGGATTATAGCTCATCTTTCTGGTGATGAAAAGATGATTAAAATTTTTAACGAAGGAGGGGATATTCACATTGCCACTGCTATGGAGATTAATAATGTTTCAGAGAGAGATGTTACGAAGGAGATGAGAAGAATGGCAAAAGTTCTAAATTTCGGCATTTTATTTGGCATGAGTATTAAGGGGTTTTCTGTTGCGGCTGATGTTGATATGACAACGGCAAAAGTTTTTATAGATGGATATTTTAATAATTTTAAAAAAGTTTCTAAGTTTATAGAGGACTCTATATGCTATGCAAAAATACATGGTTATGCAAAAACAGAACTTGGTAGAAAACGTTGGTTGCCTGATTTAAAAAGTCCAAATTGGATTTTAAGAAATTCAGCAGAGAGAATGGCCCAGAATATGCCTGTACAAGGACTTGAAGCTGATATATTAAAGCTCGCCATGATAGAGATAGATAAGAATATTTTACAAAAACAAACTAAGGATAGCATCAGGATGATATTACAAGTTCATGATGAGTTAGTTTTTGAGATAAAAAATGATATAATAAACGATATAGCAATAAAAATAAAAGATGTGATGATATTAGCATACGAATTAAAAGTTCCTATGCTTGTAGGTGTTAGTAAGGGAGACTCGTGGGGAGAGATGAGGATATTATAGTTTAATGGATAAAACTCAATTTAAAAAAATAGTAAATAGGATGCCTCTCATAATGCTATGGAGGAGCTTTTTTCTAATCATTATTTTAGTGGTTGTTTTGAATTTTTTGTGGTTAACCCCTAATCTTAATTCTATAAAAGATAGAATATTTACTCATCAGGTTGAGATGGCGGAAAAAATAAAATCAGATTTAAATTTTTTATTGACCAAGAGTGTTAATGATATAGCAATTGAGTTAACAATCTCTCCTTTTGTTGAGAGGGCATTATCAGGCAACTTGGATAAAGTGAGTCAGGATGAGGTATTGAATTTTTTGAGTAATAAGAGGTTTGTAAATGAAATTGTATTAATAGATAAAAACGGCAATGAAATATTGCAATCATTTAATGGTGTTGTTGTTAAGGGGGATGGTTTAAAAAATATTTCAGATAAAATTTTTTTTCAGCAAGCAATACAAAATGGTTCTTATGTCGGTTTTGTACATAATATTGAAGGTTTAAAGCATAATATGATTGCTCTAAGAAAAGTTTCTTTTAATAATTCAAATTTTGAAGGTGTTGTATATGTCAGTATAAATATAAAGGATGCTTTGATGGGGTATGCAAAAGAGGCGAATGATTATAATAATGAAAGAATGTATCTTTTTGATATATATGGATTTATTATTGATCATTATGATTCATCAAAGATTGGGGAATCTCTAGCAAGAATAGATTTAATAAAGAAGGCTTTTTGGTATAATAGAGAGTCCAAAAATGTAATAAATAGTATGACATATAGAGAGCACGATTACACTTTTCCAGTTGTATACTTTAATGATAGCGGGGAGAAGATTCAGGCTACAATAAAATCGATAGGCGAGCTAGGCTTAGCTGTTGTCATTGAAGAATCTTACGCAAAGGCATGGATGGCGTGGCAAAATATACTTATGCTTTTTATCTTTGGTATTAGTATATTTACAATAGTTTCAATATTTTTAGTGAGGTATGGCATAAGGATAGTTCGTCTTTCAGATAATATTGAGTGGGAAAAGAGACAGACGGAGGCGATAGTTTCTAATCTTATTAGTGGTGTCATTCAGTATGATATAAATTTTAGAATACTACTGATAAATCCAATGGCAGAAATAATTTTAGGAATTACAAGAGAAGATATATTTGGAAAAAAGGCAGATATAAACTTTTTGAAAGAGAGTGATAAGTATGACTCTCTGATGATGATTTTGTATCCTGAATCATTTGATGATATTGTGAAAATTCCAACTGAGAACGGTAAGCCTGTAGTATTTGAGGTAAAAATAACAAAACCAAGAGAACTTGAACTTCAAGTAACAACAATTCCAACTTACGATAGAAGCGGTATTATAAGCGGTTATGTAAAAGTTTTGAGAGATATTTCCAGAGAGAAAGCGATATCAAGAACGAAATCAGAGTTTATTTCAATAGCGGCTCATCAATTAAGAACTCCGCTTTCTGCAATTAAGTGGATATTTAAAATGCTTATAGATGGTGATGTCGGAGCTATTTCAAGTGAGCAGAAGGAATTTTTACAGAAAGGATACTATTCCAATGAGAGGATAATCCAACTTGTAGGTGATATGTTAAATGTGGCAAGAATAGAGGAGGGGAGGTTTGGTTACGAATTTTCCTATTTTGACATTTCAGAATTAATAAAGAAAAATATAGCCGAATATGAGCTTAAGGCCGAAGAGAAGAAGATAAAGATTTCTTTTATTAAAACAAGAGATAATATTAATCCTATTAAAATTGATTATGCAAGAATAGGTCTTGTTTTACAGAATCTCTTAGACAACGCTTTAAAATATACACAAAATGGAGGGAGTATATCTATAGAATTGGTAAGGTTGAATGATTCTTTTATAAGAGTCAGCATAAAAGATACAGGCGTTGGAGTACCAAAAGATCAAAGGGATAGATTATTTTCTAAATTCTTTAGGGGCTCAAATGTTATTAAGATGCAGACAGATGGGACAGGATTAGGGCTTTTTATAGCAAAAAATATAATTAATAGACATGGCGGAGAAATTTGGGTTGATGTTGAAGATGGGAAAGGGACGACTTTTTTCTTTACCTTGCCGGTAGACGAATCTTTAATACCAGCAAAAGAAGAGAGTGTACATGATACAATATCAATATAGTCGATCGTTTATATTTGTTGACAAGTAGAATTAAATCGCGTTAAGCTAAGACTTCTTCTTAATTTTTTAAAAAAGATATTAAAAATATGAAAATTGTAAAAAAGAAAGTTAAAAAAATCGTTAAGAAGTCTGAAATTAAAAAGATAAAAAAAGTTGTTAAAAAATCCGTCGTAAAGATCCAGAATATAAAGAAGGAGATGACGATATCCGAAGTGGTCAAAAGATATCCGCAAACGATCGAGGTCTTCTTTAATTATGGACTTCATTGCGTAGGTTGTTTTGCAGCTGATTTTGATACTATAGAATCAGGAGCAAGAACACATAATGTCAATGTAGAACATCTTTTATTTGATTTAAATCAAAAAACAGAATGAGCAGTATTTTGGAGGTTAAGAATTTGTCGGTGAAATATAACAAAGTTAAGATTGTTGATAATATTTCATTTTCATTAGAGGAGGGGAAAACGCTTGCTTTATTAGGTCCTAATGGAGCTGGAAAGTCAACCATATTTAAGGCGATTTTAGGGCTCATTGATTATAAGGGAGAAATAAATTGGGGGAAGAAACCAAATATCGGATTTGTTCCTCAGAGATTTGACTTTGATAAAAGCATACCGATGACGGTATTAGAATTTATGCTTTTGCATGCAGATGTTAAATTTGGATTTTGGTTTCCTAAAAAAACTATTATAAATAGTATAAAAAAAGCGTTAGAGTCTGTTAATGCAGTAAGATATTTTGATAAAAGAATAGGCGAGTTATCGTCAGGAGAGTTCCAAAGAGTTTTGATAGCTAGGGCGATATTTAGAAATCCTAATATTCTGCTTTTTGATGAACCTACAGCAGATATAGATGTTGAGGGAGAGATGACAATATATCCTTTATTAAAAAAACTTGCAAAGGAGCTTTCTTTCACTCTTATTTTAATATCCCATGATTTAAATATTGTTTATGATTTTGCCGACGATGTTATATGTTTGAATAAGAAAATGATGTGTTCAGGAGCTCCAAAATCTGTTTTAACGCCAGAACAGCTTAATCAGCTTTACGGTGAGGGTGTTGGTTTTTATGTGCATCATGATCATAAACATTGATTTATTCTAAATGATAAAATATGGATATTAATGTAATCATAGTCTCTTTAATAGTTGGAATTACAGCATCTATTTTTGGCGTCTTTATAATTTTAAGAAGGCTCGCTTTAGTCTCAGATGTTTTATCGCACGTTGCTTTACCTGGAATGGCATTGTCTTTATTTTTTGGTATCAATGTTTTTTTTGGTGCTTTTACAGCATTAATTATAGCTGTTTTTGGAATTCATTTTATTGAGAAAAGATCAAAAACATCTCTTGAAACTATAGTGGGAATATTTTTTACAATGTCTCTGGCTTTGGGTATGGTATTTTTTGAGGATTCAGAGGTTTTAATAGACGGTTTATTTGGGAACATAGAGAATGTTACAAGTCTTGATCTTTATCTTACCATTATAATAGGAGGGCTTATTATATTTTTAACGCTATTTTTCTTTAGAAATTTTGCACATATGACATTTTCTAAAGAGTTGGCGCAAAGCGAAGGATTTCCAGTCAGAAGACTAAATTTTATATTCTTGATTTTGCTTGCTTGCGTGATAGCTTTGGGTATTAAGGTAGTAGGAACATTACTTATGGGCGCTTTGACTATATTGCCAGTATCAATAGCAAAGAACATATCAGGAAGTCTTAGAATGATGACCGTATTATCTTTATTTTTTGGGGTATTAATTACCATTTTAGGTCTCTTGGTTTCATCATTTTTTAGTATTCCGCTTAGTGCTACAATAATATTATCAGGAGGTATTTTATTTATAATTTCTATCATAAAATAAATGAATCTCTTTTTTAAGAGCTGGTTACCGGTTTTATTATGGGGTTTTTTAATATTCTATTTATCATCAATTCCAAATCTTAAGAGTAGTTTTGAAGCAGATTTTATATTAAGAAAGTTTGCTCATATTTTTGAATATTTTATTTTAGCTGTTTTGGTTTTTAATGCGTGGTTAAAAACTTTTAAAAGACAGATAGATTTTAAAAAAATTGCTTTTTATGTATTTATCATAGCTTCTTTTTATGCAATTTCTGACGAATTTCATCAGAGTTTTGTTTTTGGCAGACACGGAGATATCAAAGATGTTTTTATGGACTCCATAGGAGTTTTATGTGGTGTAATTATTTTTTATTTTGGAAAGAAAAAATAAAATTAAAAAATCTTGTTATGCAATTTTTATTTTATGGTTTTGGATAAGTTTAAGTTTTTCTCCTGATCCAAATATAAATAGCATTACGACTATAACAAGATGAGGTAAATGGCCAAAAAGCTCCAAAGGACCCATGAAAAATATTGGTATGCCGAATATGACTAATGCAATGACAGCATTTAATCTTGTGACTATACCTAATATAAAAACAAGACCTAGTATAGATTCAACGAATCCTGCCGATAAAACAAATAAATAATCAGAGTACCAGTCTAGTCCTATATTTTGCATAAAATTCCAATTATATATATTTAAAAATGCTAGACCAAGTTCTGGTTCTAGTAATTTTTCTGTAAATCCTAATATTAATAAGTCTATGCCGATCATTAGTCGTAATATTGGTATGGCATATTTTTCATGAAGAAGAAAAAATCTATTTGAAAAATCACTGGATTTTGCCATTTTAAAGTGCGCTCTGCCGTATATTAAAGAAAAGATAGCTACTCCAAAAACCCAAATTGCTTCTAGTGTGTTTATTGGGCCAAGATATAAAAATATAAATGTCCAAAGGATTATCAGAAGAATAGATAGTAGTCTAACTCCAAAGCCAATTAAAAATCCAAAACCAATGAGAGCTTGGATTGCAATAAGGATAGATTTTAAAAATCCTAAGTCAGAAAGATTATCTGAGAATAGGAATCCTTTGTATGAGGCTATGAGTAAGAAAAGACCAATTATAATAGAAAAAATTGATGCTATTTTATGTCCAAGGGAGTTTATTTTGTATTCTGTTTGCTTTGATTTTTTTGGAAGATATTTTTCAAGAAGTATCCCTACTAATATTATTATAGTTGTTATTATTAACCAAGCTGTTATATAAATGCCGGTAGGTTCTTGATTAACATACCCTATGATATTATTTTTATCTACGAACCATTTGACATGAGCTGAGACGATGGATGGTAAGATGAGAAAAGAAATTGCAAAACCGTAGATGGATATTTTAAAAAGTTTAAAAAACATATTTTTCTTTAGGTTTTAGATTGTAGTTGTTAGCTTTTAGAGCTATTATACCATACAAACAAAAAAACCATCTAACTAATAATTTAGACGGTTTTTTTTGTTCGAGTTTGTTTTTAGATTATTTTGAGGCTTTTTGAACTATTTGTGAGAATATTTCAGGATTTTCCTGCCCTAAAGATGCTAGCATTTTTCTGTTTACAGTAATATTATTTTTAGTTAAACCTCCGATAAGTTTACTGTAAGTTGTTCCATTTGCTCTTGCCGCGGCATTTATTTGAATATTCCAGAGTCTTCTAAAATCACCTTTCTTCTTTCTCCTATGAGCGAACATATAAGACCAAGCGTGGAGTGTTGCTTCTTTCATCTTACCTAACTTAGAATTTCTACCCCACTTATATCCCTTTGTAGCCTTTCTTAGATTCTTTCTTCTTTTGTTGGCCATAACGCCTCTTTTAACTCTTGACATAGCTTTTTTAAAATTTAAATTTAGATTTGTTTAATTAATTTTTTTACATCGCTTAAATGAATATTTTGTTCAACATGTTTTCTTCTTGTTGCATTTCCATTCGCTCTTGCATTGAAATGATTTTGATTTGCCGCTCTTCTGACAAGTTTTTTATTTTTTGTCAATTTCATTCTCTTCGTAATAGATTTTCTTGTTTTTAATTTCCCCATCTTTTTATTATTATTTTGATAATGTTATTGAGAAACCGGTAGGTAGACTTTTGAGTGGTTGTTCTGTTTTGTGTTTTGCCGTGATTAAGCTTAAGAATTTTTCAAATTTTCCTCTAGCAAATACTCTATTTGCTCTCTGCCTTCCTTTTAGAAACATCTCAACTCTTACTTTATTTCCATCTTCCAAGAATTCTTCAAGCTTTTTAATCTTTGTCATAGAGTCATGTTCAGAAGTTGCCAACCCTGTTTTTATGACTTTTAGCTCTGAAGTTTTCTGTTTGATTTTTTTTTCTTTACTAGCCTTTCCTTGTTGATAAAGATATTTTCCAAGACTTATTATCTTAACTACTGGAGGAACAGCATCTTTTGATATCTCTACAAGATCAAGCTCCGCTTGTTTTGCCATTTTTAGCGCTTCCTTTATTGAAATCACGCCAACATTATTTTCATTTTCATTTATAAGCCTAACTTCAGGAACCGTTATCTGTTCGTTTGATCTTGGTTTTGGTATTCTTGGTTCAAATTTTCTAAATGGTTTGTTAATAATGTTTTTTATTTTTTAAATATTAATAATATTTCTATGTGGAGATGGCGAGAGTTGAACTCGCATCCAAAAAGTTTTTTAAAATACTTCTACAAACATAGTCTGTTTAAATTTTTCAAAACATTGGCTCTAAAGCTAGACAAAAAACCAAAGTTTCTATCCACTATTCCTTTATAACCTGCTGTGGAAGCAGATTACGCATCCCGATGATATAACACCCAAGCTCCACTTATCGGAAGTGAGTGGTTCGGATGGCGAAAGTTATATTAAACTCTCGCAAGAGCTAAAGGAGTGAATGCGTTTGCAAACAGAGCCTTTGTCTTTGAAAATAAGTCTGCACTTATCTTTTGAGGCAGTTTTATGAGTTACCACAGCTCAGTTTGCATATTTTAAAAAAGATCTCTTTGTCGAAGCCCTGCATCCCCAAAAAATTGTGAATGATATCAGCTAATTTTGTTCTTTTAGAATTCTATTAGCAGAACGCTTAAATTCTCGTTCTTTGATTTTCTCTCTTTTTTCAAACTTTTTTTGAGAGCGAACCAATGCGAATTCAAGCTTTATCAAGCGTCCCTTAGTATATACAGAGATAGGTATTAATGTCAAGCCTTTTTCAGCTGTTTTTCCTATTAAATAAGATATCTCCTTTTTGCTTAAAAGAATTTTTCTTGCCCTTTCCTGGTCATAATTTTGAGGTGTATTTTTTGCTTGATAAGGTGATATGTGTGCCTTTATTAAAAAGACACCATCACTGGTTATTATTAAATATGAGCCACGCATATTTAAAAGACCATTTTTAATAGCTTTAACTTCAAATCCATATAAAACAATACCAGCTTCAAATTTATCAATAAGCTCATAATCAAATAATGCTTTTTTATTCTCTGCTAATCTTGGCATTTTTTCTATTATTTTTTTTATATAATCATAATATATTACGATAGATGATTTTACAAATAGAATTTATCTTTTTTGTATTATTATTAAATTATGCTATATAATAATTATTATTGATATGAAAGATAACATTAAAAATATAATATTAGATGCTTTTAAAAACCTTCAAGAAAAAGGGGTTTTTTCTCTTTTTAAGATACCTGATTTTGAAATAGAGCATCCTGAAGATTTTTCTTTCGGAGATTATTCAGCAAATATAGCTATGAAATCCTCCAAGATATCAAATGATAATCCAAGGTCTATAGCAGAAAAGATAAAAAAAGAAATTCTTGAGATTGATAAAGGAGAAAAATTTAAACAAATAGAAGTAGCTGGTTCAGGTTTTTTAAACTTCTATTTGAAAAGCGAATTTTTTTCTGACTCTTTAAATAATATAATTAAGAGTGGTAATGATTGGGGAAGAGGAAATATTCTTTCAGGACAGCGTTATCTCATTGAACATAGTTCGCCGAATTTATTTAAGCCGTTTCATATTGGTCATTTGGTGAATAATATAGTTGGCGAATCTATCTCTAGAATATTAGCTTTTGCTGGTGCCTCGGTTACCGTTGTAGTTTTTCCGTCCGATGTTTCGCCGGGTATTGCAAAAGCAGTGTGGGGTATTATCAATAAGGGTTGGCAAGATTCAATAACAATAGAAAAGATCGGGCAGGCATATGTATATGGTGTAGAAAGATATGAAAATGATGATGAAGTCAAAAAAGAAGTAGATAAAATTAATAATATTATCTATAATAAATTTCCATGTAATGTCTTTAATATTTATATCAAAGGACGGGATATTTCCATTGATTATTTTAAGAGTATAATGATTCACTTAGATTCTAAGTTTGATGATATTATTTTTGAGTCAGAGGCTGAAGAAGTTGGAAAAAAAATAGTGAGAGAAAATACTCCTGCTATATTTGAAGAATCAAATGGGGCGATAATATTTAAGGGAAGTAAGTATGGTTTATTTGATAATGTCTTTATAAATTCCGCAGGATTTGCGACATATTTAGGGAAAGATATTGGTTTGCTCAAGATTAAATCTCAAAGATTTTCTTTTGATAAATCTTTAACCATAACTGACATTGAGCAGAAACAGCACTTTGAGCTTGTTAAAAAAGCGTCAGAATTAATAGATGACGGCAAGGAAAATAAATCTTATTATCTTCAGCATGGTCGCTTGAGATTTGCGAGCGGTAAGGCGTCATCAAGAGTTGGCAATGTTCCTCTTGTTAGCGATCTTTTAGGGAGCATTAAAGAATATATTGTTAATCGTTTTGTTGATATTGATAAGAATGGTCCTATGGCGGAGCAAATAGCTCTAGGAGCTCTAAAATACTCTATCGCCAGAGTTTCTGCAGGAAGTAATATAGTATTTGATTTTAACAAGTCTGTCGCCGTAGAGGGCGATACTGGTCCATATTTGCAATATACGCATACAAGGTGTACATCATTGTTATTTAAGGCACCAAAAGCCACTATAGATTATAAAGTCATGAGTGACTATGGTATTACTAGAATTGATAGATTATTATATCGTTTCCCGGAAGTAGTTCTTCGTTCAGCGGAAAATTATGACCAGCATTATGTGGCAATTTATTTATTTTCTCTTGCCTCTGAATTTAATAGTTGGTATGCAAAAGAAAAGATTCTTGATGGAGGAGATAATCAATCTCATAAATTAGCGATTGTTAAAGCTGTAAAGATTACAATAAAAAACGGATTAAATCTTTTAGGAATTGAAGCACCTGAAAGGATGTAGTCTAAAACAGTCAGTGATTTTAAGTAAAAAAGGTCGCATTTCAATGAAATGCGACCTAAGGCTAAGAGAGAGAGAACTAGATTAGGAAGGAGCTAATCTCACTCAATAAATAGTATATAGGAATAATATATAAAGTCAATAGTTTGGTTGTGGATAACTTTTTATTTTTTATGTTAATATTATTTAAATAAAAAAAGGTCGCATTTCAATTGAAATGCGACAAAACCTATTTGGGACCGGAGTGAAAATTCACTCAATAAATAGTATACAAGAATAATACAAATAAAGTCAATAGTTTGGTTGTGGATAACTTTTAATACCCATAGATATTTATATATTTTTATGTTAAAATTACTCAATATTTAATTTAGATAAAATAATTAAGTTAATTTTATGTATAAAGTACTACAACAAAATATTATAAAGGAATTGGGGATAGATAATTTGCCGGAAAAAGAAAAAGAGGAGATGCTTTTAAGAATTGGTAAGATAATTTTTCAAGATGTAATGTTTAGAGTTGTTGAGATTTTAAGCGAGAAAGATCAAGATGAGATGAGTAAACTTTTTGATGAAACAGCAGGAGATGATGAGGGTGATAAGGTTTTGGATTTTTTAAGATCAAAAATAGATAATTTTGATGATATTGTAGGTGAGGAGATTGTGAAGTTTAAGGAGGAGAGTGTTGATATTATGCAATCTATAAAAAAATAATCTAAAGATTATGGAAAAATTTTCAGAAGAAGATACTGATGATCTAATAAACAATATAAATGTTTCTCTTAGAAATGATGGAGTTCTAAGAGAAAGAAAAGATGTTAATCCAAAGTTTTACAAGCATGTTCTAGATGAATCTTATAGATTAATAGGAGAGGTTAATAAGTTTTCATCTCTCGCCGCAGAGAGCGGGATAAGTGAAGATGCGAGAGAGGAATATATTAAGCAAGAGGAATTTTATAGAGAAGAGCTCAAGAAGGTGCAAGAGACTTTAACTAAAATGGAGTATGAGTCAGTAAGTGATGAGTCAGTCGTATTAAAGGCGGATGAAGACGGGTCTTCAACTGAAGCTGATAGAGTAGCACAAAAAGGAATAATCAAGCTATCTAAAGAGGCGGAGGAGTTGTTGGCATTAGTTGATAGTGATCCGCAAGCACTGTCAACTATCTCTATTGATAAAATCAGACAGATTCTTAGGCAAAATGATATTATTATTAATGGTAGTGGAACGAAAACCTATTTATTAGAAAAACTAAGGGAAGTAAAGAGAAAAATAGAAAAGATGAGAAAAGATGAAGAGGAGATAGATAAGCTTTCTCAAGATATTATAGAGTTGTCAAAGGAGAGATATAGTAAAAAAGGGAAAAAATTGAAAAAAGAAACAGTTGTGCATGAAGAAGGACTTAAAAGAATTATCCCAGAGCTTAAAGAGTTAATTAAAAAGATTAATCCTACGGAAGAGGATAAGTTGCGCATAAAAGAGTTACGCGGACATTTAGAAGAAGAGAGAGGTAGATTAGCTCGTTATGATGTTGTGAGTAGAGATACAAAAAAAGCCATACCTCCAAAGCCAGAAACAGAAGGTGTAAAAGGAAATATTATTTCTGAGAATGGAGAGACTCCTGTGTCTTCAAAGCCAGAAACAGAAGTTGTGATAGGAGTAGCAGGAAAAGGATTACCAGATGAAGAGATTCAAGTGTTTATGGATCCAGAAAAAGCTGTTCAAGAAAAAAAATTAGAGCCTAATCAAGAGTTAAAAAAGATAGATGAGTTTTACAAAGAGATAATAGAGTTGTCCAAGCAGGTATAT